>CAZPDB010000032.1:0-11990 GCA_964585285.1 uncultured Methanosarcinales archaeon
GAAGAGGAGAAAGGAGTAAAGGAAGAGGAGAAAGGAGTAAAGGAAGAGGAGAAAGAGGAAAATAAAGATAGCCTGGAGTAAGAAAAAAACTTAGACTTATTCTGAAATATAGACTAAAATAGTAGTTTAAGATTAAATAAAAGTTTATAAATTGATAAAGGTGAATAAATTAACAAACATATTTAAGGTAAAACCTGGAATAAAACAGGTCATCAAAAAGATTTGGGTGGATAAATTGCAAGATTGGCAAGAAGAAAATCAACATTCTGCACAGTTTGAATCACAGGAAAATGAAGAAAATAGAGAAAGCTACGGAGAAGACTCTGGCAATGACGAAGAAAAAACAGAAGAAAAAATAACAAACAAGGAAAAAAGCAGCTTTTCAGGAGAGCCAAGAGAACCAGAACAAGAAAGAACAGAAGAAATTAGAGAAAAAAGAGAGGGTTATGGGAGTGAAGAGGGAAAAGAAGAGGAAAAAGAAAAAGAAGAAGAAAGAACAGAAGAGATAATGAAAAAAGAAAAAATGAAAGAAGAGATAGAACCAGAGATTCAGGAAGATGAACCAAGAGCAGAGATAGAAACAGAACCAGAGATTCAGGAGGTTAAAGGACCTTCTCTGGATGTTGATGCTGAACTAGAAGAAATTCTTTCCAGACAAAAAGCAACTATCAAAGTAGTTGGGTCAGGTGGCGGAGGAAATAATACTATTAACAGAATGAGTGGGATTGGAATTGTGGGTGTGGAAACCATAGCAGTTAATACTGATGCCCAGGATCTTCTTTTTACTAATGCTGACAAAAAAATAATGATTGGCAAAGAAGTTACCAAAGGACTGGGAGCCGGTTCAATGCCTAAGATTGGAGAAGAAGCAGCCAGAGAATCAGAACACGAAATCAAAAAAGCAATACAAGGAGCAGACATGGTCTTTGTTACCTGTGGATTAGGAGGGGGAACAGGAACAGGTTCAGCACCAGTCATTGCTGAAATTGGTAAGAAACTTGACTGCTTGACTGTGGCTATAGTGACCATGCCTTTCAGTATAGAAGGCAGGAGAAGATATGAGAATGCAGTTATTGGACTGGAAAAATTAGAAAATGTAGTAGATACCCTCATAGTTATCCCTAATGATAAACTCTTAGAATTAGCCCCGGATCTGCCCTTGCAAACAGCTTTTAAAGTGGCTGATGAACTGCTAACCAATGCAGTTAAAGGGATTGCAGAGATGATCACCAGAGTGGGCCTGGTAAATCTTGATTTTGCTGACATAAAAACAATAATGGGTGACGGCGGAGTTTCCTTAATAGGTGTGGGTGAGGCTGATAGTGAGAATAGGGCTTTGGAATCAGTAGAGAAGGCAATTAACAATCCTTTACTGGATGTGGACATCTCTGAAGCAACAGGAGCCTTGATTAATATAGTTGGAGGGCCAGGTATGACTTTAGAAGAATCAAAAAAAATAGTGGAAAAAGTAGCTGAACACATGGATGAAGATGCCAAAATCATCTGGGGAGCCCAACTTTCTGAAGACCTGCAAAAAACAGTCAGAACCATGCTCATCATCACTGGAGTTAAAAGCTCGCAAATCTTTGGTACCAGTTCAACCTTAACAGACAGAAAAAAAGAAGAAATGTCAGAAGAACTGGGAATAGAGTTTGTTTAAACTTAAAATTCTCTCAAAGATTCTATTTGCCCTTAAAAAGAGTAAAATTTATAAAACAGCTAAAAATCCATTTAAAAATGGAAGCACAACAATCTTCTTCATGGTGGATAAAAACAAATGGGTTTATTAAGGAATGCAAACGAGTACTGAGAGTAACAAAAAAACCCACTTCAGAAGAATTCAAAACAATAGTTAAGGTTTCAGGGTTAGGAATAATCATAATTGGGATGATTGGATTTTTAATCCTGCTAATCAAACAAGGTTTGGTGTGATTGATTAAAATGGCAGAAGAGGAAAAAGAACCACAAACAGAAGAAGAACAAGCAGAACAGGGAGAGGTTCAAACAGAAGAACCTGGAGTAGCCGAAGCTCTAAATGAGCAAAGAGGAGAAGAAAAGAAGGTGAAAGCAACAGCAGGAGATGATAAAGAAAAAACTGAGGATGGAAGCGAGGAAGAAAAAAAGGAGGAGCATACAGAAGAACAAGAAAAAACAGAAAATGATGAGGAGAAAGAGGAAGGAAAAGAAGAGAATGAAGGAGAGGAAAATGATACTGAGTGGGAAGAAGAACTGCTAGGAAAAGAAGAAAAAAAAGAACCAGAAAAACCAACCGAACCCAAAGAAGAAGCAGTAGAAGTAAAAACAAAGATTTTTGCTCTGAGAACCACAGCTAACAGAGAAGATCAAGTTTTGGAATTTCTGGCTTCTCACATAGAAAAAAAAGGTCTGGATGTTTACTCAGTTATAAGACCTCACGGAACCAGAGGGTATATTTTTGTTGAGGCTAAGGACAAAATTACAGCTGAACAAGCTATTCAGGGAATACCATATGCACGCGGAATATTACCTAAACCAGTTGAATATAAAGAGATTGAACATATGCTGGAACAGGTCAAAAGAGAAATTGATATCAGAAAAAATGATGTGGTAGAAATTATTTCCGGGCCATTTAAAGGAGAAAAAGCCAAAGTAACCAGAGTAGATAAAGTTAAAGAAGAAGTAGTGATTGAATTGTTAGAAGCAGCAGTACCTATCCCAATGACCAGAAACATAGACAATGTCAAGGTTATCAGAAGGGAAAAAGAAGAAGAACCAGAAGCATAACCAAAAACAAATCATAAAAAATATTAAGAGTAAAAACAAAAGGTTAAAAGGGATAGATTAAGAATTAAAAATACTAAAACATAAAAAAACCTTAAGACAGAAAAAAAATGGCAACACAAACAGTGGAAGCATTGGTGGAAGGAGGAAAAGCAACAGCCGCACCTCCGCTAGGACCAGCTCTGGGACCCACAGGAGTAAATATTGGTCAGGTCATAGCTGAAATCAACAAAAAAACTGCCTCATTCAAAGGAATGCAGGTTCCAGTCAAAGTAGAGGTTAATCCAGAAACAAAAGAATTTAGTATTAGTGTGGGCACACCACCAGTATCAAGCTTAATCAAAAGCGAAGCCAAGATTGAAAAAGGAAGCGGCAGTCCTAATATAGAAAAAGTAGCTGATTTAATGATAGAACAAATCATCAAAATTGCCAAGATGAAAGAAGATGTATTATTAGGGAAAACACTAAAGGAAAAGGTTAAAGAAGTCATTGGCACTTGCAATTCTATGGGTATTTTGGTTGAGGGCAAACCAGCCAGAGAAACAATTAAAAGCGTAAATAAAGGAAAATTTGACCAGGAAATCAAAGAAGAAAAAACAGAAATATCAGCAGAAGAATTGAAGAAATTAGAAGAAGAGAAAAAGAAATTAGAAAAAGAAGCAGAAAAGAGAAAAACAGAGTTTGAAAAGAAAGCCAAAGCCATCATAGAAGAGATGACAGGCAAGAAAACCAATGAAATCAGGAAAAGATTATTTGATGAAGGCATACCAGATACAATCATTAATGAGTTAGCTCCAGCTGAAGTAATAGAGGAAGGAGCACCAGGAGCAGGAGCAGGAGCAGGAGCAGGAAAAGGAGCAAAAACCGCTGGCAGTGGCGGAGCTAGCAAAGAAGCCAAAAAATAAAGAACCAGCAGAGTTAATGATCAGCAGAGTTAATGAGTAGCAGAGTCAACAAGTGATTAAAAAGCAAGAAAGAAAAAAATATAAAGACAAGATTTTTCTTTAAATTAAATGAAACAAGAAGAAATTCTACAAAAAATAGAACAAGAACTTCCCCATTATCTTAAATTAAGAAAGCAGTGGGAAGAAAGAGAAAAACAAAAACTTTCTTCAAATTTTGATTTTGAAAAGAGAAAATTAGAATCCAGCCAGAACTATATGCAGGGCTTAATCAAACAAATAATCAAATCAGACCCAGAAGCAGAATCAGGATTAAAAGAAAAATGGAAAAAAGAGTGGATTTATGAACCAGAAAAATTGAAAGAAATGATTAAGGAATTAAGATCAAAAAACTGGGTTGAAAAAGGGAAAAATCAAGAAAGAGAGAATGAAAAAGAAATCAGAAACTTTCTGAACAAATATGCAGTTATGATAGAACAAGAAATTAAAGAAGAATTAAAAGCTGACTTAAAAGAACTGGAAAGATGTTATCAAAACCAATGTTATCGGTCAACCATTATCCTCTGCGGCAGAATATTAGAGGTAGTTCTGCACCGTAAATATTATGAAAGCACAGGAAATGATTTATTGGAGACGAGCCCGGGCATTGGACTGGGCAACCTCATAGGGAGGATTAAAAAAAAAGGCATTGCTCTTGGCCCAGGGCTGGATCAGCAAATCCACCTGATTAACCAGATCAGGGTTGGTTCAGTGCACAAAAAAAAAGAAACCTTTTATCCAACCAAGGAACAAGCCTTTGCAACCATGCTTTTCACTCTGGATATAGTTAAAAAATTGCTTAAAAAGGGTTGAAAAAGTTGAACACAACACCAAAAACAAGCAAAAAACAAAAAATGCTAAAAATCATAGGAGATAAGAGAAGAGGGGAAAAGAGGAAAAACCAAGCCAAAAAAGACTCATCTCACTCTGGAGTGACAACATCACAAAAAGAAGGAAAACAAAGGAAAGAAGGCGCATACTCAAACAATTACTTTTTATAGACAGTTTACAGACGAAAGATTTATAAATGAAAATCCAACAAAAGAGCTTTGTAGCTAAAGTTAGCTACCGGTAGCAAACAAACAGTTATGAAGTTATGTTTGCAAATAACAAAACCAAAAAACACTAGGAGGTGTTTGAATGGAAGTAAAAAAAGTGGTAAAAAAACTGGTGGCCTTAGGTGCTGGCTTAACCATGCTGGGCGCGACAGTTATGGGAGCAATGGCTGCTGACCTAAGCAACTATCCAAACCAGTTTATAACCGATGAAGGCTTTGAAGGAGCCATCGTAGTCGGAACCAACTCTGCTTCTATCGACACTGTAGGATCAACCAGTATTGTGCTGGGCCTGCAGAGAGAATGCGGTGGAGGAGGAACAGAAGGAGTGACTGTAAGCGAAGGTGTAAAAATAGAAAAAACAGGGGATGCCCTGAATTTCTTGGATGCAATACAAAATATCCAGGATACACCATTGGATGACACAGACCTGCCTAACATTTTAGCAGAAGAAACATATGATGATTCAAAGGGCGAGAATGACAATGAAGAAGAATACACCCAGGAATTATTAGTAGGTAATGGAACTGTTGTTTGGGAGCAGGATGATGATGGAGACGAGATAGCTGGAGCTTATCTCAAAATTGACAACAATGAACTAATCTACACTTACACTTTAGAATTTGATGATGAAGTGGATATTGACAACAGTTCTTCAAGCAATGCAGCTGAAGATTTAGAAAACACCAAACTAACCATTCTGGACCAAGTCTACACTATTGTTGACGCTAAAATGACTGGAGCTAGCAACACTATTAAAGAATTAGAACTCCAAGCAGGAGACACCACTGTCTGGCTGCAGCAAGCTGTGCCAATAACCAGAGTTATTGACGGTGCCAGCCACGAAATTGAATTAATCAATGTGGATGAAGATGAAAACAGGTGTGGTATCAATGTTGATGGCAAGACTGAATGGGTTGATAAAGGAAAAACAGCAACAGTTGGAGGCATAGAAGTTGGTGTGACTGATGCTATTGCTGTACATTCAGATACCAAAGACACAGATGTCTGTGAAGTCAATATTGGAGCTGAAGAAATAAAACTAAAAGATGGTAAAAAAGTAGAATCATCTGGTGTTGATATTGATGACACAGAAGTTAACTTCAACCAAGCTGGTGGAGAATGGTCAGGATTCAACATTACCTGGCAAGCAGATGATGACATCTATCTAGGAGAGGAAGCTAATGATGGAGATGTGCTTACAGATCCAGTTTTTGGAGCATTTATGATAAAAATGGCTGGAATGACTTATGACAGTGCAGAAACCATTGAGCTTAAAGGAAGCGGAGAAAACCTAGAGCTAACCTTTGAAAACCAGGATGGTAAAACAGTGGAAGTGCCATTTGTTCTGAATGAAACATTAAACACAAGCATCTTAGGAGATGGAAATGATGTGGATGAACAACTCCTGATTGAAGGAGACACTATTGACTGTGGAACCAGTGTAGAAGACTGCAATGGAATCAAGTTGTTTATGGTTGATTCTGGAGAAAACGCACACATCCTGGAATTAAGCATAGATGCAGACAACAATGAAACAGACATTGATGACTTAACCTATGATAGAAGTTATACAGACAAAGACTACACACCCGACGCTATTTCAGACATTGACTTGGGTTCAACAGGAAGCATCCAGTTAAACATCAGCGAAGCAAACAATGAAATAACAGCTGAAACTTTGCAATTAGATGGTGCAGCTGAAACTATCAATGAAGCAGTAATAACTTTCAATGACAACATAGTGAACATAACAGAGAATGATGATGAAGGAGTAGAACAAATAATTACTATTAACATAACAGAAGCTGATGACGACGATGATATCTTAGGGATGGCTGTAGATTTTGATGGTGTAGCTGGAACAGACTACTATGACTTTGTTGATGAAAGCGATGCTAACGACGATGTAGAATATGCAGCTACTGCCTGGGGAAGCATCATTGAAAGAGATGCTGATGATGAAAACACCAATGTAGTTATTACTCACCCAGCAAGCCAAGCCTATGCTAATGTCTTTGTAGCACCAACAGGCGCTGTGATAACAACTACAGGAGCTGGAGCTGACTGTGTGGTACCAGATGCAATTCTGGCTGAAGAAGCAGGAGAGCTTTACAGCAAGAATATGATCTTAGTAGGCGGACCATGCGCTAATGAGCTAGCTGCTGAGTTCAAAGGAAACCCAGAAGACTGTACTGAAGGATATGAAGAAGGTATGGGACTTATAGAGATTGCTGAAGACGGTGGAAAAGTAGCCATCTTAGTTGCTGGTTACAACGGAGAAGACACCAGAAGAGCTTCCAAAGTTCTACAAAACTATGCAGACTATGCATTAAGTGGAACTTCAGCTGAAGTGACTGGAACAAGCCTGACAGACATCCAGGTAAGCACAGTTGAATAAGAACAAGAAAAGTATTAACTTTTCTTGATTTTTTTCTTTTTTTTTATCTTTCTAATACTTTCTAATAAATTAACAATTTCATAAGTCTAATTCCCCTTTCTGTTTAAACAACTTCTACTAAACTACTTTTTCTAAAGAGAAATATTTAAAATAAAAGAAATTCTACCTTAGAGTATGGGGGAAGAGAACAAGACAAATAAAAAAAAAACCAGCAATAAAAAAGAAGTAGTTATCACTTATGACACCCTTTTTGACACTCTGATTAGAGAAAGAAATAATGAAGACCTGCAAAAACTGCCAGACAATTTTTTTAAAGAAATAGTAGATTATCTCAAAGAAAAAAAGAAATTAGTAGAGAATAATCAAGAAGTGCAAACAGACCTCTTTGGACAGTACCATGCCATACTCAAACAAATAACTAATACCAAAAAAATAATCAGGGATATTTATGAAAAAAGAGAGAAAAAAATCACAGAAATGGCTCTGAATCAGAGCAGGATTGGCAAAGACAGGGTGGAAACAGATAACTTAACCAAAACAGAAAAAGCCTTTTTTCAGGAATTAGCTCAAATATTTGATTATTTCAGAAAAGAAGTTCTCTTTACTATATTGAATGAAAAAGAACCTGAACCAGAAGAAATAATTCGAGAAAAAAATAGTTTTAGATCCAGGAAAACTGAGGAATTCAATGAAGTTGTGAAAGGTGAAGAGAGAGAGCAGAGTGGAAGAGAAGGGGAGATTAAAGGGAGTGGAAGAGCAAAAGAAAAAGAGCAAAAAGAAAAAACCAAAGGTGAAAGAAAAACAAGAACAATACGTTTCTTGGTGGCAGTGCCTAAATTCGCAGGGGAAGATTTAGAAGAATATGGCCCATTTGAAGAGGAAGATATTGCCTGTTTACCAGAAAAGATGGCTGAGCTCTTAATTGAAAGCCAAAGAGCAGAGGAGATAAAAGAAAAAGCTTAAAATATAACCTGATTATGTTATAATTTCTAACATAAGATAACCCAAATAAACCTTAGTTCAGGGTGTTTTGAATGTGCTGACAGGCGTAAGGTTTATAAATAAAGCTTTTTTCTCGGTGTTTGCAATGAAACTACCTAAAAAAACCAAAAGACACTGCCCATACTGTAAAAAACATACAGAACACAAGGTAATTCGGAGTAAAAAAAGAACTCCCAGCAGCACTCACCCAATGGGTTTAGGAAGCAAAAAAAGAATGAAAAAGAGAAGTGAAGCCAGAGGTAAGGGAAATAAAGGAAAATTCTCCAGAGGTGCTATGAGCAGCTGGAAAAGATATGGTAAAAAAGCCTCTAAAAAAACAGATCTTCGCTATGAATGTCAAGAATGCAAAAAAATGCACAGCCAAAGAAAAGGGTTTAGAGCTAAAAGACTGGAGTTTAAGACATAAGACAAGACAAAATTTGAATAATCAAAAAATAGCCTAATTAAATTAAACAGTCATAAATTAAGCAATAAAAAATCAATTGAGTTGAAAAAAATGAGTGCAAAAGAAACCACCAGCAAATTTATAAAAGTCAGATGTCCTAAATGCAAGAATGAACAAATTATCTTTGGTAAGGCTAGCACACAAATCAGATGTCTGGTCTGCAACAAATCCCTGGTCATTACCACAGGAGGAAAAAGTAAAATCAAAGCTAGAGTTTTAGAGGTTCTAGGATAATTAGTGGTTAGTAAGATAATGATAGTGGAGGGTTTAAGTTAAATGTTACTTAAAAGAAAAGGATTTCCTGAAGAAAATGAAATTGTTCTCTGCACTGTAACCCAGGTCAGACCAACCAGTGTTTTTGCTAACCTGGATGAATATGAAAATAAAAGCGGACTTATTTATATTTCTGAAGTCAGCCCGGGAAGAATAAGAAACATCAGAAATTATGTTGTGGAAGGAAAAAAAGTGTTCTGCAAAGTTCTGAGAATTACCAGAGAAAGAGGGCACATAGACCTGAGCTTGAGGAGAGTAACTGAAAGCCAAAAAAGAGCTAAAAACAGCCAGATCAAAAAAGAATTAAAAGTAGAAAGAATAATCATAAACCAAACCAAAAAAGAAAGAAAAAAACCAGAAGAAGTATATCAAAAACTGGCTCCCAAAATTCTGGAAAAATATGAATATGTTCACCAATGCTTTGAAGATGTTTCCAAAGGAGTGATAAGCCTGGAAGAATTAGGCATAGAAAAAAAACTGGCTCAAAAGTTTGATCAGCTTATCAAAGAAAAAATAAAACCTCCCAGAGTAGTCATCAAAGGAAAGATTTCTCTGAAGCACGAAGGCTCAAATGGTGTAGAGATAATTAAGGGTATTCTAGGAAAAGAGGAAGGGAAAAAAGTGGAAATAACCTATTTAGGAGCAGGAAATTACAGCCTGGAAATAGAGGGGGAAGAATTCAAAAAAGTGGAAGAAGTTATAAAAAAAAGAGCTCAAGAAATAATTACCCAGATAGAAAAACAAGGAGGGGAGGGAAGCTTTACCAAAACAGGCAAGGTCAAAGAAGAAATTTAAAAATATAAGAGCAGAGTAAATAATAGTGAATAATGATACTGGAGAATGATAATGGATGATAATGAATAATAATAATAATAATAATAATAATAATAATAATAATAAAAAAAATGAAAAAAAACAAAAATACAAATAAAAAAACAATAAACAATAAAATTTTAGCAAGAACAAATAAACAATGAAACTTATTCTTAAATGCCTAAAATGTGACAAGTACACTTTAAAAGAAAGCTGTTCTCAGTGCCAGGAAAAAACAGTAACAGTCCAGCCAGCAAAATACAATCCAGAAGACAAATTCGGAAAATACCGCAGAAAAGTAAAAAAAGAAAAATACCAGGAAAAGGGATGGCTATAAATAAAGAGATATTCTTAACAAGCAAAAAACTTATATACTTATAACTGCTATGGAAAAACATAAATGAACTGGGAAATCAAAAGGATGGGAAAATTACCAAAACTTAAACAACCAATTCTAATTGAAGGCCTGCCAGGCATAGGCAATGTGGGTAAAGTAGCTGTGGATTATATTGTAGAAGAGATAGGAGCCAAAAAAATCTTTGAAATATTCTCCTTTTCCCTGCCCCATACAGTCTGGGTAAATGAAAACAATCTGGTTGAATTGCCAACCATCAAGATTTACTATAAAAAATTCAAAAACAGAAAAAATGATCTTCTCTTTCTTTCAGGCGATGCCCAACCAACCAATGAACAAAGCGCTTATGAATTCTCAGAAAGAATCCTGGACATTCTTGAAGAATTAGGAGGCAAAGAATTGATTACTTTGGGTGGAGTCGGCCTGGGAAACATACCCAAACAACCCCAAGTTTATTGCACAGGCAACCACCACAAGATAGTTAGAAAATACAGCCGGGGATTGAGAGGGACACAAATCAAAAATGACCTTTTTGGAGTAGTGGGTCCTATTGTCGGTGTTTCTGGATTATTAGTGGGATTATCCAAAAAAAGGAAAATTGACGGAATTTCTTTATTAGCAGAAACATTTGGGCACCCATCTTATTTAGGAATGAGAGGAGCAATGGAAATTGTCAAGGTGCTTAATGAAAAATTCAAACTTAATCTAAAAATAGAAGAGTTCAGCCAGGATGTAGAGGAAATAGAAAAAGAGATTATGGAAAACAAAAAAGCTCCCAGTTCAGAAAAAGTAAAAAAACTAAAAAAACTGGCCGGAGGAGGAGATACCAGTTACATTGGGTAATTAACAACAAAGTTAATAGACCAAATTTAGTGGATTACTAAATAGATAATTAAATAGATTACTAAATAGATTACTAAAGTAAATTATAAAGAGGTGGATGATGAAGAAAATAACTTGTGTTCTAGCTCGCGAAATTCTTGATTCAAGAGGTAATCCAACCATAGAAGTAGAGATCTCAGCTGGTAAGATTAAAGCCAGAGCAGCAGTCCCCAGCGGAGCCTCAACAGGAGTTCATGAGGCATTAGAATTAAGGGATGGAGGAAAAAGATTTCTGGGAAAAGGAGTAAGTAAAGCAGTTAATAATGTCAACAAGATTATTGCCAGAAAAATAAGAGGAAAAGAATGGCCACAAAAAAAACTGGATGATTTTCTGATAAAGCTGGATGGAACCAAAAACAAATCAAAGCTAGGAGCCAATGCCATCCTGGGTTTGAGCCTAGCCAATAGCAGATTAAGAGCTAAACTGGAAGAGAAACCCCTTTATACAATTCTGGGAGAGAAAAAAATACTGCCTGTGCCCTGTCTCAACATAATCAATGGAGGTAAACACGCTGACAACAAACTGGATTTTCAGGAATTTATGCTCGTGCCCCTGGGAAAAAATTTTAAAGAATCAATAAGGGTCGGCTCAGAAATATATCATCAATTAAAAAAAGAAATCAAAAAAAGATTTGGCCAAGCATCAACCGGAGTAGGTGATGAAGGAGGGTTTGCTCCCAACATCAAAAAAACAGAACAAGCAGCCGAACTGATAATAAAAGCAGCAGAAAAACTTGGTTATGAAAAAAAAATAAGACTGGCTACGGATGTGGCAGCTTCAGAATTATATCACCGAGGAAAATACCTGGTGGAAGGAAAAAAACTGACCAGAGAAAAACTTTTGGAAAAATACCTCCAGCTGATAAAAGAGTATCCTTTTATCTCAGTAGAAGACCCTTTTGACCAGGAAGACTGGGAAGGATTTGTAGAACTGAAAAAAGAAACAACCAAGAAAAAAGTGCAGTTAGTTGGAGATGATTTAACAGTTACTAACCCAGCAAGAATCAAAACAGCTCTGGAAAAAAAAGCCATCAGCGCACTGTTATTAAAAGTTAACCAAATC
>CAZPDB010000033.1:0-919 GCA_964585285.1 uncultured Methanosarcinales archaeon
TTATCCTTATAAGTTAGAAACTTTTTTAAACCAGTCCTGATTTACCCAATAATAGCGGGGTGGAGCAGTTAGGAGTGCTCGTCGGGCTCATAACCCGGAGGTCAGAGGTTCAAAACAAGATTTTATTTTTATTAAAATTTTGGGAAATTCCTCTCCCCGCTACTTTTTTAATACCCTTTCTTTACCCTTTTGATTTTTACTTCAGCTTGTTTTCTAAAACTTTAAATACTAAGGAAAAGGAAAGAAGTGTATGCTAATTGGAGGTATTGATGAAGCAGGCAGAGGGCCAGTCATAGGACCAATGGTCATAACAGGAGTGGTTTATGAAGAAAAAAATCTAGGCTGGTTAAGAAAGGACGGAGTTAAAGATTCAAAACTACTCCAGCCAGGAAAAAGAAGAAAATTATACCAGAAAATAATCAAACAAGCAAGGAGTTATGAGATAATCAAAATCTCTCCAGAAAAAATTGACCAAGTTATTCTCAAAAGCGGTTCAAACCTCAACTGGCTGGAAGGAGAAAAAACAGCTGAGATTCTTAACAAACTAAGACCAAACAAAGCTATTGTTGACTGCCCCTCACCAAATGCCTGGAGATACAGGACTTTTGTGCAAAAAAGATTGAATTATCAACCAGAATTATTAGTGGAACATAAAGCAGACGCTAACCATATTATTGTAGCAGCAGCCTCTGTAGTGGCAAAAGTGGTGCGGGACGCAGAGATATTAAGGATAAAGAAAAAAATAGGCATAGATTTTGGTTCAGGTTATGCTTCTGATCTGAGAACACAAGAATTCCTTAAAAAAAATTATAACACCTTTACTGAAATTTTTAGAAAAAGCTGGAGTTCTTACCAAAGATTAAAAAAAGGTGGAAAAATCCTGATCGGGGAGTGCGGACATGCCTCCCGAACGGCCAAG
>CAZPDB010000033.1:929-7896 GCA_964585285.1 uncultured Methanosarcinales archaeon
AAAAATTAGGCGAATATTAGATTGTTGAATTATGAGAGCAAATTAATCAACCAGTTTTTTTAAAACAAAAATCTGATGCAACTGTTCTCCTTTTTGGATGCTTTTATCCTCAATTAATTTCCAGGAAGAAAGAGAATGGAGAAGAGGTGATAATTCTTGGTGGGGGGTGGTGCAAAGAACTAACTGGCTTTTTTTAGCAGTAAAGTTATCCAGTTTATCAAAAAGGCCAAGCCAAAATTTTTGGAAGGCATGAGAACCCTGCTTTTGCTCTAATCTCTGCAATCTTTTCTGAGAAAAACCCTTTTTGATGACAAGATGCAAAAATTTTTTTCCTTGTAATTCTTCTAAATGAGAACAGAAATTAACCTCAACCCTGGCAACCAAGGCATTTTTCTGAGCAGCCTGAAGATTAGGCATTTTCTGATCAAAAAGGATTATTTCTGGTTGATTATTTTTTTCTTTATCCTTTGTTTCCCTTATTTTTGTTTTTTCTTGTTTGATTCTTTCTTTTTCAACTATCTTTTCCATTTTCAAAGCAAGGTCTTCAGGAGAGGTGGATCCAGGCAGAAAAGGCAGGATAAATTTTACCAGAGAAGAAAGAAGAGCTGGTTTTTCCTCCTGCCTGAAGAATTGGTGTTGAACTGAAAGAGCTGCTTCAATACCAACCAGACCATCCTCAGCATAAAAACTAAGAAAATTCCTGGAATGAGAAGAAAAACCACTCTTTTTAACCAAAAAATAAGCTAGAGGAGCCTTAAGAGAACGAGAATGAGGAAAAACCTTATAATACCTCTTACCAAGATCATAATCAAGAAAAGAAAGATTTTTCTGATCAATTTGCTGGTTGGGAAGAGACTGGGCAGTTGTTTTGGGCAACCCTATTTTTTCTAAACTCTGACTAAAAAAAGCCAATTGGGGCAGGCAGTAAAGAAGCTGAGAAAAATCCTTAATCTTCAGGATTAATAAACCCGGCTTATCAATCACAGGTTCTTGCCCAACGAGTCTCTTAACCTCTTGAGAAGCAATCTTCTCTGCTTCAAGAAAAGTGTAAAGAAAAAGGTTGAATATTCCAAAAGCCATTTTTTTTTATTATTATTATTATTATTCTTTCCTAACTAAGAGAGAGTTTCTTTATTAATTATTAATCAGAGCAGCACCAACCACCTGGTCTCCAGGGCCTACACGCATCAGACGAACTCCCTGGGTGTTCCGGCCCACCTGGGAAATGTTAGCCACAGGAATCTTAATAGCCTGCCCTTTTTTGCTGAGAATGATAATCTGATCCTGCTTATGAACAGAAAGAACAGAAACAACCAGACCAGTTTTAGGAGTGACCTTGAGATTGCGAATACCCTTGCCACTGCGATTAGTCTGACGATATTTATTTAGAGCAGTTCTTTTACCTAATCCTTTTTGCGAAATGGTTAATAACTGAGCAGAGTTATCAACCACCACAGCAGCAACAATCTTATCCTGAGCAGAAAGTTTAAGACCGCGGACACCACGAGCCGGACGCCCCATTTGACTAACTTGTTCATCCTGAAAACGAATAGCCTTGCCCTGTTGAGAAGCCAAAATGACCTCCTGACCAGAAGAGATCTTCAAAACCTTGACCAGATTGTCATCACCCTTAAGCGTGATGGCTTTAATACCAGTCTGACGGGGGCGGGAAAATTCTTCTAAAGCAGTTTTCTTAACCTGGCCCTGTTGAGTAACAAAAAATAAATCTTCCTGAGAACTGAATTTCTCAACAGGAATAAGAGCAGTAACCCTTTCTTTTTGACTTAACTTAATCAGATTAATCAAAGGAGTGCCTAAGGCTGTGCGGCCAGCTTGAGGAACTTCATAAACTTTTTTCCAAAAAACCTTGCCCTGATTGGTGAAAAAGAGCAAAGAAGAATGAGTGTGAGTGATAAAAACATCCTCAACAAAATCCTCCTCCTGAGTCTTGGTAGCAATAATTCCCTTGCCCCCTCTTTTCTGCTCCTTGTAAGTTTCAAGAGGAACTCTTTTGACATAACCACGATGAGTCCGGGTAATAACCACTTTCTCTTTCTTAATAAGAGCCTCTTTTTTAATCTCTTTAGCTTCGCCAATAATTTGCGTCCGCCTATCATCACCATAATCTTTTTTGAGATGGGTTAATTCCTTCTTAATAATCTCAAGAATCTTTTTTTCATCAGCCAAAATCTCTTTTAAGTTCTTAATTTTTTCGACTAATTCAACCTGCTCTTTTTTGATACTTTCTTGTTCTAGACTGGTCAATCGCTGAAGTTTCATCTCCAAAATAGCCTCGGCCTGAAGAGAAGTCAGGGCATACTGCTGAACCAATTTTTCCCCAGCTTCCTGACCAGAAGAAGAAGCCTTAATCAAAGCAACAACCTTATCAATATCATCAAGGGCAATAACCAAACCAGCTAAAATATGTTCTCTTTGTTGAGCTTTTTTTAACTCAAACCTAGCGCGGTTCCTGACAACCAAGCGGCGATGCTGGATAAATTCACTCATCAGTGACTTAAGATTAAGCAGTTTGGGCTGACGATTAACCAAGGCCAGAAGAAGAATACCATAAGTTTCCTGCAGCCGAGTATGTTGATAAAGATTATTAAGGATGAGCTGAGGATTAATTCCAGTTTTCAATTCAATGACAACGCGGATACCCTCACGATCTGACTCATCACGAAGATCACTAATCCCCTCAATTTTCTTGTTCCTGATAAGATCAGCGATTTGCTCAACCAAAGAAGATTTGTTAAGGAGGTAAGGAATCTCCTTAATAATAATTATTTTTTTATTAGAATTACCCTGATTCTCTTCAATCTCTGTTTTTGCCCGGACAAGAATCTTGCCCCTGCCTGTCTGATAAGCCTGTCTGATACCCTGCTGACCAAGAATCAGAGAACCAGTAGGGAAGTCAGGACCAGGCAGTATCTCCATTAGTTCATTAAGACTGGTTTGAGGAGAATCAATCAATTTGATTAAAGCATCACAAACCTCTTTTAAATTATGAGGGGGGATATTTGTAGCCATACCCACAGCAATACCGCTGCTGCCATTGATGAGGAGATTAGGAGCCTTAGCTGGTAAAACTGCTGGTTCTTTCAGACTATTGTCAAAATTAGGCACAAACTTAACTGTTTTCTTGTCCAAGTCCTGAAGAAGCTCCTGGGCTAATTTTTGTAAACGGGCTTCAGTATACCTCATAGCAGCCGGACTGTCACCATCAATACTGCCCCAATTACCCTGCCCATCAACCAGAGGATAGCGTAAGGAAAAATCCTGAGCCATCCGAGCCAAAGAATCATAAACAGCTGAGTCTCCATGGGGATGAAACTTGCCCAGAACATCACCAACAATACGAGCTGACTTACGATAAGGTTTTTGAGGTGCTAATCCAAGCTGGAGCATGCCATACAAAACACGGCGATGGACAGGTTTGAGACCATCGCGAACATCAGGCAAAGCCCGGCCAATGATGACAGACATGGAATAATCTAAATAACTCTGCTTCATCTCATCAGTGATTTCCTGTGGCAGAATACTCTTTGAAGAGGAGGCATCTGAGATTTCTTTTTTTTCTTCTCCAGCTAAAGGAGAAGAGCTTGTTTTTTCCTGCTGAACCATTTAAATCATCCTTAAAATAAGCGAATTAATAATCTTTAAGTGATTCTTTTAATAATATTTTCTGAATCAACCTTAAAACTGCGACCGCAATAAACACATCTCTTTCTTTTTTTATTTCTGTTTTTTGGATTAACTAATAATTGAGATTGGGTCTGATAAAGCATGGTTTTCCTGCACTTAGGACATTGCAGAAGAAACTTCATCTTGCACCTCCTCTTTCTGATTTTCTTTAGATGGGGTTGGTTGCTTTTCTGATATTCTTGCTTGTTTTTCATCCTCTTCTGTAACTTTTTGCTGCTTTAAATCTCCAGAATCTTCTGACTCAACTTCTTTTAAAATATCCTCCTCAGACCTTTGTTTTTCCATTTCTTTTCTTTTTTTCTCAGTCAGTTTCTGTTTTTCCAATTCCTGGCTTAAAAAATGGGCTTCCTCTTCTTTGAGAGAAATTAACTTTTCAATCTCCTTAAATTCAGTAAACAAAGCCTTAAACTTTTCCTGAGGCAGATTAAAATAATCAAAAAATTTTTGAGTCAAATAAATCTTATAACTTCGACCAAACTTTTCCTTGGTGATATAACCAGTTCCTTCCAAAGCCTTTATCTCATCATAAGCCTTGTTGGTTCTGAGCTTGATGACCTCTGATTGGAGAGCAGGAGCTTTGTATGCAATCACAGCCAGAGTTTCCAAAGCGCCCTTGTCAAGTTCGGTCTTAGTAATAACCTTCTGGACAACAGGGTTATAACTTTCCTGAATAGTTATCTTCCACTTGCCTCCGGTGTCAGAGATGACAAGGGGACTGTCCCTTTTTTTGTACTCACGCTGTAATTCTTTAAGATATTTTAAAGTGAGCTCTGGATTAAGACCAGTTACCTGAGAAATCTCTTCCAAAGGAGCCCCTTCACCATAAACAAAAAGAACTGCCTCAACATTATCCCGGGCTGATTCTTTTTTAGTCAGCGAATTATTCTCAATTTTCTTTTTAGTTTTGCTATCTCTAGCCAGATCGTTTTTACCCATATCCCTTTTTTTGGTGCCCTTCTCATCCATCTCTCTTTTATTCATCTTTTTAACTCCTTTTTACCTTTTTTTAAGCTATTATTAATAATCACTAAGTAGATGAATATTGTCCATCCTTTTCTTTAATCCGACCTTCCTTGATGAGATTATCAAGATAAGCCTTAACAACTTCTTCCTTGATGCCAATCTTTTGGTTGATCTGAGAAATTGGAATACCTTCAGCCGGGTCTGCTTCCTTAATTAAATGAAGAATAAAATTACGGACCAATTTTTTCAAATTATTCTCCAAAACAGTTTTTTTAGCAGTTCTCTTCTTAAGAATCATATCAGATTGATGAAGCCGGGCCAGTAAATCATTGAGTGGTTTTTCCAATTCCCTACTTTCAAACTGGAACTCGTCAGGCTCAATAATCTCAACAGTGGAAGGCATAAAATCAAAACAAAACCCAATGAGATCTTCAGCAGTCTGAGTTTTGATTTCTGCTTCAATAAAAGCAGTAAAAAAAACACCCTTCTTAATAGTGTCAAAAACCTTGTAAGTTTCTACTTTGATATGGGATAATTTTTCCAGTTTTTGAACGACCAAACGAGAGGCTTCTTCTACATGCTTTTGGGGCGAGCCAAGTATTTCAATGAGTATCCTGGATAAAATAGGCTTTTTTTCAACCATAAAGAAAAGAAATAAGAGAGGATTTAAAAAACTTGCCAAATATAAGCCAGTTTAAGCCAAGTTAAGAATATGAGAAGGATAAATTTTTAAAGAGCAAAGATTTAAAAGTAAAAAACATATTAAAAACTTAAACTTGTGATAAAAGAATAAGCAATTTTAGTAAAAGAATAAACAGTTTTAATGAAATAATAAAAAAGATCGGGTAAGCATTGGTTAAGAATTGATTAAACATTGTTAAAAAGAGGTGTTAAGTTGTCAGCATTTTGGAAAAGAGGGAAAAAGAAAGAGGGCGAAGATAAGAAAAAAGGCGAAAATGAAAGGGGAGAAGAATCAGAGAAAGAAAAAAAGATTCCTCTGCCACCAACTCCTCCAGCACCAATACCTTTACCAACTTCTGCATCAACCTCATCACCAGTAGCGCCAGCATCACCCCTACCTCTGCCTCCGAAGCCGCCCAAACTATCTGAATTCTCTGAATCATTACCAAAACTCAGGAGAGGAGAGAGTGAAGAAATAAAAAAAAGCAAAGAAAGAAATGAAAATGGAAAAGAAGAAAGGGAAAGGGAAGAAGGAGTGAGATTTGGTCAAAAAATCCATCATCCTACTCATGAAATAGAAAAACCGATTGGGAAAAAAACAAAAGAAACAGGATCGATGCCTCTAACCCCCCCTCCCAAACCAGTTTTTCCCAAAGAAGCAAAATTAACACCACCCAAATCACAACCACTCCAATCACACCCAAAAAAACCCCAACTAAAACCAACAATTGAACCAAGATCAATCAGACCATCCGAAATACCTTCCAAGCCAGAAACACGGATTCTTAAAACTAAAGAAAAATTTGTTTCCTCACTCAATTTTGAAAAAATTCTTTTTGATGTAGATGCCAGTCTCGAATCATTAGAAAGGAGCACGATGAACTTTTCCAATTTAGAAGAGCTTAATTCAGAGCAGGAAAAAAAATCAGGAGATTTTCACACAGTTTTAGAAGATGCCCAAAGAAAACTGCTCTTAATAGAAAAAATGGTCTTTGAAAAAAGCAAAAGGTGATAGAATGGCTGAAAATGAAAGCAAAGCCCCCATCTTTATCAAGGTGGATGAGTACAAAGAAGTACTTGATTTAGTTAACCTGCTCAAAAGCAAACTAGAGGAGGCAAGCGGATTGATAGAAGAAATCAATGAATTAAAAAACAGGGAAGATACAGAGGTTCAGGAATGGGAGAGCAACCTGAAAGAGGTAGAAAAAAGGCTGGCAGAAATAGACCGCATTTTAGTAGAACCAGAAGTATAACCAAAAAATAGAGAAGAATCAGCTTTAATTAAATAAAAATGGCTCAAGAAAAAGAAGTATTTTTTGTAGAAATTGAAGATACCTGGCAGTTAAAAAAACAGTTATTGGAAAACTCAAAATTAATTATCAGCAATCTGAAGAGATACATCACCCTGAAACAAATCAGGGAACAAAAAAAAGAAACCCTGCTAGCATTAAAAAATGTGATAGATGAACTAGAGATGATGCTAAAGGATTTAAATAAACTCCTGCCCAGAAAAAAAACAGGAAGAAGAATAAAAGAACCAGAACAAAAAAAGAAAAAAAAGAAAAAATCAAGAAAAAAGAAGAAAAAATTATCTCCAGAAGAAAAATATCTGGAATCC
>CAZPDB010000033.1:7906-11255 GCA_964585285.1 uncultured Methanosarcinales archaeon
GAGGAGTTTTAATAATAATAATAATAATAATAATAATAATAATAATAATTGCATAAAAAGCAACTTTCAAACACTTTTCTTAAGTTAAATTTATAAATTCTTGGAGTTTTTGTTAATTGTTTTGAGTAAAAAGAGTTAAACCAATGTGGGGGTAGCGAAGTGGTCAACCGCGCTGGACTCAAGAGTTGAGTGCTGAGCTGAAAGGCAATGATCAACCACTTACCACTACTGTGGAATCCAGTCCCTTAGTGGGTTCAAGGGTTCAAAACTCAGGGACTGCACCCTAGAGGTACGGGCAGTCAAGGCAGGCATTCGCTCGCTTTGCTCGCGAAGCCTACCGAACTAGTACTGAAGCAATAGTTTCAGGGACTGCACTTTTATGGAGTCTCTGGATGAAAGTCCCTTCCCCCACATTAATTATTATGATTCAGAGTTATAGATTGGTGAGAATGAAAATAAACCTAAACTTTTTAGCCAACTTCTTGGTTAAAGCAAAGATAAACACATATGCTGGTGAAGGCAAGGAGAGCAAAGCGCAAAGACCAGGATTCAAAGAGTTAGAATTTTCTGAAGGTGAGTGGGAATACAGAGATAGCTACACTGGCTTTTTTATGGCACCAGGCCAGGAGGTGGTAAGGTTTAAAGGAAAACCTATATGGGTTATGGCTTATAGCGGAGGTATGAGAAAAGGATATCGCGCGGATAAGAGATTAGCTAAGCAAACCTTTATCTTTTTAAAAGAAGCACTAAAGCGAGTTAAGGAAGAAAAACCTTTTAGGGGACCAAAAAAATTCAGACAAGGAAAGTATGAGTATAGGAATGAATCTGAAGGAAACCTGACTTTTTTCAAAGGCAGAGAGCGTATCTTCTACCAGGGAAAAGAAATTTTCAGGCAAAATTACATTGGAGGACTAGTGATTCATAAATAAATTTATAAAGATTAAAAAAGGATTTTTAAGATAATGGCAGTAGAAATCTTTACAGCAGGGGGATATGATGAAGTAGGCAGGAATATGACTGTTGTACGAGCTGGAAAAACCTCTGTGGTCATGGACATGGGAATTTACCTGGAAAACTATATCAGACTGACCCGAGATGAGGACATAAGACAAATAAGCACAACCAAATTAAGCCAGGGAGAAGCTATTCCCAACCTGGACCCAATCAGAGAGGTGATAAAAGAAGTTAAGGCAATTATGCCTTCACACGCTCATTTGGATCATATCGGAGCTATCCCTTTTCTCTCTAACAAATTCAAAGCCCCAATAATCAGCACTCCTTATACTCATGCAGTGCTTAGCTCAATTCTTAAGGATGAAAGGATAAGGTTGAAAAACAGATTAGAAGTGAAACAACCAAACACTTTTTTTAAGATAAAAGACATCAAAGTAGAATTCATACCCATAACTCACTCCACTCCCCACACAGTGATGATAGCCTTACATACCTCTCAGGGAATAATCCTTTATGCTAATGATTTTAAATTAGATCTTTACCCAGTAATAGGCAAGAAGCCAAGCCTGAAAAGATTAAAAGAATTAGGCAAAAAAGGAGTGACAGCCCTGGTTGTGGAATCAATTTATGCAGATTATCATACTAAAACACCCTCTGAAAGTGTAGCCAAGAAAATGCTCAGAGATGTACTCTTTGGCACCAAACACGAAGGGGCTCTGGTAGTTACTACTTTCTCCTCTCACATTGCCAGACTGCAGTCAATAGTAAAATTAGGGCAAAAATTAAACAGGAAGATCCTTTTTTTAGGAAGATCATTAGCCAAATATGTCTCTGCAGCTCAAAGTATTGGGCTGGCTGATTTTGCCCAACAAGTAGAACTCTTCAAATACAGAAGCAAGATAGAAAAAGTGTTGAAAAGAGTAGAAAAAGAAGGCAAACACAAGTATTTGTTAGTGGCCACAGGCCATCAAGGAGAGCCAGGTTCAACCCTGCAAAGAATAACTGCAGGAGAATACCCCTTTAAATTTGTGCCAGGAGACCAAATTATTTTTTCATGTAAGACCATCCCCACACCAGTCAATCTAGCAAACAGAGCAAAAATGGAAAGAAGACTTCTTGACTCTGGAGCGAGAATATTCAAGGATGTTCATGTCAGCGGACACGCAGCCAGAGAAGACTTGAGGGATTTAATAGAATTAGTCAAACCACAACAGATAATTCCAGCTCACGGACCCAAATCAATGAGAAAAAATCTACTTAGTTTAGGTTTAGAGATAGGTTATGAGAAAAGCAATATTCTGATGATGAACAATGGGGATAAAGCAAGGGTAAGAACAGAAAATTGAAAATCTTCCTTAGTTGCTTACGAAAGCTTTATAAAAAGACGCTTTTTTCTTGGATAATATGGGCAGAATAAAAACAACACAGATCAAGAGGGTAACACTAAAATTATTAGAAGATAATAAAGAAAATTTTAGTAATAACTTTGAAAAAAATAAACAAGTAGTAGAAGAACTAACCATAACTTATTCTAAAAAATTAAGAAATGTTATCGCTGGATACATCACCAGACTAGTAAAACAAGGACGATTAGATTAAGAGGAGATCAGACAATTAATGGACAATCGAAGATAATAGACGATTAAAGATAATAGACAATTAAAAATATAATCAAATTACAGTTGCAAGAGAATAAAAAAATATGAATAAAAATAACAGAAAAGAAAACAAGAAAACAGGAGGTCGAGAAAAAATGGCAGAAGAAGACAACTCAATCTTTATTGGATCAAAGCCATTTATGAACTATGTTACCGGGGTAGTGATGCAATTCACCACCAAGGATGCAAATGAAGTGATAGTGAAAGCAAGAGGCAAATTTATCAGCAGGGCAGTTGATGTATCTTTAGTGGCAGCAGAAAGATTTTTAGAGAATACAGTGGAAGTAAAAGACATAAAAATTGGTTCAGAAGAATTTGAGAACAAGGAAGGCAAGAAAGTAAGAGTGTCAACCATCGAAATAACCCTGAAAAAGAAATAAATCAGGAAAAAAATAGTATTTTTTTTCTTTTTCTCCTTTTTTTAATAAAAGAAAAAATTATAAAAATAATCATAAAATAAAAGAAAAATATTTATAACATATAAGGTTATAAGGGAACTGGTTCTAAATGTTGGGCCTGTAGCATAATGGATAGTGCGACTGGCTTCGGACCAGTTGATCCGGGTTCGAAAATAAAGAGAAACAATCTCTGAACGAAATTCCTGGCAGGCCCATCTTGAACCGAAAAATTAAAAAACCAGAAAAAAAATTACCTTATTTAACTTTATTTAATGTTAACCAGGGAGTATTAACTGTTAATATTAGTAGTAGTAGTAATAATAATAATAATAATAATAA
>CAZPDB010000034.1:0-7815 GCA_964585285.1 uncultured Methanosarcinales archaeon
GTAGAGCAAAATCAGATAGATTTTGCGTACAAGAAATGTCAGGTTATTTCTTTGTTTTATTTTTCCTGTGATTAATAGAAATTAATGTCTTTGATAAGAAGGGATCTTTAAAGGCCGGTCAAGAAATCTTTTCATCTTCTTCTGCTCATCCAGTATTTCCTCAATAGACAAACCATGAGCTTCCAAAATTTTCAACCCAGCAGTATCCTTAAAGCGATGATAAAAATCTGGGCTTGAGGGTAATTGATGGGGCTGGTCATCCCTTTTTTGATGAAGGTGAAAAGCAAAAATCTTATGGCTAAACTCTTCCAGATATTTTTCCAAGATCTGCTCTCCATCTGGTTGATTAAGAACATGCCCCACATCAAGCAAAATACCAAGATTGTTAAAATAACCTAATTTTTTGAAAAGCTTTCTGAAATCACTCACCTGATTAAAAAGATGCTGGGGGTCAGGCTCCATAGTCTCAACAGCCAGCCTCAGGTTGGAACAAAAAGATTTTTCAATAATGCTCTGAATTGAATTAAGAGCAGTGTTAAAAGCTCTATTCCGCCGATGGATTTTGCCCAGAGGTTTCCCCCAAATATCTATATCAGCGCAGGAACCAGGATGAAAACTGTAAAGGTCAGCTCCAATAGCAACAGCAAATCTGATGCTCTCTGAAATAATCCTCAGACTCTCATTCCTGTATTGTTCATCTTGAGAAGCAGGGTTAATCATAAAATGCTCATAAAGAGGGGGGAAGGGACCGTGAACACTAAACCTCTTGCCTAAAAGAGTAAGGTCAGAAATTCTCTTTTTAAGCTGGGAAACATACCTCTGATGTTCCTCTGAGGACTGATAAGGAGATAGATGAGCTGCGCCCAACTCAATATGAGGCACATCCTCATAAGCATCCAAAACAGCCAAAACATCAGATTCATAAAATCCTTTCTCTTGGCCGCTTAAACAGCTTGTGCTAATGAATATATTCTGCGTGCCCATTGTGTTAATTTACCTCCAATTTCATAGTCTTGTTTAAGAGTGTGTTCTTGAATAATATTTTCAAGCTCAACCAAACAAGCAGCTTTTTTCCTCTTCCATCTCCAAGCTTCTAACCCTGACAAATCCTTAACAAACTCCTCAATTGCCTTGCTGGCATGAAAAAAACCATTAGCAGCAAAATCATAATCCTTAATATTAAGAGCCAGTTGAGAGGAACCAATTTCTGCTTTATACCAAAGATTAGCCCATCCTTCTTTTTCCTTTAACATCTTAGACAATTGTTTTTTATCAACTTGGCCTGGCTCAAGTGAAGCAATCTCTTTGACTAAACCATAATAGAATATTTTAGCGCACCTCTGAGCAAAACCATAATTATAAGCAGCAAAATGATAATCTTCAATTTGTTCAGCAAAATGAACAGCTTTAACATAACTCTTATAAGCATTTTCAATCCAGCTGAGATTAGAGTCTTTTTTAAGTTTTGAATCTATATGATAATCTTTTAAAATAGCATCTCCGCGGAAACTGTAATATCTGGAAAGCAACTCTTTTGTTTGCTCAGGACTGAAATCTTCTTTATGAGTATCAATAATCTCTTTCATTCTTCCACAATAATCCTTAGCACATTTTTTAGCCCATGGTTTAGCCTTATCCAAAGAAGCTACTTTGGAAAGAGTCAGTGATGAATAACAGAGAGTGTGAAGAACAGAAAGCTCATCTTGAGGAGAAAAATTAGGTGAATGATTTTTACGAAGTTTATAGATAACTAAAACATGATCATAAGCTTTCTTATACCAATGATACTGGCTGGAGGATTTGCGCTTAGCAATATCAACTGCTATTCTCTTAAGCGCATTTAAAGAATCAAGAATATTATTCAGAGTGCATTTCTTACCTCTCGCACCATTAGACCAGCCCTGAAAAAGAAATTTAAAGTATTTTTTCTCTATAAAATAATTCATTTTTAACCAATCAAGAATGGTTGCGCTGATTTTTGGGCTTGGATTTTGATGTTCTTGTTTTAAAAGAGATTTTATCTTTTTTCTGGCAACAAAAGCGCCCGCCCTGGAAAAATCCCTAAAAACACTGGGGTTAGAATTAAGTCTCTCAGCAAGAGCCAACCCCTGCTGGCAATAATTAAAAAAAGTGCCTGCCAAATCTTCTTTAACTAATCTTTCAATTCTTTCAGAAAGACAGCTTCCCTGATGAATCAATCCTTTAATAATCCTCATATTCAAATTTTCAATGTAAGTGTAATTATGATAATAATCAAAAATGAGGTTAATTTCCTTTTCTGGAAGATGAGCAAAAGGATCTCTTAATAGCAATCTTTCAAGATTTTCTTTATCATTACCTAAACCGCCCCATCTCTTTGCCATTCTCATCCAAAAAGCTAACCAGATTTAAAAGCATTATGGAGATAAAAAATAAGGATGAATAAGGGAGCATATTTTGGTATGATACACTAGGGATAATAATTAAGTAGATAAAAAGACAAGAGAAAGATGAGGGTGATTGAAATGGTCTGCTCAGAGGATAAAAGATATTATTTATCAGGAAAGAAAGAAGGAGAGTATTTAGAACTAACAGCCCGATGGGAGATGAATCCTAATTACTGCGAAGCTGGTGATACTGACCAGGTCAGAGTAAGTATTCCTAAAGGAAGATTTGATGATTTTTTTAAAACTTTGATCACAACTGACAGCTACACTGATAAAAAAGGAAGAAAGATTAAATTAGAAAAAGGTGAAGATTCAAAAACAGTAGTAGAGATTAAGGATGGGAGGACAATAATGAGAGTGGATTTTTCTTTGGCTGGTCTGGTGGAACTTTTTTGCAGAGAATCAGCTTTTTCTCATTAAAAAACAAAAAACTTTTTAAAATGTCTAATTTTATCTATTTCTAACCCTTTATGAGGGGGTGCCGGAGTGGTCAACCGAAAAGTCCTGGGACTTTTCTTAGGTCCTCAGAACTTCGGACCAAACGGGATAGGCTTAGGACCTATTGGCTTAGTGCCTACCAGGGTTCGAAAGCAAGGGAATTTATGTCTCTGCTCGAAATCCCCTGCCCCCTCATTTTTATGGGCCCGTAGTCTAGTGGCTATGACGTTGCCCTTACAAGCAAAAGCTTAGAAAGGCGAAGGTCGCCGGTTCAAATCCGGCCGGGCCCATATTTTTCAGTAAGATTTTTAAACAAAAAATCATATTTTTCTATAAATGCATAAAAAAGGAGTGACCGGACAGGTATTTGTGTATATTTTAGTAATTATTATCATAGGCATTGCTGCTATTTTTGGCTGGAGAGCTTATTCTACAGTTAAGGAAAAAACAGGCCAAGCAGCACTGGTAAGTTTTAAAACAGGGTTAGCTTCTGATATTTCTAAAGTAAGCTATGGAGATGTTGTTAGAAAAAGTTATGATTTTCCAACTGGTTTTGATAAGATTTGTGTGGTGGATGAGATCAAGGATTGTGGTGTATATCCTGACAGTGAGGTTTGTTACAGCTCAGAAGAGATGATAGTAGAGAATTTTTTAATGGACAAAACTTCAATTAATATTTTTTTAATAGGACCAAACAAGTTTGAACAACTTGAAGTTGATACTACTACTCTGCCTCAAGGAGATTACAAAGCCCAATGTTTTAATATCAGCGGTGGAATCATAAACCTTGTTTTTAAAGGCAAAGGAGAAGCAGTTGAGGTGAGAACAGAATGAAAAAGATTATCCTGATAAGCTTAATATTCTCTTTAATAATCTCAATGATTTCTTTAGTCACAGCAGTAGAAGATGGTGAGATCTATGCTGCTGGGTATGGAAAGTGGGATGAAAACAATGCTATGAGCGGAGATATAGCTACAACTGATGGCTGGTGGCCATTAGGTTGTTATAAGGATTATAAATTTGCTGGTTTAATAAAATTCCCTGGCCAAGGAGTTGTTAGTAAAAAGATAACTTTTGAATATTCAGCGGGTAACACTGGAATTGATTCATTAGAGCTTTATGTTTATCCTTTAAAAGAAGAGTGGATTTTTGCAAAAACAAGTTACAGTGACTTAATTAAAAATACAAAAATAAATACTATAATCTTAGACCCAAACAAAGAAGAAGTAAGTTTTACAGTAAATTATGTTAATCTCTCTAAGGGAATAGTCTTAGTCCCTAGCAATAAATGCCAGAATGATTATTATAATTTCAAATCAGCCAGGATTGGGGAAGAAGAACCTGCTGGAGATAAATGTCAAATAACAAACCCGGATCTGAATAGGGATGGAGATGTTAATATCAAAGATATGTCAGTAGTAACTCAATGTTTAGATTCTCAAACTAATTATTGTCTTCAATATGATTTTAATGGTGATAGTGTGGTAGATTTAACAGATTTCCTCTGCCTAGCCCAATATTATGAATGCACAACAATCAAAGGAGATGTCACCCAAGATGGTAGAGCAAACTGCCAAGATGTAAAAGTACTGCTAGAACTCTACACAGGCAGAACACCAACAGTAGGGTATGATTATGCCTGCGGCGATTATAATGAAGATGGAAGAATAACCCCGCAAGACGCATCAATTCTCAGTCAAGAATTAGGAGATGGAGGAATCATCTGCTGTCAATCTGAAGCAGGATGTTCAAATGAACAAAGCTGTGTTAATTGGCAGTGTCAAGAACCAGGATACTATGTCTTAGATGGTTATGGAGCAGTGCATAATTATTCTCTTCCAACTGTTGAATCTCCTCTTTACTGGCATGATTTTGATATTGCCCAGGATATTGAAACAGACAAGGATGGAACAATGTATTTGCTTGATGGTTGGGGAGGAATACACATAATTGGTGGTGCTGATAAGGAGATTGACAGAACATCTGCTCCTTATTGGTTTGGTGGGTATGATAGTAATAACTTGCCTAATCCAAGTTTTGAAAACACTGAAACAACACCATATAGTGGAGGAGAGTATTATGTTATTCTTGATTGGCTCACTTTTTTTGATCCAAGTGGGTTGGATGAGCTGACAACCAAACTCTTTTCAGAAGGAACAGCTTATGATGGAACAAAATCATTAAAATTTGATAATATTGATGAGATTCATCTTCAAAGACCACTTTTGATTTTTACAACAAATAATAAATTAACTTTTTCTTTTTATGCCAAAAAATCAAGTACAACCAAGGGAAAAGTATGGGTGTCCTTGGAAATATATGAAAGTGATGGAGTTAATAAAAAGAAATTTTTTAAAAAGTTTGATATAAATTCAAATGAGTGGAGCAAATATGAATTTACTTTTACATTACCAGGAATAGTTTTTTTTGGCACGAGTGATGATATAATAATGATGGACGATGTAATCATCGGTGGCAATAATGCTTATCTTGACGCAGTGAAATTAGAACCAGGAAATGAAGCAACTAAGTTCAGGAATAATGATGTAGCAGTAGATTTAGAGATTGACCCTATAAGTAATTGTCCAGTTGTGTTAGATATGATGGGAGGATTACACCCAGTTAATGTTAGTGGATGTGGTTATGTCAGCCTTAAAAACAGGATTGAGATTATTCAAAATAAACCTTATTTTGGCTGGGATATTGCCCGGGATTTAGAATTTGATGCAGAAGGAAATTTCTATGTTTTGGATGGTTATGGAAGGATATTCACTACCAACAGGGATGTTAAAAACAGCATCTTAGCTAATGATGGTTGTTCATATTTTGGCTGGGATATTGCCCAGGATTTGGAACTCAGTTTTGATTCAAATAATCATGTCAAGGGACTTTATGTTCTTGATGGTCATGGAGCAATACATAATTGCGGTAAGGATCTGGAGGAGGAGATTTTTAGAGTAGGGGAGTATTATGATGATAGTAATCCTGATAATGCTGTTGATTTAGAGATAACCGCAGGAGAAACTGGTTTGTATGTGCTGGATAATAAAGGAATGATTCATGTTTCAGACAGTGCTGAAAATATTGGACAGCCTAATTTTGGCCAGGATATAGCCAGAAACTTGTTATTACCGCATGTTAAGATGGAGATAAGTTGTGACAATGATGATGATTGTCAAAATGGAAACTGTGTTAGTAACATATGTATGGCTCCAGAATATGATTGTGGTGAGAACAGTTGCGGTTTTACTTTTTCAGAACATACCTTAATCTTTACTTATCAAGAACCAGTACCAGAAGATGAGGGTAATATCATTCTTGAAGGGGGAACCATTGTCAGTCAGGAATGGAATGAGGACAGAACAGAATTAACAGTTGTAGTGGATGGAGAAGAAGGCGCTAGAGGAAATATAGAAGTTAATGCCAGTCAGCAGCCAGTTTCAATCTTATTTGACGAACACTTAGCTGCTGGAGAATTAGAAAAAGGATTAGGTGAAGTGAGAGAAGAAATTAGTTTAGTAAGAAAAATAGGCTGGATAGCCATTATTATCTTAATTATAATAGCGATTCTAATTGGAGCAGGAGTGGCTTATTGGAGACTAACCAGCAATAAAGGTAAAGAAAAAGAACAATTATTGCAGTTAAAGACTTATACCATGGATGCCAGGAAAAAAGGATTTAATGAAACACAAATCAGAAACCAACTCCTGGATATTGGCTGGGAAGAAGGATTAGTGGATAAAGCTCTTAAAAAATAGAAAATCAACTTTAATTTTTTCTTTTATGATTATAATGGATATAATGGGGGACATGATGGTGGTGCCCAACAGTGATATTCCTCAAGGGCTCTTTAATAGCTTCAAAAAAGAGCTGTTTATTCTTAATAGGAGTGACCCTTCTTTTCTCTTTTAATCTGGAAGCAAAAAAGAAAAGAGGCAGCAGTCTGAAGAAGAAAGAGATAATGAAAAGAGTCTGAAGCTGAGAAACAAAAATAGTGGAAAAAAAAGCAGGCAGATAAGAAGAAAGAGTGGGCAGAAAAGGAGCCATAATTCCTCCAAGGCTGGTGCCCAAAAACAAAGCCAGGCCATTTAGAGCAGTCAAATAACCAGAACAGCGGGCTCTTTTTGTTTTTCTGACAGTGTCATAGATAAAATCAAGAGTGCTCAGATTAAAACCAGCCCAGGCAAACCCGGTAAAGAACTGGATTAAGACCAAAAAAGCAAGAGTGGGAGAAAGACTCCACAACAAAGGAACAAAAGCAACACTGAAAGCGCTGACTAAGAGAGTCTTTCTGCTGCCAAAACTATCAATGAGGCTGCCCCAATAAGCAACAGTGTAAAAATCAGCTACTCTGACAATTAAAAGCAAAAGAGTGAACCAAAGATAACCAAAACCAAGATCCCTTAAAATATAAAGAGCGAAAAAAGGGCCTCCCAAAGAAACACCAAACTGAAAAAGGGTAAGAAAGATAACAAAACGGCCAAAATTAGTAGAAGGAAGTTTTTTAAGGAAAGCAAGAAAACCAAAAGAAGACCTTTTTTGGGGGGAGTAACGAGGCTCATACATCTTACCCATGAAAAAAAAGGAGGCAAGCCTGCCAATCAAAGCCATAACAAAAATGATCCCAAACCCCACCAAAACTTTTTGAAGCACTGTTTCAGTAAACTGAAGGACAAGACCGCCAAGAATAATAGAGGTAAAAGCAACTAAACCTAGAATGTGTTTTCTCTGACCAAGAAAGCGGCCCCGAATATTCTCTGGGATAATATCACCAAACCAGCTAACCCAGGCAGGATGGTGAAAATTGCCAAAAAAGAAAAAAAGAGAATAAAAAATGAGCAGGAGAGGAAAAGCATAATGAGGAAAGAAGATAGGTAAAAGGAAAAGAGGGGCCCAATTAAGAGCCTGCAAGAGAACAAAGAGCATGACAATTTTTTTTCTTTTCTTTTTT
>CAZPDB010000034.1:7825-11061 GCA_964585285.1 uncultured Methanosarcinales archaeon
AGTCAGTTAATTTAGCCGCATGGATCTGACTCAGAGAAACAACAAGATTAGGAATAGAAAAAAGAAAACCAAATTGGGTAGTGGAAACATTAAGTGCAATAGCAAAAGGCTTGAGAAAATACTCTCCAAAACCAAACATAGCTGCCCAGCCAGAACCTTCAAAGATAGAATATCTTCTGCTTTGTTCTTTAAGTTTAATAATCTTTTTTCTGGTCTTCTTTTTCATTTTAATTAAAAAAATATTAAAGTAATCATTTTTTAAGTTTGTGGTTTTGAGCTACAGAAGAAATGGCTCAGTTTTTGTATGAAGCTATGTCTGAAGAAACAAGAAAACAATTAGGATTGTATAGAGAAAGTGCCTAAACAACTTCTTCTAACTCTTTCATAAATCTCTGCAGTGTGTTCTTTAAATGATCTGGTTGGGTTCTTAAGAAGTCTGTTAATTTTAGCAGGAGCTTGGTGTAATCTTGTTCTTTATTGGTGGGAGGTATTTTTCTGTATTCTAGTTGAGATGGTTTTTTTATTTCTACTTCTTTTCCTTTTCTTTTTTTCTTGATTTTTTTCCATTCTTGAAATATCTCTTCCACTGCAGTCACAACTTGATCTGTTCCTGCCCCTAATAACTGACAAACTTCATCAATAATCTCTTTTTCCTTATGCTCTTCCTCAACTGCTTTTTGGCCAGCCTTAAATTCAACTCTGACAATAGCATCAGAAATCTTTGTACTTTTTATGATCTTAACTTTTTCTGCTTCTTGAGTATTTTTGAGATGTGTTCCTCCGCACGCTTCTACATCAACTTCTGGAATCTCAATAATTCTCAACACTTTCCCTGGCACTGCTCCTCCTTGATATATACTCATGCCATAGGTTTGTTCTGCTTCTGTTCTTGGAATTAATTTGCTATAAACAGGAATCTTCTCTTTAATTATCTTATTAGCCTCATTCTCTATCTCTTGTTCTTCTTCCTTAGTTAAAGACTTGTAATGAGTTAAATCAATGTGAGCTTTTTCTCTTGTTTTCTTTGCTCCTGCTTGATTAATGTGTTTCCCCAAAACTCTTTTAGCAGCTGCATTAATAACATGGGTTGCTGTGTGATGCTGAGCTAGTTGTTTTCTTTTTTCTAAATCAATCTCTCCCTTAACCTCATCACCTTTTTTAAACTTTGGAGCCTCTTCTAACAAATGAATAACTATTTTGCCTTGTTTGAAAACATCAACCACTTTTTGTCCATTTAGTTTTCCTTCATCATTTTCTTGTCCACCAGAAGTTGGATAAAATGCTGTTTGATCTAGCACAATGTTGTTGTCAATAATCTTCACCACTTTGCCTTTGAACTTAACTAATTCATAATCATCATAATAAAGAATCTTTGTCTCTTCCACTCCTTTAAGATCAAGTTCTTCTACTTTCTTCTTCTCAACTGCTTTTTCTCTTTCCTCATGCAATTCTGCTACTTTGGCATAAAAATTATCAGGAATTTCAATTCTTTTTCCTTTTTTCCTTGCCTCTTCTTTTATCAACTCTGGATTAATCCCTTGGTTGTCATAGAGATTCAATAAATCTTCACCCACAATTTTTTCTTTTTTCACAATCTTCTCTACTATCTGCTTTGCTTTTTGTTGGCTGTTGTTAAATTTTTGCTCCTCAACCTCTAATATTTTCTTAACTTCTTCTAGATTCTCTTTTAATTCTGGAAAAATCCTTTTCAAATAATCAGCGTGCCACTCAACCAGTTGAGCTAAATCAATATTCCACTCATACTTGCTAATAAAACTAAGCGCCCTTCTAAGAATTACTCTCAAATTATACCCTCCTCCAGTATTACTAGGTAAGGCGCCATCTGCCAGAGCAACAAGAAGAGAGCGGGAATGTTCTGCCACAGAATACATTGCAGCTGTTGGTAAGATTAGCTCTTTTAGCTCTTTTGTTCCCAATCCGACCTTTTTCGCTACTAATCTCCATTGTTTGTTAATATCTTCTGCCTCATCAATATTCAGGTAAGAAGAATATGGTAAGAATTTTTTCATTAAATCAGCATCTATTTTTACTCCAGTTACTTCTTGGAGTTTTTTAATCACTGGGGGGAAGGTTGTTTCATAACTTGTGCTTGTTCCCATGGTAAACCAGGCATTTCTTTCATGTCCCATGCCCATATCCAGAACCTTCAGTTTGAGATCTCTGAGCTTACCTGCTTGATCAACTTCATACATTGTATAAACCTGGTTTCCTAATTCTAAACCACGAGAAAAAAATTCCAAAGAACAGCCAAGATTTCCACCACCAGCCCAGGCATCTTCATGATAAGTAACCTCTTCCTTAGGCAAACCAAGACCTTTGAGCACCCAATCATTAATGTCCTGCCAGTATTTTTCCTGATCAAATTTTTCTGGAGGCATAAAAGCATGCTGGCCAATCATGACAAAACCAGTGTAGTGCGCTCCGGTTATACCAACATTGTCAATATCATTAAATCTTAAAGAGAATTGCGGCACTACTAAAGGATTAGCAGGCGGTTCAACTTCTCCAGTGACAACATAAGGCTGGAAATCATAGATAGAAGCTTGAACAAAATCAGTGTCATCTCTCCACCTGGCCACAACTGGGTATCTTTTTATTGGTTGGTAACCTTTTTTTTTAAACATCTGTGAGAATTTTTGCCACAACTGAACATAATCCATCTTGTTCTTAGCAGGTGATTTTCCAATAAATCTAAAACCGCCAGAGCAGTTAGCATCACCGCAAACCTTGGATTTTTCTGGTGAGCGGGCAGACCAGAAATGAGTTTTACATTTTTGACATTGATAACGTTCAAACCCAGCTGCTCTTAATGACTCTGTAGGAAAATAGCTATCAGGATCTTTACTAGCTTTTTTCTTCATTTCTTTTTTTAATTCCTTATCACTGACCATCTTTAAGATCACAGATGATAAAGAATGAGCTTATTTTAAAAGTTTTTGTGTTTTTACCAATCTAAACAAATTCTTTAAGCTAAAATAACCACAATTTAAAACAATAATAATTATAAACTTCTGAACTTTTCTTTGATTATGTGGGGAATAAGAAGAAAATTGACTAGGGTTCAGACTTATATTCTGTATGCTCTGGGTTATTGGTTAGAAGAAGCTAATAAAAAGATTAAAAAGAAACACTTGGAATTAGCTATAACTAAGATGGTGTTCATTGAGGTGATGGAAGAAGCTGGTTTAGCTGGCAAAGGAGTTCGTGCTTTATAT
>CAZPDB010000035.1:0-10762 GCA_964585285.1 uncultured Methanosarcinales archaeon
AATTAACTTATTCTAAGTTTCGCAAGTATTGTGAAGAAAATGCTATTATGCTATCAAAAAAAGTGGAATTGTGGATGCAAAAAGAATTGAAAAGATATGCTAAAGCAGAGGAGGAAGAAGAGGAAAATGAGCAATATTAAGAAAAAAGCAAAACAAAAAGTAACCCTGAGTATTGATAAATTAACTTATTCTAAGTTTCGCAAGTATTGTGAAGAAAATGCTATTATGCTATCTAAAAAAGTGGAATTGTGGATGCAAAAAGAATTAGGCAAACAAACAGGGGAATAGAAATAATGAAAAGAAATGAGAAAAAAAGAAGAGTGGAAGAAGTAATTTACTTAATTATTACTGTGATTATTTTCTTATTAGGTTTTTTTGCTCTTAATGGAGGGATAACAGGGAAGTTTCTAGGAGCAGAAGAAACCATAAGTTATGAAAATGACCTTGGATTGATTTTTAATAATTCACAAACCATAAACTGGAATCTGGAAAATCATCCTCAGGAGTTTGAGCTGAGATCAGTCAAACTTAGTGGGGAGTATTTTGGTGAGGGAGAAATAAATGTTTATTTAGAAGATGAAAACAACACTAGATATCTTATCTTAAATAAGGAAAGTATTGAAGCAAAGGGAGAAGCGATAATCACTGGCTATGCAGTGAGTGAAGGTTCAGGAAAGAGCAAGGGTAGCAGTGATAATGGGGAAGGCGATAGCCAAAGTTCAGGAAAGGATAGTGGAGATTCAGGCGATAGCGGCAGTGAGAACAGTGGAGATTCGTCCAGTGGTGATTCAGGAGATAGTAGCAGTGATAGTGGGGGAGATTCTGATAACAGTGGAGATGAAGGATCTGATTCAGATAGTGAAGGTGAGTGTGATGATTCTGATGAACAACAAGATTCTGAGAGTGAGAGTGGTGAGAGCGAAAAAAATTCTGATGAAGAAGCAGATGAAACTGTACAGGGGGAGGAAGGAGAAGAACAGGAGGAAGCTGGAGAAGGAACTGAGCAGGGAGAGGAAGAAAATGAAGATGAGCAGGAACAAGAAGAAGAACAAGAGGGAGCAGAGGAGGAAGAAGATGGAGGGGAAGAAAGCAAAGAAGAACAAGGAAATCTTATTGAAGATATTGAAGAGCCAGGCATTCCAGAAAATAAAACAGATGATTTAGAGGAAGATGAAAAAGAGAGCAATCTAACTATAGAAAAACCAGAAGATAAACAGACTGAGGAAATCAATATAACACAAGGCAATATAACACAAGGGGGTGATGAAAATGGTAATATAACTGAAGATATTAATATTAGTCCAATAAATGCCCGCCCAAAAATAAATATAAGTGCAAATCAAACAGAAAGTGTTAATAATACAGTAAACCAGAGCATAAACAATCAGACTTTGATTAATCAGACAATAAACCAAACTATTAACCAGACAGTAAATGAGACTATTAATCTGACTGCAAATATGACCCTAACCAATGCGACCTTAAATAAGACCTTGGTTAATGCAACAATCAATGCCAGTATAAACCGGACTAATATGACAGGTATAATTTTTGAAGATGTTTGTGTTGAGACCTGCCTGCTGCCAGATGGTTTAAGAGGAGCAGATTATAAACTGGTTATAGAGATAAATTCTGGCAATTTAATTCTTGATAAGGTAGACTATGCAGTAACTAATCTCACCCAGCCCCCACTAGAAATTGAATTAGGAATAGTTGACAATAAAAACAGATTAATCCCAGCAGAGATCATCCTAAAGAGTGTTAATAATTCAAACATTAATAACACTGATAATAAAAGAATTAATACTAACAACACATTTAACCACACATACGATTCTGGAGAAAAGGTTAAACTAAAAAAAGGAATTTATAATTTGAATATAACCCTGATGAATCACACTATCAAAAACTTATTCTTGGAAAATGTTAATCTGAGTGAAAGTGCAGATAAGATAATCAAACTTGATGAAAACCTGCCTATAAATAATGCCAGCCAAAGCTATGCACTTAAAACATTAGTGGAAACAGAATCAATAGGGATAAGAATAAGAGAAGCCAGCGGAACCAGGCTTTACCAATGCGAATACTGGAATTTTGAAAGGCAAAGATGTGTGAGAGAATTTAACCAATTTAAATTATTGATTAAAAATAGAAATTATTCCCTGGAAACAGGATTCAGTTCAACAGCATTTATTGAAACAGGAGAGAACATTACCAATATCACTTATGAAAAAATAAAAGAAGATGTCAGGTATGATGCTATAATTGATTCTGTTACTCAGGACAATGAAACTAATGATTTAGAAGTCATCTTTCATCATGATTCACCAGAACCATTGCCAATTAGCATAGCCGGCAGAATAAAAGATTATTATCTTGACAAGAACCTTTCTGCTGGAGGAGAAAATGTCACTTTGGTTGTTTATAACTGGAACAATGAAAGATTTAGAATAATTGTTGGTGAGCATACTGAAGCTTTTGAGTTTGGACAAGCACAAGAATATAACATCACTTCAGAAGTTGTGGATGCTAATAATAGCACTCTTAATGCCTCAATAGAGCTTATTGATTCCTTAACCAAAGAAGTAAGAGCTACAAAAGTCCAAGGCAAAGCCCAAGAGAAATTTAGCGAGGGAGAGTATAATCTTAGGATTAGTTTAAGGGATCAAGAATTACCAATCAAAAAAGTTAAGTTTAATGAGATTAATATGTATGATAATTTTATTGAAGATATTAAAATTGATAGTGTGGACATAGTTAAGAAAAATTTGTCTCAATACCAAATAGTTTATGCTCTGGATCCAACAAATATTAATTTTACTAATGCTACTGTGACTGTTACAGCCACTGGAACAATGTTATACAAATGTCAGGATTGGAACTTTACAGCACAAACTTGTTTTGGCCAATGGGAACTGTTCAAAACAGGATTGGTTCCAGGACAGAATTATACTTTTGAATTAACACCAGAAGACCCTGGCTTTGGTGAAGCAACCACTTATTATGATCCAACTTCAGATACACAAACTGGATGGAGTTGCACTGGAACTTCCTGCGGAACTGGACATTATGCTGTTTTAGATGATGCAATTAGACAGCCTAATTCTCCAACACTTACAGATTATATATACCAAATCTCTAATAATGGCGGAGTAGATGAACACCAAATAGCTTCAATCTCTCAATCAAATATAACAAATATTACATTATGGGCTTATATTGAAACAGGTTCAGATCATGAAATGACCATTAGCTTCCAGAACAATGATGTTGAAATTGATTCAACAACAGTCTCTCCTGGAACATCAAAAAACTGGGTTTCCATACCTTGGAATTCCCCAACCAACATAGGCAATTTGTCTGCAGAATTTTCAAGTAATAAAAATGGGGGTGGCAAGCCTGCAAACGGGTGGGTTTATGCCTGGTATGTTGAGGTTAATTACACACCACCTGATAACCCTCCAAATGTAAGCTTAATTTCACCTGTAAATAATTATGAGATTGGCATTTCAGATCCTGTTAATATCACTTTCATCTGCAATGCTACTGATGACAGAAATCTTGAAAACATTAGCATCTACATCACCAACTCTACCAACCAGTCCTTTAGCTTAAATCAAACCACCAGTGTCTCAGGCATTTCTAATTCAACCAACTGGACTTTAAGCCTAAACAACGGCAACTACCCCTGGAATTGCAGGGCTTTTGATAACAACTCACAATCTTCTTGGGGTGGAAACAGAAGTCTGGAAGTCAATTATCAACCAGGCATAGATAATCCTCCCTCAACAACATTAAACTCTCCCCGCAATGGATCATTAATTGATAGCCAAGACATCTCTTTTAGTTGCGATTCTTTAGATGACAATAATCTTTTAAATATTACTTTTTACTGGAACTATTCAGGTGTCTGGCAATCTAATGGGACTAAAAATATTTCAGGAAATTCAGCTACAACTAATTTTATAAGAAAATCTTTAAACAACACAATAATAGAGTGGAATTGTTTAACTTGTGATAACGCCAGCCAATGTAGATTTGCTCCCTCTAATTACACTGTTCAAGTTAATTATACCCCTCCGCAAACCTGTTATTATATTGATATCAGACCTACAGAATATGTTGATAACAACGCCATCGGAACTAATCCTGGAAATGCCTTTGACAACAATCATACAACTTTTGCATCTTTTGACCTAGGAACTAATGCAAACCCGGGAACTCTGGATTATTATCAGTATAATAATACAGAAAATTTTACAATAAATGAATTAAATGTCGTCTTTGATTTAGAGGCATCAGGTGTTGTAGATGACCAGTGGGGATTGCAGTATTCTGATAATGCAGGAACTAACTGGTATTCCTTAAAAACCCTCGGCCCCACCAACCAACCAAGAGATAACCTCACCTATCAAGTCCCTGAACAATCAACAGGAAAAGATGGAACCTGGAATTTCACAGAGGTGCAAAACGAGTTGAGAGTGAGAGTACAAACAGATAAAACCGGCCCAGATGATGGAGCCACATTAAATATTTATGAAACCGGGTCTAATGTATGCACTCAAGACAATCCACCAGGAGTAACCTTAAACTCGCCATTAGATAATTACGTGAACGATACTTCATCTCCTAACAATGTCATTTTCAACTGCTCAGCCACAGACGACCACCAGCTTAAAAACATCAGCCTTTACATCACCAACTCCACTAACCAGTCATTTAGCTTAAACCAAACTACCAATGTTTCAGGTATTAATGCTACTGTTAACTGGACTTTATCTTTAACTAATGGAAATTACACCTGGAATTGTTTAGCTTATGATTCTTTTGGATACAAAGTGTTTGCAGATAATAATAGAAGCTTGAAGATTAATTTTACACCAAATCAACCCCCCAATGTTTCTAATGTAATGTTAAATTCAACATTAGGAACAAATCTAACAACAGAAAACTTAACTGTTTACTATGATGTATCAGATGCTGATAATGATGATGTTAAGAATATAACTAATTGGTATATGAATGAAACTTCAATAACATTATTGAACATGCCTTTTGAAGGAGGAAGCAACTCAACCTGGACAAAAGATTATTCTGGATTTAGCAATAATAACACAGTTAATGGCGCTGTTTGGAATTCCACAACAGGTTATGATGATTACGGGGCTTACGAGTTTAATGATGATAGCTATATTGAACTTGAAAATTTCCCAGATCTCCAACAAGATTTCACCATAACTGCATGGATATATACTAATGACAATGCTGAAACAGGTCAGAGAGTATTTTGTGATGATGAAGCTAATTCAGGAGGTTATGCTTTATCCTTAGGAGATCCTGGAACCGGCGCTCTGAGATTTTACTCAAGAGATATGGATAATATCAGTTTAGATACATCTACAGGTGTTATTCAAAATAACCAATGGTATTTTGTAACAGCAGTGGCTGACATCACCAATAACAATAGATATATTTATGTTAACGGAGTTGAAAAAGCAAGTGATGAAAATGATACAGGTACCTGGGGTGTGGATTCCGGGAAAGCATCTATTGGAGGAGAAACAAACTTAGGAGAGTCAGAAAATAGATTTAAGGGAGTAATAGATGACATAAAAATTTATAACAGAAGTTTATCACCAGAACAAATACAAGCACTTTATGAAAACAAGACTGATTTAATTGTTTCAAATGAAACAAACCCGGGAGAAATATGGAAAGCTTGTGTAACACCTAATGATATTGTTCAAGATGGAATAGAAGTTTGTTCAAATAGTTTGACTGTTTTAGCTTCACAATTTGTTCCAGTGGTAGCTTTCACCCTGACTCTTCCAGGAGAAGGACCAGTTAATGCCAGTGAAAAGGGAGTGTGTTGAGGTAAATGAATGCGGCACTGAAAAGTATAAACCAATAATGGAAAGAAGGTGTGAAATACCTTTGCGTATAGTTCTTAATCTGACTTCAGAGCCTAAAAAAATCATACACAGAGGAGAGCAGCTGCCTGTTCTTATCAACCTGAGTTATGCTGCTGGCTCAGAAGAAGATGAGGAAACAAATGTTTCTGAGCAAGTTAGTGATGAGAAAAAAATACAAGTCATTATTGAATACACTATTTTTGATGAGAATAACCAGGTTGTCTTAAAGAAAAAAGAAACTGCTAGTTTGGAAAAAGGATTCTGGTTTAAAAAAGGTTTAGACACCTCAACATTAGAAAAAGGAGCTTATGAACTATTAGTGGAATTAACCTATGATGGTAAGAAAACAAGTGATATGAAAGAATTCTATGTTATTGAAGAAATAAAACCAGAGATTGAAATGCCTAAATTTATCCGAGTGTTAAGAATACCTCTCTGCTTAATCCTGGTTATTATCTTTATGATTATTTATGTCTTTTTATTGACGGTTTTGGTAGATAAAAGAAGAGCTAAAAAGAGGAAAGAAAACAGTATGAAAATAAACAAAAAAAGAAGAACTAAAAAGAAAAACAAGAGATTAAGAAAGAAAGCTATGAAAAAAAAGAAGGAAAAGAAAAAAGCAAAGAAAAAAGCAAAAAAGAAAGCAAAGAAGAAAAGTAGGAAAAAATAAGCGCAGACTAAGAGAGAATGAAAGACAAAAAATAAGATATTGGATAAATAAGATATTGAATATGCAAAATATTATGTCAAAGAGTCATTTAAAAATTCATTCTTAAAAAATTTTTCTTCTTTTTGAATAAGTTTCATACTACTTTGGCCTGTCAGCCTTTAGCTGGCAGTAATTCTACTGCAGACAAAGTTAATTGTCCGCGGTTTTGGAATGAGGGAAGCCCAGCCAGGCAGCTCCCAAGAGCTGCCTGATATAATAAGAGAAGAGTTAAAATATAAAGATGAGCATTAAAGAAAAGATAAGATGATGTAAGAGTGATTACATAAAAATTAAGTACAAACAATTTACAATTATTATTACAAAATTATAGGGTATAGAAAGATTTAAAAACTTTGATATCTTTTTCTTATTGAGTTAGTTATGATATCAATAAACTTGTTTAGGAATGGAATTAATGGGTGGAAAAATGAGAAGAATACAAGAAAGAAGATTACAAAATCAAGGAAATCAGGAAAGATTTCAACACAAGGAAGAATATGCTGTTGTGCTAGATTTTCTACCAAATGGCTACCCCTCAGATACTCGTCCAAGCTATTTGAAACCACCCATTGCTCAGGCTATTGGAAAGACTAGCTTTACCTTGCTGGAGTTAGTGCCTAAAAAAGAAGTTTTCTTGCAGCCCTATGAAGAGGTTTATGTTGGAGAAGGCAAAAGAGTGAAAATCCACCATATCGTAGGCAAGATTTCATTGGAAAAACTCACTTCCACTGCCAAGGCAGAGCTGGAGTTTGTAGTCAAGGATTTAGTTAAAAAGAATGAGGAGAAATTCATTGAATTCTTTAACAAGGCTCAGGCTCTCTCTACCCGAATGCACCAGTTAGAACTACTGCCAGGCCTGGGAAAAAAACATATGTGGGAGATTCTGGATGTAAGAAAGGAAGAGCCTTTTAAGAGTTTTGCAGATATCAAAAAAAGAGTTAAGTTAATGCCAGATCCAGAAAAAATAGTGGCTAAGAGAATACTCAAGGAATTAGAAGGCAAGGAAAAACATAGAGTTTTTGTAAAATAGAAAGCATAAAACAGAAGGATAAGAGGGGATAGATAATCTTTTCAAATTAATAATTTTTTCTCCAGGACAGGCTCAATAAAACTTCTGATAAATCTCTTTGTTGATTTAACCATATCATTTTCACTTTCCAGAGCATTGGCTCTTTCAATTGCTTTTTCCAAGCTACCTGGAAGAGTATTTTTAATTTTATTTTTAATATTTTCAACTATTTGTTCTATTTCTTGTTTATCTTCTTGAGAAGTTAAATCATCATTTAATACTTGCTGATACCTGTTAAGATCACCAACTGCAGTATTATAAACTCTTAGAACAGTAAGAGGAGAAATAACAACAGAGTTTTCAAACATTTGCTGACGCATTCTCTCCCAAACATGATCTGATGGATCAACATCTTGTTCAAATTCACCAGGACCAAATCTAAAGACTGGTTTAACAAAAGTTCGGCGATCAGAACTATTATGGTCAAGACGGAAAAAATTATACAGATGCTCAAGATACTCGTCAGTGACTTTATGGCAATCCAAGGCATCAATCTCAATTGGGAATAAAAGATCTATGATAGGACTTGAGAAACGAACTTTTTTAAGATCAATAAGATAAAGATTAAAAGGTTTACCTTCATCATTAATCTGAGGCAAATCTTTACCAATAATATTTTTATCATAAACATCTCCATGGATAAGAACATCCGGGCCAATAAAGAAGGAAAGCAACATAGAATCTTTTTTACCATTTCTAAGTTTGTCTGCTTCTTCAGAAATCATCTGGAAAGCATCAGCTGTTTTTTGTTCTAACTCTGAACCAGTATAAAAAAGGGAGAAAAAAGTAGCAATATACTCTTTTGTTTTTTGTTCATGATAATCAGGAGTTGACCTGGGAATGGACCATTCTTTTTCACCATCAGGATCAAGAGGAGGAAGATAAATCGTCTTACCCTCCTCAGTAGTTATTTCCCTGGCTTGATCATAAAAACACCGGGTTGAATAATAATGAAACTCAGCCAAGGTTTTAGATACAGCCTTAGTGAGCATTCTTAACATTACCTCTCCAACATCTCCTTGTTGACGCATCTTATCAATATAACCCTTAAGAGAAGATTTACCAAAATTAGCAAAAGGGTTATCATCTTCAGGATTGAAATGGTCTATATACTCAAGGATTAACCAGTCATTATCATGAAGATGATCAAAGAGTTTTGGTGTAAGTCTTTTTTGGCTTTTTTGTAAGAGTTCATAAACACGACCTTCTAAGTAGGTTTTAGTAATAAAAATCTTGCTCATTTCTCTGGAAACACCTTTGATCAAAGCAGGGATATATTTATGCTCTCCTTGCTCATAAACAAAAACCAGTCCCTGGAAATGAGAATTATGCGCTCTGCCAACAAGGAGGTTATCATACCTCCTAATCTCTGCTGGAGGAATTCCAGGATTAATAGAGCGTAGAGCTACTTCTGTAAGAGTTTGATCCGAAACCTGATAAAAATCAGTTTTAAGCATTTTCCCCATAATCTTGAAATTACTTCTTATTTATAAATCTTACTATAATTATTCACTCTTAAGTGCTAAATATAAAATTACAAGAAATCACCTTTTTGAGTCTTAGAATCTCTTTTTTTATCTCTTCTTTATCTATTTTATCTCTGTTTTTATCTATTTTTTGTTTACTCTTTTATTGTTCTTTATTGACAACAATACGAGCAATAAGACGCAGATCATAGATAATATTTTTAAAATTAATCAGGATATCAATTGTTTCTGGCGCCTTAGTCTTCTTGATAAGAACATCAATAGTGGTGAATAGTTCCCTTGTTTTATCAAGGATTTTCAAAGATTCCTCTCTCTTATTAGTATAATAACTTTTCATTGTTTCTGAGTAAAGTTGTTCAATCTGAGTAAAGATTTTTTTTAGTTCAGTTTTCTTAGATTGACTTATCTTTTTAGTATGGAAATCACGACCAATTCTTTTGAGGCAGTCAGCAATTTTTTCCAGAGAAGTAACCATAGTCCATTTATCATGGAGTGAAGGCAGGGAAATTTTGAATGTTTTAGTCAGTCTGGGGTCATTAAAACAGACATTAACCACCCGACGACAGAGATAATAAAGTTTGTTGATATCCTTATCCCTGTTTTCAATAATTTTTAATTCAACTGGTTGGGTAAATCCCATAGAAAGATCTTCAATCATAGCCCGGGTAATCCTGTCAACTCTCCTGATAACGTCTTTAAGAGAGATATCCTCAAGATTAAGAAAATCTTTAGCCACCAAACGCTTGTTAGTCTGTTCCATGACCTCAAAAGCCATAAGGTTATGGATAAATGCTTTAATATTAGTCATATGTTCTTTGAGATTTGTGCCAACAAAAGTCAGAATGGTATAGTTATTGATATAAGAAGCAATAATCTCTCTTTGAATTTGGATGATTTTTTTTTGATTAGTGCTAATGGTCTTTTTCTTAACATTCTTGTTAAGGGGAGCAAGCTTAGGGCTAAGAATAATCTCAGTTTCTTTTTCCTGCAGGTAGAGGGAATCTCCTTTTTTGAGCTTTTGTTGTTCAACCCAAGCTTTAGGTAAGGAGATGACAAAACTGTTTTTACCAAATTTGATTAATTTTCTATAGTTAAGCGCCATTTTTACTTTTAAGTACTTAATCCTCCGAAAACATATAGGGTATATACGATATATAGTAAAGATATATATAAACATTTCCCCTTTATATCATATACTTTGGCGGGATTTATTGAGAGGTTAATTAAGCTCAAAAAGATTCATTAAAAAAAGATTATAAACTGTAAACTGAATAAAACTAAATAAAACTAAATAAATTATATAACACTAAGGGGGGTGGTAAAAATGATAAGAAGAATTAGGCAAGTAGTAGATGAAGATGAAGAGTTTGAGTTTGAAGATTATCCCTCTGAGGAGAAGGAGGGAGACTTTTACAACGAAGAAGAATTAGAGCATGAAGTGGATAACGGAGAAATCAAGGCTTGGGAGCAGGGATTTGTCAGCGGCTGGAAAAAAGCAGCCTAAGTAAACCTAAACAAATAAAATTTTAATTTCTATTTTACTTTAGCTTTATGCTTTTGCCTTTTTCTTGCCCTGGAATTTTCT
>CAZPDB010000036.1:0-10440 GCA_964585285.1 uncultured Methanosarcinales archaeon
AAAGTTGATCTTTCGAACCCGGACTACCACCATCGCCGGCTTATATTTCTTATCAATAAGCCAGTGGCAGGGTAGTGTCCTAGCCATTAGACTACCGACGCACCAAGTTTTTGATAATTATGGAGATCAGCCCATTAAAGAAATTGCATCTTCATACTTCACACACGCAAAAATCAGAGATTTTTGGTGTCCTAGAAATTTTTAATTTCTATGACTTTAGTGTGGGTTGATGCAATTTCGGCTGATTGTTAGGATACAAAGAAATCCTTAAGGATTTCTTGTACAGGAAATGATAAAATCATTCCCTAATATGCTGCTTTTTTAAGTATAAAAGTTAATAAATAAAAGGTTAAGAGAGAGTATTTTTAAATTTAGTGTTTTTTAATTAACCCACCATGCATCAACATCATCTGTTCTTTCATAAGGATCAAAATCAGCTTTTTCAGGTGTGAGCGCTTGCTGTTGTTTTTTATTAAGAGCATTGAACTGGACCAGACCAATCCAGGCAATCATAGCAGCATTATCAACAAGAAACTGTTTTTCTGGAACAAAACATTTTGCCCTGCGAGCCTGAGTCATATCCTGAGCCATCTGCTGAAGCCTGGAATTACAAGCAACACCTCCTGCTAAGAGGAGTTCTTGTTTGTTGCAATGAGCCAGAGCGCGTTCAGAAACTTCTATCAGCATAGCAAAAACAGTTTCCTGCATAGAAAAACAAAGATCTTCATTGGAATAATCAGGATAATCAAGACGGGTTCGGGCTTGAATTTTTTGCTTGAGATTTGTCTGCAAACCACCAAAGCTCATATCCATCCCTTTAACAGTGTAAGGCAACTCAACATATTTCCTGCTTTTTTTAGCCAACTGCTCTATCTTTGGACCGCCAGGAAAACCTAGACCTATATCGCGGGCAAAAGAATCAATAAAATTACCAACTCCCAGATCAAGAGTTTCTCCAAATATCCTGTATTTACTGCCTTCAAAAGCAATGATTTGGGTGTTAGCACCAGAAGCATAAAGCATGACTGGATCTGTGCAACCAGTGGTGAGTTTACCAATTTCTAGATGGGCTAAGCAATGATTAACTCCAATGATTGGAATTTTAAGCTGTTTAGAAAGTTGTTTAGAGACAAACCAGCCAATCCTGAGAGTGTTACCAATACCAGGACTTCTAGAATAAGTGATAAAATCAATGTCTTTAATGTTTTTGTTAGCCTGGTCTAAGGCCTGTTCAATAACAGTGTCAAAGACTTCAAGATGATGTTCTGCAACTTTTCTTGGAATCATGCCCCCTTTCTTAGTAGTGAAAACATCTTTGGTGTTAGATAAAACTTGTCCTTTCTGATCAGGACTACCTGGCTTACTTTTCCCCTGGACTAGACTGGCTCCAAAAGTATGAGCAGTTGATTCTATACCCAAACAAAGATTAGTCATAAAAAGGTGGAACAAAGGGGAGATATAAAAAAGTAGCGATAATTTTTTAAACCTTTAAAGACTGTTACATCATAACTGCTGGAATTATAAAATTGGTTACTGGGCCTGTGGTCTAGAGGTATGACGTTGCTTTCACATGGCAAAGGTCTCCGGTTCGAGAATGTAGCGCCGCATTGCTGGCGCTCGTGCGGATCTCCGGGCAGGCCCATGATTGAAAAATGGAAGAAAAAATAAGATCTCAGATAAAACAAAAACCAACATTTGATCCAGAAAAAAATTCAGAAGAACAAATCTTGGAGATGTTGATGGATGAAGAACAGATTACCTGGAGGTCCCTTCTTTTTGAGCTCATCAAAACAGAACAGATGGACCCTTGGAATATCAATATCTCCCAGTTGTCACAAAGATATCTTAAAGCAGTAGAAAACTTAAAAGAACACAACTTTAGGGTTTCAGGAAAAGTGATCCTGGCAGCAGCCATTCTTTTAAGAATAAAATCACACAAACTCCTGGATGAAGACATTGAAAATCTGGACAGACTGATAAAACTAGGAGAAGAAGACCTGGAAGAATTAGGAGAAGAGTTCTTTGAAGAAATGCCTCAAGCCTTTGAAAAGGACAAGCCAGAGTTTCCAGCCTTATCACCAAGACTGCCCCAGCCAAGAGTGAGGAAAGTTTCAGTCTATGATTTAGTAAATGCCCTGCAAAAAGCACTGGAAGTAAAACAAAGGAGAGTCAACAGGCAAATCAAGGACCTGGAACAGATAGAGATTCCCAAGAAAAAGATTGATATTGGAGATGCAATCAAGGATATCTATCTAAAAATAAGAAAATATCTTTCCAACAAGCCTAGAGTGACTTTTTCCCAATTAGTAAATTCTGAAAACAAAGAAGATAAGGTCTATACTTTTATCCCTCTATTGCACCTATCTAATCAGAGAAGGGTGGAATTAGAACAAGAAGACCACTTTGGGGAGATAGATATTTACCTGTTAAAAGGCAGGGAAGAGGAAAAGAAAGAAAATAAAGCAGAAAGAACAGAAGGAAAAAAGGATTAGAAGAAAGAGAGGGAAAAAGGACTAGAAGAAAGAGAGGGAAAAAGGACTAGAAGGAAGAGAGGGAAAAAGGATTAGAAGGAAGAGAGGGAAAAAGGACTAGAAGAAAGAGAGGGAAAAAGGACTAGAAGGAAGAGAGGGAAAAAGGATTAGAAGGAAGAGAGGGAAAAAGGACTAGAAGAAAGAGAGGGAAAAAGAAACGCTAAGTTAATAAAGGATTAATTCTAAATAAAATTATGCCAGAACTGCCAGAAGTAGAAACCATAAGAAAAGGATTAACTCATAGAATAAAGAGTAAAAAAATTGAAAAGGTTGAGATAAAGGGGAAAAAAGTTGTTGAGAGTAAAATCCAAAAAATAACCAGCACTAAAATAAAAGGAATAAGAAGAAGGGCTAAATTAATCATCATTGACCTGAGCAATGATAAATCACTCTTAGCCCACTTAAAACTAACTGGATACTTTCTTTTCTGGCCAAAAAATAAAAAAATAAAAGATGATTATGTCTGCCTTATCCTAAAATTCAAAGACAAAACCAGAATAACCTTCAGCACAGTCAGAAAATTCAGCTGGATGAAAATAAAAAGAACAACAAAACTAGATAAGGAGTTAGAAAAAAAATTTGGAGTGGAACCATTAAGCAAGAAATTCACCCTAAAAAAATTTAAAGCAATAATAGAAGAGAGCAGCAGAGCCAATATCAAGACTCTGCTAATGGACCAGAAAAAAATAGCTGGCCTTGGCAATATCTATGCTCAAGAATCACTTTACTATGCTGGAATAAAACCAACTAGAAAAGCAGGAAGTTTGAAAGAGCAAGAGATAAAAAAATTATATGAGCAGATTAAGAAGGTTTTGAAAAGAGCCTTAAAATTCAGAGGGACAACAGCAGAAAACTATGTTGATGTTGAGGGCAGAAAAGGTGAATTTGCATCTAAGCTATCAGTTTATGCCCAAAAAAAATGTCCTAAGGGGCATCAAATCAAAAAAATAAAGATAAGTGGAAGAGGGACAAATTATTGTGGGAAGTGTCAAAAATAAATGGGTAAGATTTAGATGAGTTAAAATGGGATTAAAAGAATATCATAAAAAAAGAGAATTCAAGAAAACACCAGAGCCAAAAGGGAGTATAAGAAAAAGCAAGACTAATAAAACCAAGAAAGCTAAAACTGGGAAAGAGAGAAAAAAGAAAAGACTTTTTGTAATTCAAAAACATGTTGCTACTCATCTTCATTATGATTTGAGAATTGAGGATCAAGGAGTGTTAAAGAGCTGGGCAGTGCCAAAAAAACCACCTAAAATAAAAGGAGTCAAAAGACTGGCTATAATGACAGAGGATCATCCTCTGGAATATGCCTCTTTTTCAGGTAAGATTCCAGAAGGCAATTATGGAGCGGGAAGAGTAGAGATATGGGATAAAGGAGAAGCAGAAATTGAAGAAAAAAACAAGAAAAAATATGTGGTTCAGATTGAAGGAAAAAAATTAAAAGGAAGATATTGTCTGGTATTTTTCAGAAAACCAAACAAATGGCTCTTTTTTAAATGTTAGATTTAAACTTAGAATGAAGATAAAAATGCCCCAATTAAGAGGATTGGGTTTTGGGATTCCTTCAGGAATCATCACCACTCTGGGAGTGATAGTTGGTTTAGATTCAGCTTCCCATTCTAAATTAGTTGTCTTGACAGGGATATTATCAATTGCTCTGGCTGACTCTTTTTCAGATGCCTTAGGAATCCATATCTCTGAAGAATCAGCTCTGGCCTCTAAAAAAGCACTCTGGCAATCATCCCTGACCACTTTTTTAACCAAACTAATTGTGGCTCTTAGTTTTGTGCTGCCAGTGATATTTTTATCCCTAAAAACAGCAGTGGTGGTCAGCGCTGTGTGGGGGGCAATATTATTGACTGTATTTAGTTATTACATTGCTAAAAAAAGAAATTCTTCACCCTGGAAGGCTATTAGCGAACATCTTCTCATTGCCATTATAGTAGTAATTGCTACCTTTTATCTGGGAAAATCACTCAGCTTATGGCCCAGCTAATTTTTTTCTGTCTATTTTAGCTGATTCAGTGCTTATCTGGGAGTTAGAGTGGAACAATCTCCAAGAGTATAATAAATAACTTCAGGGTGACTGCAGGCAACGCACCCATTGCTATAAGTTCTGCCATCACTGCCGCAAACAGGCTCATAGAACTGGGCGCAAACTTCTGGCCGTGGATCCTGACAATAAGTGACATTTTCTAATTGTTGTTTTTTTTCTTCAAGATAATTATAATCAGAACAAGCAGAAAATAAAAAGATAAGCAACATGATTAAGAAAAAAAACAAAAAACAGCCAAAAAGAGCCAACCGGGGTGATTTTATTTCCAAATACCTCATTTTGAAAATATTTTAAATTTAGGAGTATAAATATTTTTTTATTTTTAAAAGGCAAAGTAAAAAGGAAAATTTAAAAAGAAACAATTCTTAAACAAAAACATGACCATTAAGATAGATTTCAAAGAGGCAGGTTTATTTAATAAATTCGTTTTTAAAGGCTTATTTGATTTGAAAACACTCTACCAATCAATGTATCTCTGGTTTGACCAGAACAAATATGATTTTTATGAGAAACTCTATAAAGAAAAACCTCCAGAATTAGAAATAGAGTGGTTTGCTGAAAAGAAAGAAACTGATTTTGTCAAGTTTAATATACATGTTAATTTCCATTTCTGGGACCTGCAAAGAGGAGTTAAAGCAGTTAAAAAAGGCAAAGAGACTAGTCTGGCTAATGCCCGTTTTAAGATTATGATTTGGGGTGAAGTAGAGATAGATTATCAGGGAAGGTGGGAAGGATCATTTTTTAAGGAAAAAGTTTTAAATTTCATAGTTAATCATGTGATGAAACAAGACATTGATTTTAAATATGTGGACAAACTTTATTACCAAGTTGAAGAATTAACCAACTTATTAAAGAAAAAAATAGAAGTGGAAGGACAAGGTGAGGTGTATTAATGCCAGAAAAAATATTAGTTGGGGGAAGACCCACTATAGAATATTCAGGATTATTTAATTTTCAAGAGTTTTATTTCCTGATAAAAAAATTATTCAAAGAAAAAGGGTATGATTGGTTTGAAAAAAAACACCGGGAAGAAGTTCTCTCTGGAGGCAAATACATAAAAATAGACCTGGAACCATGGAAAAAAATCTCTGATTATGTCAAACTATCAATAAGTATGAGTATTGAAGCCAAAAATTTAAAAGAAAAAGAGATTGTCAAGGACAAGGAAAAAATAAAAGTTAATGAAGGCGATTTAGAGATTGGTTTTCAAACCTGGGTTATCACTGATTACGAAGGCAGATTGGAGAATACCCCTGGATATTTCTTTTTTAAGGTATTGGTGGAAAAATTCATAGTCAATATCTATAAAAAAAGCTGGGAAAAACATGTTCAGAAGGATTTTGAATATATTAGAAAGAATATTAAAAGTTTCTTAAATCTTTATAAGTATTAAAGATAGATGATTTAGAGTGTTGGGATTAAAGAGTTGGTTAAGGGAAAGGATGGAGCAGAAAATAAATAGGTTGGATAAAGGGGCTAAACAAGCAATAGAAGTCTGTTTTGACCTCAAGTCTGGAGAGAGGGCGGTGATAATAACAGATCAGGAAACAATGGAAGTGGGCCGGGCTTTGGAAAGAGCAGCCAGAAAAAGAACAGTTCAGGTTAAACTTTTTCTTTTAGAGAAATATGGTCCCAGACCAATAGAAAAAGTTCCAGAAGAATTAAAACAAGCCCTGGGTAAAGCAGAGGTGGGTATTTTTGCCGCCCAGAAAAAAGGAACCAGCAAGGCAACCGAAGTAGAGCTAAGAAAGAATTTAAGGGTTTGGGCTAACAATCACAGAGCCAGATACGCTAATATGCCTGGAGTGACTAAAGAAGTGATGGAAACAGGGATGAATATTGACCAGAAAAGATTGTGGGATGTAACCAGAAGAATCTTTGAGCAAGTTAAAAATTGTCAAGAAATAAGAGTTAAAACTGAGAAGGGAACAGAACTAAAAGCTAATTTCAGTCCAAGATTAAAATGGGTGGCGTCTGATTCTGATTTCAGAAAATTACCCCAAAAAGGAACTAACCTTCCTGGATGCGAGGTTTTTACCTGTCCAGCAAGAGTGGAAGGCAAAGCAGTCATTGACGGAATTTTAGGAGACTATCTGGTGGAGTATGGTTCTCTGGACAAAACACCGATGATCTGGACAATAAAAAATTCAAGAGTGATCAAAGCAGAGTGTGAGAATAAAGAATTAGAAAAAGAATTTAAGAGATATATAAAAGCAGATAAAAATGCCAATAGAATCGGAGAATTTGCTATGGGAACAAATATTGGCTTAAAAAAAATGATTGGGGTGATGCTCCAGGATGAAAAATTTCCCTCTGTGCATATGGCAGTAGGCAACAGCTATCCTGACAGAACAAAAGCTAAGTGGGGAAGTAAGGTTCATTGCGATGGGATTATGAAAAAAACAGATGTTTGGGTGGATGGCCAGCAGATAATGGAAAAAGGCCAGTATTTATTCAAAGATTTATAAATCACCAAAGAATTCCTTAATCAATGAGGGATATAAATACAAGGTTAAAACAAGCAGACAAAAAAATTTCTGAATTAGCTAAATCAATAAGTCTATTTTCCTACTCAAACCCCTCCAATGCGCTTAAGGAAAAGAAAAAATTTCTGGCTTATGAAAACTATGAACCAGTTTTTGAATATAAAGAGATTGATTTTAATCCAGGAGATAAAATAAATGAATTGGGAAGAGTAGATATTCCAGAAGGGCATCCAATGAGTGGACTGGAAGAGATGGCCCGTGATTATATTCTTCTGCAGATTAAGGCGCTACAAGCCAGAGGCACAGAAGAATGGACTAAGACTGAACTTTTTGGCGTGCCTTCAGAAGAAACAATCAGGTTGGCTGAAAAAATTCTCAAAGAATCCCCTCAGAGTATTATTCCACCAAAAGGAAATTTCAATGCTGAAGATTTTGTCAGGGAAATGAAACAAGTGATAGAGTATTATGGCTGGCAAGGCTGGAGATTTATTCTGAGCAAGGAATACAGAAAAGTGAATATTGAACCAGCAACCAAAGAAATCAGCTTTTGGGAAGGAGACACTTTCTCAAAAGAAAGATTAATAATGCTTAAAGCTCACGAGATATTAGGACATGCCTTAATAACAGAAAATGCTGAGCAAAACAGTTACCGGGTCTTAGTTGATGGTCATTTACCCGGGAGATTAGTGTTGGAAGAAGGCATAACCAAAAAGCACGAGGAGATAGTTGGGTATGCTAACCTGAAAAAATCAGCAGCCCATGTCATAGCCACAGTTTATGCATTGGAACACGGATTCAGAAAAGTGTTCAATGAATTAATTAAAAGAGGGATGAATGAGGAGATGGCTTGGGAAATAACTCTAAAATCCAAAAGAGGGTTAGAAGATGCATCAAAACCAGGGGGTTTCATCAATGCTCATATCTATCTGGAAGGACTAATAATGATTAATAGACATCTTAAAGAAAATAAAAAAATGGATGATTTATATGCAGCCAAGATAGGATTAGACCAAATAGAGCTGGTTGATAAAAGAGTGATCAAACCACCAGAATTTCTGCCTAATTTTGAGTTAATCATTTAAACTTAATTTTAATTGCCAGATTATACTGAGCTGCCCTGACTGTCAGCTTTAACTGGCAGGGCCTTATCCGCCGACAAAGTGAAATTGTCTGCAGGCAGTGATTATGGTAAACCCAGCCGGCAGCTTACAGAGCTGCCGTCCAAACCAAAAGGAAAAGAGAATGGCAGAAGAAAGGTTTATTAATGATCAGGTATCTTTTTTAAAAATGAAAATAATGCTCCACCATTTTGATCAGAATGCGCATGCTATTGTCAGATTCAATGAGGTAAAGGTAGTGTCTATTTATGATGAAAGAAAGAAATATGACCAGGTAGACAGCGGAGAATTCTTAGGCAGAGGAAGAAATAATATTATCTTAACTAATAATTTTGAAAAAGCACTGGATGAAGCAATAAAAGCAGGCGCAGAACTGATGGTAACCACAGGAGAAGGTCTTTATTTCACCAAACCAGAAAAAGTAAAAGATTGGGAGCAGAATGTGCGAACAGCCCTGGAAAAAGGGCTCTCAGTTTATAATATGAGCAAAATACTTTTTGGAGAAAAAACAAAGGAGTTCCAGGAATTAGCCAAGAGAAAAGGAATTAAATTTGAAGAAGCCTCTGATCCAGACGCTTTTGAAAAATACAAAAAATATTTGGCAAGATTTGAAAAAGAAGGGATTAAAACAAAAGTAATAAGTTTTTTGGGAACAAGCATGAATTCAGGCAAGATAACTTCAATGCTGACTATAAGAAGAAAATTAAAAGAGAAAGGCAAAAAACCAGGAGTGTTGGGAACAGAACCAAGCTCTATCTTTCTGGGATGTGATGAACAAGTAGTGCCAGAAATTATGCCAACCCTTAGAGGAGCACAAACCATTGGTTTGGCAATCAAGAAAATAGAAGTGGAAAAAAAGCCAGAGGTTATTTTAGTTGGGGGGCAGACAGGATTAACCGCTTCAGTCTTTGACATTAAAGAAGCCAGAGCAGGAGCAGTAGTGGCCTGGCAAATACTCTTTGGCAGTAACCCGGACGAGATTATTCTTCACACCAAAGCCAGTAATAAAGAAAGTGTCAAGCCACACCTGGAATTGGTAAGAAATGCCCTGCCTGAAGTCAAAGTAAGGGCAATTATTGTTAATGGATTCAAATCAGAAAAAGAAGAAGTGCAAAAAATAGTGGAAGAATTAGAAAAAGAAACAGGTATTCTGACTTTAGATATTTTTATTAATCCAGATAAACTGGAAAGATTGCTTAAAGAAATAATAAACAAATAAAATTTTCCCCATTCTAACCAAAATTTTTATAAACAAATTAGATTAACTCTTTTTATCCTTGATGTGGGGGTAGCAAAGTCTGGTCAAATGCGCAGGACTTAAGCAAAGCTTAAGTGATGAGCCAAATGGCAATGACATCGCATTTGAGAAATCCTGTCCCTTAGTGGGTTCGTGGGTTCAAATGTCAGGGATTTAATCTCTGGATGAAAATCCCATCCCCCACATTTTGCCTCGGTGGCGCAGCAGGTAGCGCGTATGCTTGGTAAGCATAAGGTCCCGGGTTCAATTCCCGGCCGAGGCTTATTTTTGATCACTATTCTTTTGATTATCTCTGATAAATTCCCACTAATTCTGCCTGATCAAGGAGATGGTCCTGCATAGCACTGAGAAGACCAGTCTTAGTCGCACCTAAAGAGAGGTCAAGTTCCTTATCAAGAGCATAAATATTAAAATGATAATGATGGGGTGTGCCAGGAGGTGGACAAGGACCGTTATAACCCTTATTGCCAAAATCATTCTTTCCCTGACTACCAATCTCACCACTTATCTCCTGGGTGTCGGGAGGAATGTTATAAGCAACCCAGTGAACAAAAGTGCCAGAAGGAGCATCAGGGTCCTCAACAATAATAGCTAGAGAAAGGGCATTATCAGGGATATCACTGATCTTTAAAGGAGGGACAATGTTTTGGCCATCACAGGTATAATTTTTGGGGATAAGACCATTATTTTCAAATTCAATACTTTCTATTTTCATCAGATTCACCTCAGGTTTTGGTTTAAATTTTTTAGATGTTTGAATCTCCTGTTCAGCATCTTGTTGAACACAAGCAGTCAGGATAAACAAAGACAAGACTAAAATTAAAAATACTCCTCTCTTAGTCATTTAAGATAATCTCAGCTACAATCATATTTAAAATTTTGTTTTCATTTCTCAAAATTTTTTAAAAATTAATAACCTCGCCTAAAGGTGAGGTAGAGCAAAATCAGATAGATTTTGCGTACAAGAAATGTCAGGTTATTTCTTTGT
>CAZPDB010000037.1:0-10171 GCA_964585285.1 uncultured Methanosarcinales archaeon
AAGATCTGGAAAAGAAAAAACTTATTTCTTATAAGAACAGAAGATTAAAACTGACTGAAAAAGGAAAGAAGATTTATAGAAAAATTAAAAAAAATCTCAAGCCATATTTTAGATTAGTAGAAAAAGTTAAAAAGAAAGAATTAACAGATTATACTAAGAAAAAAGTGCAGACAGTTTTCAAGATTTAAAAAGGTGAGATGATGTTAAAAGAAAAAGAGATTGGCAAGGCATTGAGTCATTTAACCAAACCAGAGAGGATTGTGCTGATTGTAACTTATGATGATAAGAATAAGAGAGCAGATATAATGACTGCTGGGTGGAATACGAGAACATCTTTTGATCCGCCATTAATAGCTGTTTCTATAGGAAAAACAAGATATACTCATCAACTGATAAAAAAAGAAAAAGAATTTGTTGTGGCTGTACCCAGTGAAAAATTAAAAAAAGCAGCCTTGTTCTGTGGCAGCTGCTCAGGTAAAGATAATGATAAAGTTAAAGAATTAAACCTGAAAACAAGTCAGGGATTATTAAAAGCTCCATTAATAGATAAAGCAGTGGCCAATTTTGAATGTGGATTAGTCAAAGCCGTGGAGACAGGAGATCACACCCTCTTTATTGGAAAAGTCAGACGAGCCTATGCTTCAGAAGAAAAAAAGAGCTTATTAGTTTTTAAAAACAAAGAGTTAAGAAGTGTTTGAAGATAATTCCAATTCTGGGTTGAGAAGCAATCTTGGTCTGGCTTGAACCAACTCTTTTGTTTTGTTAAAAGCCAGTTTCCTATCTTTTTCCCATTCTTTTTTAAAATATTTTTTGGTGAGTGCAAGAAAATTTTTTCTTTTTTTCCTCACCTTGGTTTGGACATAGACAGGATAAGGATTGATTAAACCTAAAGAATAAAGGTAAAAAAGATTGGATTTTATTGTTTCAAGAGAGGATAAAAGTAAATGTTTGCTTCTCCTGCCAAAAAAAGGCTGTAAATAAGCATATTTTTTACTAAGCTTTCTCTCATCGTAATTAAGCAGGCTTAATTTGGAGCAGAGATAAGAATCATCTAATCCCAGACCATTATAAAAATTTCTCCTCCTTCTTAACTTGTTGATACTTTTATTAAATAAAGTAAGATTAGTCAGTATCTGTTTGTCAGAAGCACCAATCTCGTCCTTGAGAAAATCATAAACCTCTCTAATGGTTTGGGGGCATCTTCTTAAAATCCTGAGATTTTTTCTTAAAATATTATGAAGATAATCTTTTTTTTCATCAAGACAAAGAAAGAAGTTATAATTTTCTAAAAGCTTATCAGGATTAGAAGAGAGTGTTCGTGGCTCTTTTCTAATTTCTTTAGGGCTAGCGCCAAGGGATTCGAGCAAAGAGTAATTCTGAAAAGTGTTTTCAGCGCGGACAAGAAGAATAATATTCTGAGCTAAATCAGTTGAGGAAAAGCCTTTCTTAGTTAAAAAATCATAAGCTTTCTGAACAGAATCTTCAGAAAAAACAGATTCCTCAACAAATCCCCTGTTCCAACTACTAATTGAGTGAGAACACTCTCCTAAAAGGTCTTCTAAATACTTAAAACTCCCCATAAACAAAGAAAAGAACAGATTTACTTAAATTTTATCAAAATTTTAAAACTCTTAAACTATATCTTCAAGCTCTGCTCAACAATCTCAAAGGTTTTGAACAAGTCATCTTCATTGACTTTGTCTCTTAGTTCAATCCTGGCTCTGGCCTTGGCTAATCTAGTTATGCCAACAATGGTTCTGGGAGTTATTTCCACTAAATATTTATCTTCCTGAAGTTTGATTTTCTTAGCAAATTGAATGATTTTTTCTTCAAAATCAATAGGAATCTTAACCTTAATCTGATGAGCAAATTTGATATATTCCTTAATAAACTGTTTATCTTTTTCAGCTAAAGAAGATTTTTTCCCTTTAATCACATTTTTAGCTATTTGAGTAAATTCTTTAGTCCCTGGTTTTCTCTTAAAAAAAACAAGATGGAACCTGGTGAGCAAAGCAGAGTCAAAAGGTAATTGTTTTTTCCACTCCCTAACCTCATGGCCATAGAACTTGTCATGTTTTGGGTTAGCAGTAGCAATAATTGAAATCCGAGAATCAAACTTATAATGATGGCCTCCTTTGTCATAAGTGATAAAACCTTTTTCCATAGCATTATACAAACCTGCTCTGGAGTCATCTTTCATCAGATTTAATTCATCAATAGCACATATCCCCTCATCTGCTAGAGGCAATAAACCCGGCTGGACCTCTTTGCCCTTAACTGTGACCACCAGACCAGCAGAGCTGGTTCCTGAACCCAAGCCAAAGGAAAATTTTGGAGCAAAGGAGATGGCCTGCCTTAAAATTTCTGTCTTGCCAGTGCCAGGATCTCCAAGTAAAAGCAGATGAACCGGTTCCTGGGGTGTGGTAAAGAGTTGGAGAACAGCTGATTGTTTAGCTGAATCAAGACCAACAATATTAGGAGCAAGATTTTTAGAAAGAAAATAAAAAGCCTTTTGAGAGAATTTACGAAAGAGTTTGGTTTGGTAATAAAGAGTGATTTTTTGGTTAATATCACTAACTTGCTCAGCAAAGGCTATTTTCGCTTCTTTTTTTACTTCTTTTTCTGCTTCTTTTGACTCTAGTTCTTTTGGTTTTTCTTTTTCTTGCTCTGGTTCTTGTTCTTCTGATTTTTCTTCTTGATCTTCATCTTGTTTTTTTGCGGGTTTTTTTAGTTTTAATAAATAGAAGTTTTCATCTTCAACTATCTTTGTGTTAAAAGAATGCTGTTCCAGACTGATTAAAAACTGTTTTTTAAGTTTAGAAACCAGTTTAAGCTCTTCTTGATTAAGAACTGTTTTAAGCTCTTCTAATATCTCTTTCTCTTTTTTTGACAAAGGTCTGAGAGTAAAGAGTGATTTCCATCCCATTAAAAAATAATTTTAATAGTTAAATATTTAATCTTTTGTATGGTAGAGTATAGAATTACTATAAAAGCAACTAAAAGGATGTCTTAACAATATTCTCTTCTTCATCAATTTCAAAGCATTTGCCCAGGAATTGCTCAACAGTGTAGATATTGGTTCTGGTATGCTGGGTTATCTGAGAGGTTTTTATTTGACCTCCGAAAAGAGCCAGAAAAGGTATGAGATTATCTGCCAGATGAAAATCAACAGGTGTTTTGGAATCAATTTCTTTGATCAGAGATTCGGCTGCTTGCCCTCCTACTTTTTCAGCTGGTTTTCCTCTCTCACCTAATGAATCTGCTCCGAGGATAATAGGATCTTTCTCATCAATCTCTCCATGGGGATTACTAAATTTAGCCCAGAGAACAATGCCAGAACCAGGACAATAAGTTTCAGAATATTCTGATCTGATCTGAATAGGGACTTCTTTTTCTCCAAGAATAACTTTTGCATTCCTAGATTGTCTTTCAGCCACTTCTGCTTTTTCAAGAAAATGAGAAGCATGGCTGATTCCTTTAATCTGTAACAACTCTCCTTGATTTAAGAGAGTGATTTTTTTATCTTCTTTTCTTAAAAAATCAACAAAATCAGTGATAGTTGAAAAACTGGTGCGGTCATACTCTGGTTTGATTTTTATCTCAACACTGCCCCCTCCTTTAGGATAATATCCTCTCCTGATTAATTGGACCTGGATTTGAGCATATTTTTTGAGATGAGGCAAAAAAACCTCTTCAAAATAATTATAAGGCATAGCCCACTTAGTATCAGTGCCGCCACTGATTTTTAATCTGACTTTAGTATCAGCAAAGAGGCTGGGGATAAGCACAGACTGGAGAAGCAGAGAAATAGAACCAGCAGTGCCAATATCAATGGAAATAGTTTGGCCTTTGATTGGTCCGGGTTCAAACTTAAGAGATGTTGAGCCAAGAGCTGCTCCCCGAGATTTAGCTCCAGAAAGTTTTTCCAGAGCTTTGATACAATAAAGATGTTGATGTTTAAGACCTGGATTAGGCCGGCCCTGCCTAATCTTAGTGGCTATGAAATGTCTGCCAGTCAAAGTAGATAAAGCCAGAGCTGTTCTGATTATTTGCCCGCCACCTTCCAAATAAGAGCCATCTATTTGAATTGGTTCCATAAATAAAAAGAAAGAGCTGGAATAATTTAAAGGTTTTCTTTATATCCTTGTTGTTTTATAATTTTATTTGAAAAGAGGCTTATTTACGGAAAGTAATTAGAGTTCTATCAATAACAATAGTGTCCTTGTTATCTAAAGGATAAGCCCCATTAATGACTTGTATCTCGCAATCCTTGGTATAAAGAGTTATTTTACGATTCTTATCTGGGATAACGCACCATTTTTTACGCAATTTCCCTGTTAAGACAAGAGAACCGAGATAAGGTGGAGCTGATCTGATAATAAGATGATTATGGATTCTGTTAACTTCAACAGCACTGCCAATTCTAATCGGTGTTTTTTTAAGCTCAATTTTCTTATCTGATTTTTTTTCAAACATCGGATCTTGATTAGGATCTCCTGTAAATAATTCCCATCTGCCTTTAAAAAGTTCAAGTTTTGCCATTTTATTGTTCCTCCTTATTTTTTATTAACCCTCTGTATCATCTTTTTCTTGATTTTTCTCTGAATTTAAGGTTTTCTTTTTCTTTTCCCTTTTCTTTTTCTCTTTACTTTTCTCAGTTTCCTCAATCTTCAGGGATTTTTTTCTTCTTTTCTCTTCCCTTTTCTCCTTCCTCTTTTTTCCTTCTTTTTCTCTTCTTCTGGTTCTTCTGATCCTTTTTCTTTTTCTCCTTCTTCTTCTTTTTCTCCTTCTTTTATTTTTTTCTTTAGTCTAACTGCTATTTTATGGATATAAGCCAGGGGCCAGGGAAGCTTATAAGGCTCTTGCTTGCATTTCTTAACAACCTCAACTGCTTTTTTAAGACTGACCTTATGGCCTGGACTGACATAAACAGGTCTGGAATGTTCTTTCATTTTAACAGCTTGACCGCAAACCTTGCCAAAAAGGTGTATTTTACTGTCTTCTGCCTGTTCGCCAACAATTAATTTTTTACCCAGGCCGATAACCGGCTTATCCAATAACAAGCCAAGATGAGAAGCCAGGCCAATCTTTCTGGGATGAAGAATTCCGTGGGCATTGACCAGAATAACCTCAGGTTGATTTTCTAATCTTGAATAAGCATCAACCATAGAAGGGGTTTCACGGAAAGCAAGATAGCCAGGGATATAAGAGAGGGGAGTTTTCTGCAATGAATATTTGAATTCAACCAATTTTTTAGTTTTAAAATCAAAAATTCCAATCACGCTTAAAATCTGATCATCAAGATACTGCTGGTCAAAAGCGCCAATAAGTATAATCTCATCAACTTCATTCTTAAGACTGACCTTTTTAGCCAGCTTTAACTGCTGTTGTTTTAATTGATTAATTTCCATTTTATTCTATTCCCCAGAGAAAAATGAGGCCCTGCTGCCTTGGGGATTTGGGGGTGGTTGAAGAAATAGGGGGTTGCAGCAGGACCGTGAACATCACCTTTTATTTTTTTAATTTTATTTTTTTTCTTGATTTTTCAAGCTTTGAATTTTCCCTAAAGGGGGCTTTCTTAATTCCTGGCCCCACATTAGTCCAATCTTGTTTAATTCTTTGCTGAACTTATCAACCAATTTGTATGTCTTTCTGTACATATCATAATCAACCAATCCCATACTTCTCATGGGGGTGAGGATACGGTCATAAAATTGCCTTTTATTATATGAAATCTTGATTTTTTTTCCTTTGTATTCACCTTCATCCATCTCAGCAATCAAGTGTCCTTCGTGAAGCTGGGTAGCAAACCAGGACATCTGAGTTTTAGTAAGCTCATTCTTGTTATTCTTGAAAAACCTGGATAATAATTCAGCCACCACTTCTTGCTGCTTGGTGGCAAAAATGATTTCATAAATATTCTCTGAAAGGTTGAATCTATCAAATAATATGACCATTGCTTATTTAAAGAAGAACTAATATATAAATGTTACTATTTTGTATACTGGTTTAGTTTATTGTATTAAGATTTTATTGTGCTTAAAAACTTAAAATATTTGCCAATCTTTCAGCTGACTAATGCCATAATCTTTTAAGAGTTTAATATCCAAACTAGTCTGAACAAATTCTCCTAAATCATATTTACACAGAATAGAAGATATTTCTTCTGCAGTAAAAAGGTCAACAAATTCTCCTTGAGGTATGACAACCTGACCTTCATTCTCAAAATTTATTACTTCAGAAGCAAGTGTTTTGATCTGAGACAAGTAATCAGAATATTCTTGACTGACAAATTGAGTTAATTCAAGCAATTCTTCTCTTTTATCTTTAAACTCTGCTGATAATCTTTTTTTCTCTTTTTTATCAGCATCAGCTCGTTGAAGCTTATATTCAATTTTTTTAACCTGACATTCAAGAACATAGAGCTGTTCTATTTCAGGAGGATAAAAAACTTTAAGACAGTTATGGGCGCTCATCAATTTATGAAAACTTCCAGAAGGAAGATTATGCCCTAAAAGAGAATTAATCTTTTTATCAATTGATTTTCCTCTGAGCTCTTGTAAAATAGAACCAGCCAGGTTTTGACATTTTTGATGTTGGGATTGGGGGAGGGCAATGGTTCGCAAATCTGAGCTGCGAATTTCTTTTTGAATTAAATTATAACAATAGATTTTATTTTCAAGAGGCCAAGAGTCAGGCATCCTCTTGTCAGCAAAGCAACTAACAAGATTAAGAAGAGTCCTTTCAATAACACTGATCTCATTCCAAAGCTCATATTTATTTTTGGTTTTAATCCCAATCTCTTCATCTTCTTTTTTAACATAAACTCCTCTTCTAAGATGAGCCTTTCCTTGTTTGACAAAAGACTTCCCATCCCCTTTTTTAAGATGCCTAATCTCCTTTACTCTTGCCCAGACAAGTTGCTGCTTGATAGAATCAGCATAAAGATTAGCTAAAGCAGCTCTTTCATTATCAAAACTAAAATTCTTAGAAGTTCTTTGGCTTAAAGAAGAAAGAGTTTTTTCAGCTTTTTCTCCCTGTTTAAGAGCCTGATACCAGTTTTTCAGCTGTTGCCTAGTAATAACATATCTCTTATAAGCACAAAAAAGGTTATTGTTAACATTAATGCCTGGATTCTTTGGCTGGTAATGAAGATAATCCTGATAAAATTGCTGGAAAAATGAATGTTGAGTAAGGTGAGCTAAAACCAAAAGAAGTTCTTTATCTTCTGGACAGCGAACCTGTCCCTTAACCCAGTTCCTAACCATACATTTAACATTAGAATTTTTATAATCTATATCTCTCTTTTTAAAATCAGAGATAATAGCTTGGCTGGCTAAATCAACTAAATCTCCTAATTCCTCCTTATCTAATTCTTCTTGTCCAAGAACCTTGTCCTCATTCTCAAGACTATAATTAGAAAGATACCAGGAAACAAGAGAAGTTTTAAGTTTAGGAATAGGATTGCCCTGAGAATCCACTTGATGAAGTCTTTGTTTAGCCCTGAGATAATGGCTAAATCCAGGATGATTAGAAACCTCTGGCTCAACTTCTTCAAATGGTTTATCAATATATTGGTTTTCATAACCAACCTCTGGTTCATAACCCTGAGCAAGTTCTTTTTCCAAGTCAGAAATAGAGACTTCAATAGGCTCACCACTAGGTAATCTTGTACAAGAGATATTACTGGGATTTAAGATAGTGTTGCCAAAACTGGTCATAACCAGAACCGAATTATTATTAGCCATAGAAAAAGAAAAGAGGGGTATTTTTTAAAGTTTTCTATCGTTAAGTGGTGAATAAAGGTTTTGATAAAGACAAATTTTTTATAGTCTCTTTCTTAAAAAAGAAGAGTAAGAATAATTAGAGAGAGAAAATTAATAATAACTAACTAATTGGGATTATAATTGAAAATAAAAAGATGATAAAAATGAAAGCAGTAAAGTAACAGAATTAAAGGGGGCTGATTCAAAGATTTCTAAAAAAGAGTTAAAGCTAGCTAATCAGATTGTTGATAAATATTACCAAGAAGAGTTTGAAATGGCAGAGTAGAGATTGTTGCTGAAGGCAAGGAAGATGATTTGAAAAAGTTGTTAGACTGGTGTAAAAAAGGACCAAGAATAGCCAAGGTTGAGAAAGTTGATTTTGAATTTAAAAAATGCAGGAATGAGTTTGAGAATTTTGAGGTAAGATACTAAGAAAAATTTATAAGTATTTAAGATATTATATAAGCATGAATAAAGGAGAAATTGTCAGAAGATTTTTAATTTCCAGACAAAATGGAGAAGTTAAATATTTAATATGGACTAAAGATAACATACTCCGAGCTCCTGCTTTCATTGGCTTAAGATCAGACAGATTACATAAAGATTGTGTTTTGGAGGTTTAGAAAATGACAGTTAAAACAAGATACCTAAATATGAGTACAGATAAGAGAATAGATTTTGTTAATATCACTAATGAAGTTGAGAGTTTTATCAAGGAAAGCAGAGTTAAGGAAGGCATTGTTTTGGTTAATGCAATGCATATCACTGCTTCTGTTTTTATCAATGATGCTGAATCAGGGTTAATCCAGGATTTTCAGGAGTGGCTGGAAAAACTAGCTCCGCAACATTTTCCCTATAAGCATCATCAAACTGGGGAAGACAACGGATTTTCACATTTATGGAGAACAATTATGGGCAGAGAAGTGACAGTAGCCATCACCAAAGGAAGATTAGATTTGGGGCCATGGGAACAAATTTTTTACGGAGAGTTTGATGGACAGAGAAAGAAGAGAATCATGATCAAGATTGTTGGAGAATAAATTATATCACTTGGTTGGTGAAAGATGTTTTTGGATAATTTTTCCAGGGGCATAATACTCCGACCTTTAGGTCGGAGATAGGCGTGCATAAAGAATATTGGAAAGTTTTAGTTATTTATAGATTCTTTTTCGATGAGTCAAAAAAGTCCTTAATTCTTTGCTCATACATCTTTGTCATCTTGATATTGTATACCTCTTTAAGCAGGTCGTGGAATTGAGGATGGGCATATCTTTTATCAAGGAAAACAAGAACTCCTCTATCTTTTTCACTCCGGATGCACCTTCCAGCATTTTGAATGGTTCTGATAATCGCTGGTAGTATATACCCATACTCCCTACCCTTGCCAAATTTATTATCATAATAATCAATCAAAGCTCTGGTTTCCAAATCAGGATGGCCAAGAGGGATACCAACAATAACAGCTCCTTTTAAGACTCCTGGTAGGTCAATGCCTTCCCCAAAACTGCCAGAGCAAGTAGCCAAGAGCAGACCATTAAAAGCCTGCCTGAATTGGTTAAGAAATCTTTTCTTTTCTTCCTGAGAAAGCCCTGGCTCTTCCTGAAAGATTCTTCTTTGGGTTTTTAATTTAAACTGAACTTTAGCCCCAATCTGATCTCTGAGAGAGTAACTGGGAAAAAAAATAGCTAGATTGCCGCGAACCTGGTCAGAGATTTTAGCACATATCTCAGCAATGTTTTCAAACTGCTGGTCATTTCTTTCCCGATAAAGAGTAGTTGTTTCTGGGATAATCAAAGGCAAGCGATTATTTTCAGGAAAAATGTTAGGGTATTCTTTTTCAAGTGTCTGTTCTGGATCAAACCCAAGCAAATCCCTATACATGGATGTAGGAACAAGAGTTCCAGACATAGCAATGGTTGAATGAGAAGTGTTAATCATCTCCTGTGAAAAAACTGATGGATCCAAGCATTTAATGGCCAGAGAAACAACTCTTTCCCTGGCGCCAGTGATTTTAGTCTTCTCTTCCTGAGTGAGAATATGGATAAAACCTTTTTCCTGCTCTTCATTCCAATTATCAAGAAAATTAGCTACAGTTAAGATACCGCTCTTTTTTTTCCTCTCTAAAATCTCCTCCCCGATCCCCTGCAAATCCTTGATTAACTGATCATAAGGAATAAACCCTTCTATTTCATCAATTAATTCTTCTTTTTTTATAATCCTCTCCTTTTTAGCTCCGAAACTAACTCCCCTATTTTGTTTTTGAGCTAGTGAAGTGAAAAGACAAAGAATCTTTTCTAATAATTGAGCTGTTTGGTCATAATGGTTTTTTTTAGCTTCATTAATAGCCCAATCAAGCGTTTTAGAGGAGAGAGTCAGACTTGTCCCTGAACGAATGCGCTGAGGCA
>CAZPDB010000038.1:0-2647 GCA_964585285.1 uncultured Methanosarcinales archaeon
AATTTGTGAAGGCCGCCTGCTTTAGCAATAATACTCTCACCTGGTCTGAGATGGAGAAGAAAGGCATTCTGAATAATGCCCTGAGCCCTGGTTTTCTTAAAATCAAGAAGACTAAGATTCTTTGTGGTGCCCTTTGTAGCAATGCCTAAAAAAGCAGGAGTCTCTAACTGGCCATGTCTGGTTTCAAGAAGAGCAGATCTGGCTCCGGGACATTTCTTATCCTGGGCAACAGCAATAAGTTTAAACATAAATCAGGAAAAAAGAGTAAAATTTATAAAAACATCCCTTTTCCTTCCTGATGTTGAAAGGTGACACGGTCAGGTTCGCGCACTTGGCTTGGTCATACTGGAGAGTAAATTTTTTTCTCTCCTTAAAAATCAGATACAGAAATCAGATACAATTTAATGTTTTTAATGTTTTTAAATGGCACGCATGCATTCAAGGAAAAAAGGAAAATCAGGAAGTAAAAGACCAGTAGTTAAAACTGCGCCAAGCTGGGTTCGTTATTCACCCAAAGAAGTAGAAATGTTAGTATCCAAATTAGCCAAGAGCAAAACACCAATTTCAGAGATCGGATTAATTTTAAGGGATAGTTATGGCATACCCTCAGTTAAATTAATCACTAAAAAAAGCATTAGCAAAATTCTCCAGGAGAAAAAACTTTTACCAAACATTCCTGAAGACTTAGTGAATCTGTTAAAAAAAGAAATCGCTGTCCGCAAGCACATGGAAGAGAACCAGAAGGATGAAACAGCCAGAAGAGGGTTAATCTTAACCCAGTCAAAGCTGAAAAGGATGGTCAAATATTACAAGAGGACTGGAAGATTGCCTATGGACTGGACCTATGATCCAGAGAAGATTAGGCTGTTAGTTGGATAGTTTTTTAGTGTGATAGTTTTTAGTTTCTGTTTGATTTATTTTATTCTATTTATTCTATTTAGTCTATTTATTAATAATTTTAGTTTATGGTCGGTTATTTAGTTTATGATTAGTGTTATAATCACAGGAAGAAAATATGGGCTAATTTTGGAGATTTTTTAGGCTTTTATCCCTAGCAGATGCTCACAAAGATATATAAAGGAGTGGCTCAGTAAAAATAATGTTCTCAAATGACTTTGCCAATAAACCAAAAAGCAATTACTCAAAAGGCTCTGGCTGAAGCTAAAAATCATCAGTTTTTAGAGGAGAAATCCCAATTAAACAAAAGTGGTATTAAGTCCTTGCCTCAAAATAATTCTCAAACTCAAAATAAAACTCAGTCCTACTCCTTAACAGAAAAATTATCTTCATTGCACCCCCAGTTCTACCAGGCCATAAAAAAAGCCACAGAAAAATTTAGTACTCTGGAAAAAAATGAGATGGTGCGCATTGTCTCCCATCTTGATGCTGATGGAATCTCAGCCTGCTCATTAATGGTGAAGTTATTAAATTTTGACAATAGGAGATATTCAATTTCAGTAGTGCCTAAACTTGACCAGTCAATGATGAGAGAATTACAGGCAGAATCATACAAGTATTATATCTTCACTGACATTGGTTCTGGACAGCTGGACTTGATTGCCCGAATGCTGCCAGACAAAAAAATTTTTGTGCTTGACCACCACCAGCTTAACCTGGAGTTTAATCAAGAAGAACACCCTTATATAGTTCATATCAACCCACAGCTGTTTGGAATTGACGGCTCTTCACAAATCTCTGGCTCTGGAGTAGTATACTTATTTTGTCAGGAAATAGATAAGAGAATGGAGAATTATTCTTACCTGGCAATGATTGGTGCCTTGGGAGATATTCAGGAAAGAGTGGAAGGAAAAGAGGGACAAAAAGGATTTTCTACTTTGAATTCTTTTATTTTAGAAGTGGCCACCAGAAAAAAACTAATTGGTCTTAGTCAAGGAGTAAGATTCTTTGGTTATCAAACCAAACCAATCCATAAAGTGCTGGAATATGCAACTGACCCTTTTATTCCGGGAGTTTCTGGCTCTGAATCAGGAGCAATTCAGTTTCTGCAGCAGTTAGGCATTAATCCAAAAAAGGAAGGTAAATGGAAAAGACTAATTGATTTAGATAAAGAAGAATCAAAAAAATTAGCAGCAGGGATCATAATGAGAAGAGTTGAGGAAGAGAATCCAGAAGACATCTTCGGCAATATTTATGTTCTTGAGAATGAAGAAGAAGGTCTGCCAACAAAGGATTTGAAAGAGTTTGCCACCCTGTTAAATGCCTGCGGTCGATTGAACAAGGCCTCATTAGGCATAGGAGCCTGTTTAGGGGATCAAAAAATCAAGAAAAGAGCTATTGCCCACCTGGACAATTATAGAAGAGAGATAATCTCTACCCTGAAATGGTTTGAAAGAAATCAAAAAGACCCAGAAGTAGTTATTCAAAAACAAGGTTATGTTATCATTAAGGCCAGAGACAAGGTGAGAACAACAATGATTGGCACCTTAGCCTCAATGCTCTCAAAATCAAACCAATTCAAAGAAGGAACCTGTATTGTTGGACTGGCTGACTATCTTGACGGTAAAACTAAGGTTTCTATGAGAAGATGCGGCCGGGATGAAAGTGTTGATTTAAAAAAAGTGATTGATAGAATTGTGAGCTTGTCAGGAGGGGAGAGTGGAGGGCATAAGGGAGAAGCCGGAGCCCT
>CAZPDB010000038.1:2657-3422 GCA_964585285.1 uncultured Methanosarcinales archaeon
AAAGAGGATGAGTTTGTCAAAGCAGCAGAGGAAGTATTGGGACAACTGGCTTTGGAAGTTAAAGTAGAATAGATGTTAAAGTAGAATAGATTAATTGTATAATCTAACAATAATTTTCTGTAGTTAAATTTATATTTAGTTAATATTCCATCTCAATTCTTAACTCCATTAAGCAGAAAATGAACTTGCTAATCTGCATAAAATGCCTTCTAATACTTTGAGCATCCTTGTTATGTGATTCTTTCCATTTAAAATGGTCAGTGTAAATCTTAAAATCATTCTGACCAAATTTAGTGACTGTTTCCTGGTCAAATTTATAAAAAAGATTATAATACATCTTAAAATGCTCTTTAACTCTCTGAGCAAAAGGAACAACCTCATCAACTTTCTTTTTTGATTTGGCTAAATGTGTGCCAATATACTTGAATTCATCGCCGAGTAATTCAAGAAGGAAGAGTGTAGAAAACATAATTGGCTTGTTTTTTTGAAAAGTAGCATCATTAATCTTATTATTAATACGGCAGCAATAATCAATAAAGCGATCCACATTAATATCCAAAGTGTGAATAGTTTTGCAAACACTAAAATCATCTGTTTTATTATTTTTAAGCAAAGCAATTATCTTATCAAACATCGCCAGGATAAGAAAAAAGATTCTTCGCAGGGAGTGGTCAAACTGCTTGCTGGTGGTCTCTCCCATCTCCTTGATCAAACAATATTTTTCTCCGTGATCAATGACTTCCATACCAATAAACCGGTCCACTA
>CAZPDB010000038.1:3432-10154 GCA_964585285.1 uncultured Methanosarcinales archaeon
CAAAGCTGGTTTTTTGATTGGTTTTTTACCCATACGAGCATACTCGAACTGAGAAGCATAAAAATTGTAAGCACTTTCATAAGATTTCTTATTAGGATCATAAACTAATTTTATTTCATCGTAGCCCTCTCTGTAAACAGATTGAAAAAAACGCCAGAGCATAGGCACTCCCAGCCCAATGATATTGATGGTGGCACTTTTATGTTCACCATTCTGCTGGCCATTAACAATAAGAGCACCAGAATTATCATTTACATCAACTTCATCGCCCTGTTTAAGATTAAGCTTTTTAACCCAGTCACTGGGTAAAGTAATGGTTAAGGTGTTGTGACCCTGCTTGATAATCTTTCTTTTCATTTTTTAACCTTGGTAAAGGTCAATAAGCCCTCTTTCCCCTAAAGAGGACTAAAGAGGATGACATTATTCTATTAAGGCAGTAATATATATAAATGTTTTGTGGATATATACAATAGTGCGAATATAGAATGATATATTGTCTTATTCTTTATATCCAACCATTCTTTAGATTTAAACAGAAAAAGATGAGCATAGCCCCGCCAGGATTCGAACCTGGGTCTTCGGATGTTTTCGACTTCAAAAAGCCACCAAAATCCGGAATGATTGACCACTACACCACGGGGCTAATGGATGATTATTGGCGAATGATTGTTAGTGGGTGATTGTTAGTGGATGGTTGATGGATAAGGTTAATGATTTAATCTAGAGTTAAAAAGTTTTCGTTTAGTTAACTTAGTTAAATCACTTTAGTTAGATAATTAGGCGATGTAGATAATATAATCAAGAAATTTGATTTCTGGGGATGAGCATCAATAATCAGAGTTTCCACATAACGCCGGTTAAATCAAAACCTTTAAAAAACACCTTAAATTCTCTTTTTTTAGAGTGATGTGGGTAGTGGCTTGCCTGAAACTCCTAATATACCTAATATAATTTGAGTAGTGAATAAAGAATAATAGAAAGAATAATGGAGGCCGGAAGATGGGAATGTACAAGTATGTTCGGGAAAAATGGAAAAGACCAAGAGAGAATCTTGGAGAGTTATGGACTTCTAGACTAATTGCCTGGAGACGAGAACCAGCAACCACAAGAATAAAAAGACCAACCAGGTTAGACAAAGCGAGATCACTTGGTTACAGAGCAAAACAAGGTATAGTTATAGTTAGACAGAAACTAATCAAAGGAGGAAGAAAAAAACCAAAAGTCAGGGCAGGCAGGAGGAGCAAGAGATTTGGCCAACGCAAGATTATGGGCAAGAATTATCAGCAAATAGCTGAAGAAAGAGCCAACAAAAAATATCCTAACTGTGAAGTGTTAAACTCTTACTGGGTGGCAGAAGACGGAAAATACAAATGGTACGAAATCATTTTAGTTGATAGGGAACACCCTGCTATTAAAAAAGATAAAACACTCAGTTGGATAACCAAGAAAAAAGGAAGGTCTTTCAGAGGACTGACTAGTGCAGCCAGAAAATCAAGAGGGTTAAGGAAAAAAGGCAAAGGAGCAGAAAAAATAAGACCAAGTCAAAGAGCTCATAAGAGACGAGGCAAGTAAATCTCTTTTTTTATCCATTTTTGATTATTAATTAATTTTTAATTAAATTTAATTACTATTTTTAACTGACTTTTAAATTAACTCTTTATCCTTTAATTTTATTGGATTATTAATTAGTTAGTTGATTAGTTCTATTTGTTTTCATAAAAATTTTAAAAGCAGCAAAGAAAGATAAAAGTATGAAAAAGAAAAGAGAAAAAAATCTTTTTGTCTATGGCCTGGGAGGGATTTCTTCAGTAGGTTATAATCTGGTAAGGTCATTGCACGGCATACCTCTAGATGAAATTAGAAAGGTCTATTATTCCAGTTCAAATCAGGACAGGTTAAATGAAACAGACAAATTATTAGGAAAAAGAACTGAGTGTGAGTTCAGATCAGTGCTAAGAAGTGATGAAGGAGAGGTAAAAAAAGGCTTATCTGATTCTAATCTTTTAATTGTTTGCGCTGATAATAATTTTTCTTACAGGAAGAAATGTAGAGAGCAGAGAAGAGGGCCGGATCGTTTGGAATTAGGATTGAGAAATTACAGGATAATGAAAAGAATAGCTTATTTAACTGCAGACCTGGATGATCTGTTGACTTTAGTGGTTACCAACCCGGTTGGGTTCATGACTGGTATCTTAGATGATTTAAAAAGTGATTTAAGAGAGAGCTATCAACCAGAGAAAGAAGATGGACAAGCAGTGAGAAGGAATATAATGGGTTTGATGGAATTAGATGTTATAAGAGCTGAGGAAAGATTAGGAGAGATATTAACAGAAATAGTCAAAAGAGAGAATAAACCCGGGCTTAAGCCAGATCAGGTCTCTATAAAGGTGACTGGAATGCACAGTGGCAAAGCTATACCATTATTAGAAACAGTGGAAATTTTAACAGTGAAGAATGAAATTTATAATCTGGGAGAGTATTTCAAGAGATTTTCCTGCCGACGAAAATTAAATGAATTTTTTAATTACCTAAAACAAGAATTAGCTGAACAAGGGGAAAAAGAGTTCAATATCCTGGGAGCAACTACTCCTAAAACTGTTGAAGCCATCAGAAAAACTATCATATCCTATCTTCTCAATGAAACTGGAATAACAGCAATTGTTAAACAAACTCCAGCAGAGTTGCCCACAAAAATAAGAAATGCGCTTTTGAAAAGAGAGGAGATGAAATACAAAGAGCTGATGAGAAAAGACATTATGATGGGAAGAGAAGTTTTATTGACTGAACAAGGAGAAGTAGAGATAAAAAAAGACTTAATAAGTTATCCATTCAGTATTCAAGCTTATATTGAAACTGGTTATTATTACTTAGTTCAACAAGGAAAACTTTCAGGCCTGATCAAAGCAGAAGAAGAACAAGAAGGGGGGGCAGGTTGGAAAAGAAGAGAAAGAAGAACAGGAATTGAAGCAGCAGAAGAAAAAATACAAGTAGAGATGGAGAAATTATTAGAAGAGAGTAAGGGGATATTAAAAGAATATAAAAAAGCTAGGGGTTCTTCTGTTAGTAGGTATGAACTTTCAAGAGAAAAAGAGAAATCAAGAAAAAGAATAGGGAGGAGAGTAGATTCAATCCGGGGATTAAAACAAAAAAGAAGCTTATTAGAGGTCTGTCTGGTAGAAACAGATAATTGGTTCACTAAAGACATAATAAAAGAAATTCTGGAAGAAATCAATTATTGGGAACAAAAAGATATGGAATGGGCTCGGGAAAAAGGTAATAACCTAAAAGAGAGAAGAGATGCAGATCAAATGGAGATAAGAAAAAATCCGCACAATTTTGTTGGCTTTAAAAGAAAAGTGTTTAGAAATAGGAAAAGAGGCGACAGGATAAGGTTAGATGAGTTGATTGCAGTTGTGGAAGCGTGGCAATCAAAAGATGAAGAAGCTTAAGAAAAAAGGGGGATTAAAAGAAGAATGCTCAGAACAAAAAGAGAACCATAGGCCCATTTGTTCCACCAGAGAATTTTGAGACCGTCAAAAGCAGGGAAGGGCAGAAGATTAAAAAAAGCCAAAAAAGCATTAATAAAATAACCATAAGTGAAAATCTGGGAAGGTAGGATCAAAGCCAGAGCAAGAAAGATAAGTGCCAGAAAAAGATTAGATGCTGGACCAGCTGCGGCAATTCGGCCATGACGAATTTTGTCAAGGTATCCTTTTAAAACAACTCCTCCAGGAGCAGCCAGTATAAACTTAAAAAAAACAGCAATAAACAACGCCAGGCCAAGCATGAAATTATTAGCCTTGAACTCTGCTTTACAACCATACTTGATAGCAAGATATTTATGGCTAAGCTCGTGAAAAATAAAACCTAACCCTGCAGTTAAACCTGAAATCATGAAAAATTGAAGCAGGATAGACCAATCAGAAGAAAAAGAAAAAAGGTCAAATCCAGAAAAAACCAGGGCAAAAGCAACAGAAAGGATGAGCCAGGCTCTAAACAGATCATTCAATTCCTGCCGGGAAAATTTAATCCCAGGCATAGTTTGCACCATAATTATAGGTAAAAAAGAGGGGTTTTTAAAGTTTATTTTTTCTTTTATTCAAAAATGCTCTAACTTAAAAAAAAGATTTATAAAAGATACTTGTAATTAAAGAAAAATATAAAAAAATTAATTAAAAAGGGTGGTTCCTTGTCTAAAAAAAAGAGCAGGCGGAAAAAAGCTAGAAAGCAGAATAAACTAAAAAACTATACACTAGTCAAAGTCATAATCAGCATACTCATCTTTCTAAACCTAATTTATTTAAGTTTTCTTAATATCAACACCAATCTTGTTGGATCGCACATCCAAGAAAAGAATGTTTCTTTAAGCCTAAAAATTACAGATAGTCATCTTAGATCCAGTCAGATTAAAGCAGGACAACCAGTCAGATGGACCAAAGAATTCAATGCCAATGAGAATCTTACCAGTCTGGTTATAGATGTGCCTTATTATGCAGAAAATATTTCGATTGAGAAAATAAAAGAAAAAGAAGGAATTCAAGCGAAAACATCTCAAAAACAAGAGTTGGAAATAGTGAATGCAATAATAAACAACTCCAGAAAATACCTCTCCCTCAACAATATCACCAAGAATGAAAAAATAAGAGTTGAATATTTCACCCCTGGACCAGTTAAGATAGAAAAAAATATCAGCTCAAATAAAAAAAGAATCATCCTTAAAACAGATTATGAGGATCTTCATTATAGCAGTTTTTGGGTTAATACTTCTTTGTCTCAAGAGACTAATTATGGAGCAGTTAGGTTGTACTGGATTAAAAACAGTTCTAAAAAGGAAGAGGTTTCTGTGATCGAACATGACACCAATAATAATTCTTTAGTGGATTCAATAGGATGGTTAGTCCCCCACCTGAGCAATCAAACCTACGAACTTGAGATAACCATCCTCAATGTCCAGAGCTATCCTACTGTTGGAGGAAACTGGACAGTGATGTTTAATACAACCGGAACAGCTAATTTAACTGTTTCAGCTTCAAATGGAACAACATGGACTGATTATGCTAACGCAGGTTATGATTTAAAATTCCTCGAAATTCAGTGCGGCGGTGGATTAGAATACAAATGGAAAAACAGCTCTGTGTTTATTGAAAACTATTCCTGCGATAAAACAGGATATGAAACAAGTAAAGTGCTTACAGAAGGAAAGCATACTCTTCTTTTTGATTTCGGAGGACAAACAGCTTATGCTTTTAACAAAGCCAGTGTCAACAATGAAACAACCAATACCAGCTTAGTTATCTGGGATACTACTGATAATGAAAAGAAAAGAAAAGGAGAACAAATCATCTACTATGCTAATTATACTAACTCAAGCAGCGGGGAAAGCATTAATGGGTCTAATATTAATTGCACAATCAAATTCAATCTAACCGGCTCCTGGCAGGATGAAGACAATATGAGCTTTAATCCCAGCTCAAAGCTTTATGAATATAATAAAAGTTTTAATCTCAATGGAACATTTTACTTCAATGTTCTCTGTAATGACTCTTCTCAGGGATTTTCTAAATTAGATGTTACTGATAATTTTTCTATTAACACGCCTCCAACACACACTACACCAATATTAAACTCAACTGATGGAACAAACTTAACAGATGAAAACTTAACCTGTTATAATCAATCAACTTATGATGCAGATGGGGATAGTGTAAAAAACATTTACAACTGGTTCAGAGATGGAGAATCTATTGCAGTCTTGAATATGCCTTTTGAAAATAATGGTTCAGATGCAGGAACCAAGGATTATTCAGGACTAGGTAATGATGGAATTGAACAAGGAGGAGTCACCTGGAATTCAACAGGAGGACACGACAACTGGGGCGCATACGAATTTGATGGCGTAGATGATTTTATCAAAGTTCCTGATGATGATAGTGAGCTAGCCATCCCAGGCAAAATAACTGTTATGGCCTGGGTTAAAATGAGTGAGATTGCCAGAGCCCCTATAGTTTATAAAAATGATGATGTCACCAGCCACAATGATAATTACTGGCTTCTGATAGGTAACTCAGGAAGATTTTCATTTAGAAATGAAAGAGCATCAGACCAAACTGATTTTTATAGTGGCCCTTCATCTACTCAAGCTGTCACAGGAAACTGGTATTATGTGGCAGGAGTTTATAATCAGAGTGATTTAATGATTTATGTAAATGGAGTGATGGAAAACAGCACCGCTGTAGGAAATTATTCAGCTAACACTGGAAACGCTCCATTACAAATAGGAACAAATAAACTTTCTGGGGGACACATTAATGTTGAGTTTTTGAATGGGAGTATTGATGAAGTGAGAGTTTATAATGATTCTTTGTCACCAGAACAAATCAAAGCAATCTACAAAAACAAAACCAATCTCATTGTCTCACAAGAAACAACTAAGAATAGTACCTGGCAGGCGTGTGTAACACCAAATGATGGAACAGAAGAGGGATTGGAAAAATGCAGTAATAATCTAACAGTTCCATGGATAAACACAGCACCAACACACACCACACCAATATTAAACTCAACTGATGGAACAAACTATACAGATGAAAACCTAACCTGTTATAATCAATCAACTTATGATACAGATGGGGATAGTGTAAAAAACATTTACAACTGGTTCAGAGACGGAGAATCTATTGCAGTCTTGAATATGCCTTTTGAAAATAATGGTTCAGATGCAG
>CAZPDB010000039.1:0-10066 GCA_964585285.1 uncultured Methanosarcinales archaeon
TTATTATCAGACTACTTTTGAGCTTCTTGCTTTCAAGCCAGAGATGCAGGAGGTTTTGCCAGGGTTAATTCGTGAAATTGCTGATTTTGGCGCTTTTCTTAATCTTGGGCCAATTGATGGTATGATTCATATTTCTCAGACCATGGATGATTTTGTTTCTTTTGCTAAGGATAAGGTTCTTACTGGTCGGGATACTAAGTGCAGCCTTTCTGTTGGCGATTTTTGTATTGCTCGTATTGTTTCTCTTTCATTTAAGGACACTTCTAATCCTAAGATTGGTATGACCATGCGTCAGGAAGGTCTGGGCAAGTTAGAGTGGATTAAGGAGGCGCAGAAGAAAAAAGAAGCTGCTGCTAAAAAAGCAGCCAAGTCTGAAGATAAAGGTAAATCATCTGGAAAATCAAAAAAATAAAATTTAAAAATATCAATAACCCGAAGATGGGGTGTTTTTATGGTTAAGAAAGCGTGTAAAAAATGTAAGATTTTTGTTGAGGGAGATAAGTGTCCTCTTTGCCAGGGTAATCAGTTTTCTACTAATTGGCGCGGGCGCATTTATATTCTTGATGCTCAAAAGTCTGATTTGGCTAAGATTATTGGTTTAGAAGCCAAGGGAGATTATGCCTTAAAGGTCAGGTGATTGTATGAAAGCTAAAATTATTAATCAACAGGAAAATTCATTGTTTTCCCGTCAGGAGTTAAAGGTCCAGCTTTCTTTTTCTGGTCCTATCCCTTCCAAAGCTGATCTTATTCAGGTTCTTGCTTCTCAATTAAAGGTTAAACCAGAAGTAGTTATTATTAAGAAGATTTTTTCTTCTTTTGGTGATACTACTGCTTTGGCTTTGGTCAAAGTTTATGATTCTCCTGAGGTTATTAAAAAGATTGAAAAGCCTGGCTCTAAAGCTAAAAAAGCCAAGCAAAAAACTGAAGCTGGACCCCAGCCAGAAAAAGCTCAATCTAAAAAAGGAGAAGGGGCTAAGCCAGAGTCTAAAGAGGAGAATAAGGAGGAGAAGAAAGGAGATAAATCTCAGACTGCTGCTTCTCCAGAAAAACCTTCCCCTAAAAAAACTAATGAAAAATCTGTAAAAAATGGCTAAAAAAGGAAAACCAAAAAATAAAGCTCCCAGTAAGACTTATCAATATTATCATGTTTCTGGTCAGGAACTGAGCAGAAAAAAACCCTTTTGTCCTAAATGCGGTCCGAGTTATTTTTTGGCTGAACATTCTAATCGACGGACTTGCGGTAAGTGTGGTTATACTGAGATGGTCAAGCAAGCTTCTTCTGAAAAAGAGGAAAGTAAGAAATCTTAATAATTAGGATAACAACAATTTTATTCCTGAAAAGCTATTAAGTCTTCAGTGGTTAATTTTTCTCCTCTTTTTATTTTCTTTTCTGCGTCTTTTCTTTTGGCTTCAATTCTTTGATCTATTCTCTCTTCTTTTCTTTTTTTTCTTATTAACCTTTTTTCTTTCTTTTTTATTCCTTTTTTGCTGGCCAGTTGGTTGTATTCTATTAATCTTTCCTTTAACTGCTCATTTATCTCATTAAATTCTTTTTTTGCCTCTTTTGCTTTTTTGGTTATCTCTTTTTCCTCTTTTCTTAATCCTTTGATTTCTGCTGATTCTCCTATTAGCTTTTCATGATGTTCTTGACCTTTTTTTGCTTCTTCTTGAACCTTTTTATGGAGTTCGTCTGCTTTTGTCTTTAATTTACTTAATTTTGTTTCTATTTCTTTTATCCCTTCAATCACCCCCCCTTTTTTCTCTGCTTCTTCCTTTTTTTTCTTCAGAGTTTTGATTTCTTTCATCAATTTTTTTTCTTTTTCAAAACCCATCACTTCTGTTTCTATTTTCTCCTCTAGTTTTTCAATCTCTCTTTTAATTTCTGCTGGGTTTTTTTTGAATCCGTATTTTTGTAGAAGCAGTCTTTTTTCTTCATTTAATCTTTTTATCTCTCCAATGTTCTCTCTCACTTCTTTGTTGTACTGATCCCGGTCTTCTTTTGCTTTTTGTACTTTGTCCAAGTATTTGTCTCTGGCTGTTTTGTTTTTTTTGATTTCATCAATTTTTTGTAGAATTTTTTGTTTAATCTCTTCTTTTTTTCTCTGCCATTGCTCTTTTTCTTCATCTTTTTTATTCAGTTCTCTTTTTAACTCAACTATCTCTTTTTTGAGCTCTCCTAGACTCTTATCTACCTTTAATCTATTGTCCTCTTCTTTTTCTGCTTTCTTTTCCATGCCATCTCAACCAAAAAGTTAAAAAAATTTTTTTAACCAAACAAGGCTCCTAAGCCTGCTGCTGCCTGTTCTTCCTTTTGTTTCTCTTCTTCTTTCTCTTTCTTCTCTTCTTTCTCTTTCTTCTCTTTTCCTCCTTCAGCTTTCTCAGCTGTTGCTGTTGGTGTTGCTGCTACTGCTGTACTGGCTTTTTCTATGGCTTCATCAATGTTCACTCCTTCTAGAGCAGCCACCAGGGCTTTCACTCTTGCTTCGTCCACTTTTGCTCCAGCTGCTTCTAACACTTTTTTTACGCTGGCCTCGTCAATTTTTCCTCCAGTTTTGTGTATGAGCATAGCCGCATAGACATATTCCATTTTTCAAACCTCCGTCTGTTTTTTTGTTAATCTTATTTAATCATTCCTTTTAATGAGCTCCCTGCTTTTTGAGCTTTGATTATTATATCATTTATTATTTCTTTAGCTAGGATTCCTGCTTCCACTCCTAAAGATTTTGCTTCTCTGACTGCTTTGATAATGAATGTTTCCCTGTTTTCTTTGGTCACATAACCGCTTTCCAGGGCTAGATTGTTGACTTCTTGAGCTGCTTTAATCAAGTTATTATTATATTCCTTTTCATCAATACTTAAGACTTTTCCTGGCAGTATCATTCCATCTTCATAGACTGCTACCAGGTTGAGACCGATTTCCATTGGTTTGACTCCCATTCTTGAGAGCACACTAGCCACTTCCTGGCTTATCTCTTCTCCTTCTTCTACCACCACTTTCTCATCTTTGATAACTACTTTTCCTTCTTCTACGCCTGTTTGTAAACCTAAAGCTCCCAATTCTCCAATGATTGGTCCGGGGCTGAAACTGGTTGGCCCTGCTTTTATCACAATATCATTGGGAGCTGTCTGCCCTGCTTTGGCTGGTGCTTGGCTTTTGTTCTTATCCAGGATTTTTTTTAAGCGGAAGGGGTTTTCAGCTGTGAAGACTAGGGCTGGCATCCCTTTTAATTCATCTTTTAGTTGGATCAAATTTTCTTTTTTGTTTTTTGCTTCTTCCAGGGCAATTTTTATCATTCTTTTTTTGGTCACCAGGATTTTGACTTTGTCTCTTAGTTTTGTTCTCATCACCTGCAATTGTGGTGTGGGCAGGCCTTCCATATTAATTATGCCGATGATTGGATTCTTTTCTATTAGTTTGATTATTCTCTTGACAACTTCTTTCTTGCCTTGTCCTGCTTGTGATGTTTTTGCCATTTTTCTTCTGTCTTTTGTTTTTTACACTTAAATTTTGATTTTGATTGATTTACCCATGGTTAATTTCACATAAACATTTTTGATATTGTTTTTTTCTCCGGGCAATGAGTGGAGCACAGTTTCATAGATAGCTGAGATATTTTCCACCACTTCTTCTTCAGGTTTTTTTTCAGTGCCTACTTTTACCTGTATCAAAGGTTTTTCTTTAGCTGCTATCTTCAGAGTCTTTTTTAATTTTTCAACTAATGGTTTTAATTGAGCATTTGGAGGAACTACGCAACCTGCTTTAGGGTTGGGCATTTTTCCTTTTGGTCCTAGTACTCTTCCAAAAGCCGCTGCTACTTTTGGCATGACATTTGCTTGGGCAATAAAGAAATCATGTTCTTTGGCTAATTTTTTAGTTATTTTTTTATCTTTGGCATATTTGTTAAACTCATCTACTGAGATAACTGTGTCTGCTTCTTTTTTTGCTTCTTCTAGTAATTCCCTTCCAACCAGGGCGCAGATCTTTGGTTCTTTGCCTCTGTTGTGAGGCATAACCACATATTTTTCTATTTGTTCTTCTGCTTTTTTCAGGTTTAATCCTCTAAGATTGATAATCAGGTCAATGCTTTGGATGAAGTTCCTTTTCTTAGAATTCTCTTTTGCTTCTTTGATTGCTTTGATTATTTCTTGTTTCTCCATTCTACCCTCCTATTTGGAATGTTCTTGAATAGTCTTATCGGGTTTTTCTTTTTCAGTAAAAATCAGAAATCCAGTTTCCTTTATAAACCTTGCCTTTTTGGTGCTGTGATTTTCTCCATCTTTTTTTCTTATCTTTTTCACCTTGTTCATTTCTTACTCTGCCTTTTACTTCTTTTTTAACAATAAATATTTTTTTTGTCTCATTACTATCAAAGCTGCTTTTCCTTTCAACCTTTGTTTTAGTCCCTGGTCATTTGTAGCCACTATTACCTCTTCTTTTTTATTTCTTTTTTTCTCTTCTTCCTTTTTTACTTTCCCTTTCTTTGTCTCTTTCTTGTTTTCTTTTTTTCCCATTTTTTTTTCTTCGGTTTTCTTTTTTCCCTTTCCTTGATTTTTGACCATCTCCACTATCTGGTCATCTACCAGTCCCTGCTTTCCTTTCCTAGCTAAAACCCTCACTTCTTTTTCTTTTATTTTTTTTCTTAATATTTCTTTGCTCAGTCTTGCTTCTTGTTTTTTTCTGCCTTTCTCTTTTTTGATTATTTTATTTAATTCCTTCAATACTCCTTCTAAAATAATCAATTCTGTTTTGCCTGGAACTATCTTTTTTATCTCTGAATATATATCAATCTTGAACTGTGCAGGCAGTAATAAGAAATTAGTGTCAATTATGACTTTCATTTTTTGTTTTTTCTCTGTGCTTTAAACTTTTTTATATTTTTTCCAGTTCTTTTTCTTTGATTCTCAGCATTTTAGAAGCAAAGTGGGAGGTTATTATTGAGAGGGTGATGCTATAAAGCATAAAAATCAGCCCTAATTCCAGCACTATTTTTATTCCCTCAAACACATAACTGCTCAAGGCCAGTATGGCTGTTGCTGTGGCTATTCCTTTGGCTGCATTAAAGCTTATAAAGAGTTTTTCTTTGAATTTGTTTTCTCTGAAAAGATAATAAACTATTAAAAAGCGAATGCCTATGTAGGTAATGAACAGGATAGTTGCTTTGATTAGGAAAATGCTGTTTGTCCAGGGTATGTCAATTATGAATCCGATGAGCACGAACACTAATATTATCAATGAGTTGGTCAGGATTGATTCAAATTCAAAGAGCTTCCCTTTGTGTTTGATATAGATATTGCCGAAGAGCAGCCCCAGGGCTGTCACTGCCAGCACTCCGCTCCCGCCCAGGTTTTCAGCAATAGAATATGAGATTAGTGCTGTTACAATGATGGCTATTGGTGAAAGATCTTCTGAATAGTATCTTTTCATTATTTGCAGGCCAATAATTCCTACTACCACTCCTGAGCCTATGCCTGTGACTATTTGTTGGATTATTTTTACTGTTTGATCAATTAGTGTGGTCACCAAGCCTAAATTCAGCTGGTAGAATTCCACGATGATGAATGGTAACAATACTGTTAGTGGTGTGTTGAGTATTGATTCAATTTCTAATATTTCAAAAATTTTGTTTTTGGCTTTGCCCATCACTGCCAATACTGTGTCTGGGCTTGTTCCTGCCATTAGTGTGGCAAAGACCAGGCTGGCAATTATCCCTGTTGTTCTAAAACCAAAAAAAAGGCTGGTTGTCATCACTGTCAGGGCCAATACTTCCAGTACCAGTGTTAGTCCGACTAATTTTAATCCGCTGATGGATAATTTGTCTAATTCTTTGTATTTGAATTTGGAGGTGCTGTCAAAGATGATTAAGACTAGTGTCAGCACGCCTAATGAGGCAATGAGTGTTTCTGGAAATTCAATCAGCTTTTCTCCTCTGTACCTTATGGTTGATAGCAGGATGCCTGCAATGAGCAGTAAGAGGATATTAGAGATCTTTATTTTTTTAGCTATAACTGTTAAGACAATGCCTATCAGAAGAACTACTGCTACACTAGTCAGTATGCCTATTGTTGTTAGTACCATTAATTACCTCTTTTTTAATTATAATTTTTGTTATTAACTTTTCTAACTCTTTAATATTAGTATAATTTATAAATAATTCCTTTTTTTAATTAGGTATCTTGTTGTTTACAGGCTAATTTGTTTGACTTTTGACTTATTGGATGATATAATAAAAAAGTTGTGGTGATAAAATTCGTTCGAAAAAATAAAAAGATTATGAGCAAACAAAAGAAAGAGAAAAGTGTGAAAAAGAAGAGTAAGGAGAAGAATAAAAAAAGGAGTAATAAGAAGAGTAAAAAAAGGAGTGAGGAGAGGAGTGCAAAAAATATGAAGCAGAGCAGTAAACAGATAGCTCTTCTTCTTTCTCAGGTTCTCTCTCGCCTTTCTTTCTCTCCTTCAGAGCAGAGGAAATTAAAAAAAGATGTTGATCTTTTTATTTCTAAGCTCCGGCCTTGTCTTAAAAAATTTAAAGCAGATATTTTTGTTGGTGGCAGTTACGCTAAGGACACTCAGATTAAGCAGCCACATAAAAAGGTTGATGTGGATATCTTTGTTCGTTTTCCTTTGCCTGATTATGCTTTTAAGTCTGCGCAGTTGTCTGATCTTCTTGAAAAAACCCTTCTCAAGAAATTCAAGCTTTCCCGTTTGCATGGTTCCAGGGATTATTTTAGGGTTGAGACTCCCCAGATAATTTTTGAGATAATTCCCGTCCTTAAGATTTCTTCTCCTCTGCAGGCTTTGAATATCACTGATGTTAGTCCTTTTCATGTTAAATGGGTTAATCAGCAAACTACTGCTCAGCTTAAACAGGAGATTAAGCTTCTTAAAAGGTTTTGTCAGGCTCAGCGTCTTTATGGTGCTGAGTCTTATCTCTCTGGTTTTTCTGGTTATGTTTTAGAGATTTTGGTTGTTTTTTATGGTTCTTTTCTTCAGGTTCTTAGAGCAGCTAAGAAATGGAAGCCTTTGCAGGTAATTGATATCCAGAATTACCATCGCCAGCCTCTTTTGGAGCTAAATCAGTCTAAGCTTTCCCCTCTTATTGTTGTTGATCCTGTTCAGGCTGGTCGCAATGCTGCTGCTGCTCTTAATGAGGAAACTTTTAAGCAGTTTCGAAAGGTTGCTTTTTCCTTTTTAGCTAAGCCTGCCCCTGGTTTTTTTTATCCCCCCCCTTTTGATCCTGCTCAGCTTAAGCCTCGGAAAGGCCAGAAGCTTGTTTTATTGACTCTCCGTCTTTCTCAGGGCAAGGAGGATGTTGTTGGCGCTAAGCTGGTTAAAGCTTTTCAATTTCTTGTTTCCCAGCTGAAAAAATTTGATTTTCCTCTTGTTTCTGCTGACTGGTTTTGGTCTTCTCAAATGGGCGAGCCTGCTTTTATCTGGTTTGTTTTTAATCAGAAAGAGCTCCCTCTTGATTGCCAAAAGATTTTTATTGGTCCTGCCCTCTCTCTTGCTTCTCCTCACCATTTAGCTTCTTTTAAGAAAAAGCATCAGCAGACTTTTGTTAAGGTTATTAATCATAAAAAGTATCTTTGCGCTCAGGTTGATCGTTCTTTTATTCAGCCCGCCCCCTTTCTTAAATCATTGTTTTCTTCCCATTACTTTAGGTCCAAGATTAAAAAAGTTCAAAAGATGATTGTCAAAACACCATTTTCAGAAAGTGAATTAAACAAAAGACAAATTAATAAAAGGTGATTCCATGTTTATAATTTATCTTATCATCATCATTTTGTCCTTACTGCCTGTTTCTGAGTTGCGTGGGGCTATGATTTTTGGTTTTTCTCAGAATCTCCCTCTCTTTCATCTTTATCTCTTTTCTTTTCTGCCTAATCTCCTTGTTGCTCCGCTTGTTTTTGTTTTTCTTGATTATTTTCATCATTTTTTCCTTAGGTTCCCCCCTTATGAAAAGACTTTTAATCATTTTTTGCAGAGGGTTCGCCGCAAAGCCCATTCCAGAATAGAAAGGTTTGGCTCTTTGGCTTTGATTTTTTTTGTTGCTATCCCTCTGCCTGTGACTGGAGCTTATACTGGCACTCTGGCTGCCTGGTTTTTCGGCCTCAAGCGCACTAAATCCTATTTGGCTATTTCTTTGGGTGTTTTCTTGGCTAGTTTGATAACTTTTTTTTCTTTGCTTTCTGGTCTTCGCGCTTTGGAATTTATTTTTTCTCTTGACATTCTCCTGGCTCAGTTTATTGCTTCTTTTCATTGGCCTTCTTTGCTTTTTGTTCTGGCTAAGTTTTTTGATCCTTCCTGGTTAATTGTTCTTCTAATGATTATCTTTTCTTTTTTTGTTTATTCTTTTTCCAAACAGGATAAAAGGTATCTTTGGCCTATGTGGCTCTCTCTTATTTTTTCTTATACTCTCTCTGTCATCACTAAGTTTATTTTTCACCGCCCCCGCCCTTTTGGTCATCTTGAATACTATACTTTTACCTCTTTTGTCAATTATTCTTTTCCTTCCAGTCATGCTGTTTTTCTTTTTGCTTCCCTGCCTTTTTCCTTTTACTTTTTTCCTTGTAAAAAGATGAAGTATTTTTTCACTTTTCTTTTTCTTTTTATTGCTCTCACCCGTTTAATCATTAATGTTCATTACTTATCTGATGTTATTTTCGGTGCTCTTTTTGGTTATTGCGTCTCTTTTTATCTGCTTAGGTGGTGGCAGAAAAATAAAACTTCTAGCTTTTCTTCTTGACTGAACTGAATCTTGGATTATTTTTTTAATCTATTATAACTTTTAAGCTTTGTTTTAATTTTTTTAATCCTTTTAATTTATTCTAGAAATCTTTAAATACCTCTGATTCATATTGCTTTTTATGAAAACAAAAAGAGGTGTTTTTCGTTCACAGCTTATGCTTTTCTCTTTGATTCTATCTATAGCTTTTTTTTCTTTTCTGGTCTTTTCTTTACCTGTTTCTGCCTCTACTTTTCCTGTTCAGCAGGCTCTTTTTACTCGCACTTTTCAGCCTCTTCTTGCTCATCAAAATTATTCTTTAACTATTAACCATTCTGATCTTGCTCTGTCCAGGCTGGAATTCATTTCTCAGTCTCAGGTTCCCCAGGCCACTCTTATTATTGATTCTCGGCTTTTCCCCCCTCCTCCTTTTAAAGCACCTTCTAATAATGTTTTTCAGTATTTGTTTCTTTACAGCCAGAATATTTCTAATGATGATCTTAAATCTTTTACTGCCTTTTTTCAGGTTCCTGATTATTTTTTTTATAATAATAATTTTAAACCTCAGGAATTACAGCTTTCTTTTATCCCCCTTTCTCTGCCTTCGCTTTCCCCGGATCCTTCCCTTTCTAATTGGTCCTCTCTCCCTCTCACTCTTGTTGGTCCTGCCTCTTTAAACAACACTTATCTTTTTTCTTCTGCTGTTAGTTTTGGTTGGTTAGCTCTCCATTCCCCTCTGCCTGAAAAAATGCCTTCTCCAGAAAAACCGCTTCCACGACCAGAGGAGAATCTCACCAATACCGCTCCTGTCACCTTAACTAAGCCAGCCATTGAAAGGCCTTCTTTTCCCCAGCCCCAGCAAAAACTTCCCACTGGTTTTTATGTTTTTGTCATCTCTACTATTATCCTCTTTTTTATTATTCTTGGTTTTTTCCAGTATTTTCGTGAAGAAGAAGAGGAAGCTCTTTTTAGGTTCTAATTTTTTAGATTTTAACCAGTTTTAACCATGGTTGATTGAGCTTTAAGTTATTTTAAATCTATCTTTCCAATCTTTTTCTTTATCCCAACTCTTCTTGACATTGTTGGGTGAATCTTGTTTTGATAAATCCTAGTATTTTGGTTTTTTCACACATCTCTGGATTTTTTCCCCATTTTGCCTGGGCATAATAGCAGAAGGATTGTTTTTGAGGGTAAATCATCAGTTTTAAACAATTAATTTCTTCCTGCTCTTTGAATATTTTTTCATATTCTTGGTCCAGGTTCATCTTGTAAACATTTATAGTGATAACCAACAGGATTAGGATAAGATTGAGATAAATTCTTTTTTTAATCTTTTTTTTGCCTAT
>CAZPDB010000040.1:0-9963 GCA_964585285.1 uncultured Methanosarcinales archaeon
AAATCAGTCCCCCAACCAAAGCTATGGCCACTTCGATCAAATATGAGATCAGGCTGATTGAAACTATTTCCGCTAGGGGAAGACCGGTTCCCATAAAGAAAAAGGCATATGCTGCTTCTCTTAATCCTAACCCACCAATACTTAATGGTAAACCAGCAATAACTGAGATAAGGGGTATGTAAAGAATAAAATACCATAAGGGCAGTTCTATTCCCAAGCCCAGGGCAATTAAGTAGCGGGTTAGAATCAGTATCAGATTAAAGACCAGTGAAAGTAGAAGAACATTGATAAAATTGCTTGTTTTTCTTATTCTAAAGAGTTTGAGTACTGATCTAAATATTTTTTTGAGAAAGTTGAATGGAACATAGGGAAGGAGAAAAGGCAGGATATTCACTCCAAGAAATCCTATGGCCAGGATTAAAAAAAGGTAAGGTGAGATTTGAGAGTATTTTATACTTGCGGTAATAAAAGCAATGGCGGCCAGGGCCATCAGACTGGTGTATCTTTCCATGAAGACTGAGGAAAAAGAAGTCTTCCATTGGTTGGTTATTTTTTTGATTTTGTAAACTCGTACAGCATCTCCTCCTATTTTTGAGGGCAGGATTTTGTTAAAAAACATTCCTAGCAAGCAGATTTTTAATAGTTTTTTAAAGATTATCTGCTGACCTGTATCTTTTAGTAGAAGCCCCCACTTGTATGTTCTTATTAATAAGCCTATGATGAAAAGTATGGAAGCTGTTGAAAAAAGAAAGAGGTTTATTTTCAAGATGACTTTGATAATCTCACTCAGATCAGCTTTGTAAAGAATAAAGACAAATAAAGACAACCCAAAGATTATTTTTATTGCTTGCCACCAGTTTTTTTTCTTCATTTTTGCCTAATATATGTTTGACTTTAAAAAATTTTTTAAATCTCCCCTACATAACTTAACAGATGAAGCAGGGAAAAATCTGGCAGCATAGATATCTCCTTATTCTGGTTCTTATTCTTATCTTAGGCACCTCCCTGAGAATTTATAATTTAGGGGAGGAAAGTTTTTGGTTGGATGAAATTACTTCTATTAGAGTGGCTCAAGAAAACATCCCCACCCTTATCACTAATCGAGCTCAACATAATCATGTTCCTCTTTATTTTATCTTACTCAAGTTTTGGACAAATTTTGTCAAACAAAATGAGTTTTGGATTAGATTTTTATCTTCTTTTTTCGGTATTTTTAGTATTATTTTATTATATTTAATAGGAGTTGAATTGTTTAATCCTAGGGTAGGTTTATTAAGCTCTTTTTTATTATCAATTTCTCCGTTTCATATTTGGTATTCGCAGGAAGCCAGAATGTATTCTTTAACTGGTTTTTTGTCGCTTTTAGCTGTCTATTTTTTAGTCAAGATTATTTTTAACCCTGCTGAGAAAAAGAGCCATTATTTGGGTTATATTTTTTCCACCACTGCTCTTATTTATACTCATTACTATGGTCTTCTTGTCCTTCTTTTTATGAACATATTTTTTCTGATTTATTTCTTTTTCTTTAGGAGGTTAAAGATCAAAAAATGGTTTTTCAGTAATTTTGTTATTGTTTTATTTTACTCTCCATGGGTTTCTATTCTAGTTAGTCAATTTATAAAATCAACTCAAGTCAGCAATTGGAGACCCCAACCCAGTCTAGGGGGGCTTCTAAACATTTTTGTTGGTTTTGTTGATAGGAAAATTCTATTAGTCTGTTACTGTGTTTTGATAATAATTGCTTTTATTAATTTACCAGCAAACCCATTGAAAAGAAGGGGATTAAAGTGGAAGATTCCCTTAGATTATTCTCTTCTCCCTAAGAATCTTTTACTCCTTCTTTGGGTATTGATACCTCTTCTTTTTTCTTATGTTGTTTCTTTGTTATTCACTCCTATTTTAATTTTAAGATATCTCTTGCCTGTTTCATTTCCTTTTTATTTGTTTTTTGCTCAGGGTTGTTTTAAAATTAACAGGAAGTTTATCACACTCTTCTTAATTATTTTAGTCATTATCTTGATCTTGCCTCGCTTGAGAGATAACTATTTTTATTTACAAAAACCAGATTATAAGGGAGCAATCCAATATTTTGATGAAAAATTTCAGAAAGGAGATCTAGTTCTTTTCACCAATATTTATTGGAGTAGCCCTTTTAATTATTATTCTCAAAAAGATTATTCTCTTAGACCTTTAGCAGGAGACATCCCGCTATCAAACCGTCTTTGGCTTATTATCGCCCGTGGAAGAGATGATGAATTAATAGATAATCAATTATCTAATTACTCCTTGATTAGTGAAGCTAATTTCAATATGGTTATTATAAGATTATATCAAAAAGAGAACAGTGTCAATTAAAAAAGTAAAAGCAAGCTGCAAGCTTTATCATTGATTTTAAAGTTACTTTTTTTATTCCTTCAGTAATCTCTCTAACTCTTTAACTACCATTCCTGGGTCTGCTTGTCCCCTTGTTTTCTGCATCACTTTCCCCATCAAAAAGTGCAGGGCTTTTTCTTCCCCCTTTAGGTAATCCTGGACTGCTTCTTTATTCTCTCCAATCACTTCCTGGCAAATGTTTTCCAGCTCTCCTTTATCAGCCACTTTTCCCAGGTTCTCTTTTTGCACGTATTTTTTAACATCAAATGGTTTGATTGCTAATTTTTCTAAGATTTTTTTGGCTACATTAGGGGTGATTTCCCCTCTTTCCACCATGCCCAGCAGGTCAATCAGGTGCCCTTCATCCAGTTTCAACTCATTAAAAGTTATTTCATTAAAGTTCATCACCCTGACCAGTTCTTTTCTTAACCAGCTGGCTACTAATTTAGGGTCTATCTCAGCTGCTACTTTTTCAAATAATTCTGCTAATAATTTTTCTTGCGCTATTACTCGCGCATCTGTTTCTGCTATCTTATATTCTTTAACTAATCTTTTTCTTTTTTCTTCAGCCAGTTCTGGCAATCCCTTCTTGACTTCTTCTATCAATTCCTGGTCTAATCTTATTGGCACCAGGTCTGGTTCAATAATGTACCCATATTCTTCTTCTATTTCTTTTTTCCGCAGACTTTTGGTTGCTCCCAATTGCGGGTCCCACATCCTTGTTTCCTGAACCACTTCTTCTTTTTTTTGTCTTTCTACTTCATAATTTAGGGCTCTTTCTATCTCTTTGAATCCAGTAATGTTCTTGATTTCCACTCTTTGATAGTTTTTTTCTCTTAGGGAGATATTAGCATCTGCTTTGATAATTCCTTTTTCCTTGTCAAATATTCTTAAATAGTTAAGTATAGTTAATAATTGGCTTAAAAAATTCCTTGCTTCTGCTGGACTGTTCAGGTCTGGTTCTGTCACCACCTCTGCTAAAGGGTTGCCTGACCTGTTGTAATCAATTAAGACCAGTCCTCCTTGGCTTAATCCTCCAGGATGGATTAAGGCTGCTGGGTCTTCTTCCAGATGAACTCTTTTTATTCTTATTTCTTTTTCTCCCCCTTCCTCTTTTTCTTTTCCTGAGTTAGTTTTAGGTTTAGGTTTAGTCTTAGTTTCAATAAGGACTTTGCCTTTTTCTCCTAATGGTTTTTCAAATTGGGAGATCTGGAAGTTTTTGGCCAGGTCTGGATAAAAATAGGATTTTCTGGAAAAGATTAGTTCTGACGCTATCTGGCATTCCAATGCCATAGCCAGTCTTAACCCATAGTTCAAAGCTTCTTTGTTCAGTACTGGCTTGCTTCCTGGGTGCCCTAAACAGATTTCGCAGGTTCTAGAGTTTGGCTTATCTTTTTTTCCTGTGCTTGAACAATTACAGAATAGTTTTGTTTTTGTATCCAGTTGAATATGAATTTCCAGCCCAATAATTATCTCTTGTTTTTTTTCCATTTTAAAAATTAGTTTGCCTTTTAATCTACCAGTTAACTGATCCACTGCCCTCTATTACCAGCCCGCATTTGGTGCAAACAAATTCTTCTCTGGCTGAATTATACTCCACTTCGCCTCTGCATTCTGGACAGATTCGTTTTCCTTTTTTCTTGTTTTTTTGCCAATTATTTTGTGATTTGCTTTTGTTTTTTGTTTTTTTCTCTTCAGTCATTGGCTCACCATTCTTATTTTTTTCAATTTTTTTCCAAGGCCCTGGCTGGCCGGATAATTTTTTCCTCTTCTTTCTGATTACCTATCAGCATTATGCCTGTGGGCAGTTCTTTTTTCCCTTCGTTTTTTTCATTTATTGGCACAGAGATGTGGGGCAGTCCAGCCAGATTTGGGCCAACTGTTAAAGCATCCATCAGATAATTCTGTAGCGGGCTTAATTTTTCTATTTCTTTTATTTTTGGCGCTTTTATGGGCATAGTCGGGCTTAAAAGTGCATCTACCTCGCTAAACACTTTTTTGTATTCTCCTATGATTTTTGTTCTTACCTGTGCTGCTTTGATATAGTAAGCATCCCTGAACCCTGACATTCTGGCAAAGGTTCCCAGGATGATTCTTCTTTTGGTTTCTTCTCCAAAATTTCTGCTTCTTACTTTAGTAAAATATTCATTGAAAATTCCTTTCAGTCTTTCCTGCTTTCCATATCTCAACCCGCATAATCTGGCCAGATTGGTGGATGCTTCTGCTGTGGCTAAGAGATAATAAGCAGCTAATCCATATTTTTTTGTTAAGGGCAGTTCAACCTCTTTAATTTCAGCTCCTTCTGCTTCCATTTTTTCCCTGGTTGTTTCTACTGTTTTTCTTATTCTTTCATCAATCTCTTTTGTTAGTGATTCTTTAAGCAGGCCTATTTTCATTCCTTTCAATCCTTTATTATTCCCTTCTATTTCAGCCAGTTTAGAAAGATCTCTTATTTTTTCTTGTTCTCTTTGACTAAGACAGGTTGAATCTTTTACATCAGCACCTTTTATCACTTCCAAGCCCAAGAATGCTTCCTTGACACTGGATGTCATAGTCCCTATCTTGTCCAGGCTGTTGGCATAATCTATCAGCCCGTACCTTGAAACCAGGCCATAGGTGGGTGTTAATCCTACTACTCCGCAGAAAGAGGCTGGGTTGGCTATGCTTCCCCCTGTTGATTCAGCTATGCTCAGGTGAGGTATATTTTGGTCAGCCAATGCTCTGGTTAAACCAGCGCTTCCTCCGCTGCTGCCTCCGCAAACCCTTTCCTCATCCAGGGGGTTGGTTGGTATTTCCATACCCATCCCTGTATTTAAACAAAAAGAGCCGAACCCGAATTCGTCTTGGGTTGTTTTGCCAATAATTATTCCTCCTTCTTCAATTATTTTCTGGACTGCTGTGGCATTAAAAACAGGCAAATAACCAGAAAGTATTTTTGAACCAGCTTTACTTTCCACTCCCTTAACTAGCAAACAATCCTTTATGCTCACTGGTATTCCAGTCAGGCTTCCTCTTGCTTTGCCTTCTTTGATTTTTTTCTTTAATGCTTCTGCTTGTTTTAGAGCCAGTTCTTCGCTAAGGGTAATCAGAAGATGATGTTTCTTGTTTATTTTCTTGACTTTATCCAGTACTTGCTGAATATTATCAACTACATCTATCTCTTTGTTTTTTATCTTTTCTACCAACTCAGGTATTTCCATTTTAGGATTAGTTCAAATAGAGTTCAGAGTATGCTTGGTCCTAGAATGTATCCTTCTCTTTTCTCTTTAACATTTTTCAGTGCTTCTTCTTGACTCAGGCATTCTCCTTCCTTGTCTTCTCTCATCTTAGATTCAATCTCAATTGGTTGAAAACTTGGTTTCACTGCTTCTGTTTTTGCCTGGTTGATTTTGGAGAATGTTTTTAGAACTTCTTTTAGCTCTGGTAACAATTTCTTTTTTTCTTCCGGGCTTAATTCTAGTCTGGCTACTTCTGCTACCTCTTCCAGCATTTTTTCATCCACTTGAAATGTTCCCTCTTTTACTTTTTCGTTCTTCTCCTTTAATTTTTTCTCTTTCTTTTTCTCCTTAGTTTTATTATTTTCTTTATTCATTTTTTCCCTTTCCTTTCTTTATTAATTCTAGTTTCAGGTGCAGTTCCTTGAGTTGTTTTTCACTTACCGGTGAAGGTGACTCATCCATTGGGCATTGAGCTGCTTTATTTTTAGGAAAAGCTATCACTTCCCTGATATCATTGAATCCCTGCATCAAGGCGCAGAGTCTGTCCAACCCTAATCCCATGCCTCCGTGTGGTGGTCCTCCATATTCATAGGCTTCCAGTAAAAAGCCGAATTTCTGTTCTGCTTCTTTCTTACTCAAGCCGATCAGTTTCATGACTCTTTCTTGCAGTTCTGGAACACTGATTCTGATTGATCCTGAGCCCAGTTCTATTCCATTCAGGGTTAAGTCCCACAAATCTCCTAAGACTTTACCTGGTTCTTTTTCAAAATTGTCAACAAATTCTGGTTTGGGCATGGTAAACATATGGTGTTCTGGATCCCATCCTTGTTTTTCTTCATTATAATGGAAAAGGGGAAAGTCTGTTATCCAGCAAAAAGCAAACTCTTTGGATTCATACAATTGCAGGTCTTTTCCCAATTTATTTCTCAGCTTGCTGATGATTTCATTGCATTTTTCTGGTTTGTCAGCAATGAACATCAGGGTTGAACCTGGTTTGGCCTCTGTGAGTTTTATCAGTTCTTTTTGCACCTTTTCATTGAAATACTTGGCAATGTTTGATTCTAATTTTTCTCCTTTTTTATCTACTCTCATCCAGGCCATTCCTTTAGCTCCGTTTTCTTGACAGAAATCAATATAGGTTTCTATTTCCTTTCTGCTCATTTCTTTTTCTGGATTTATGCATTTAACTATACCTCCTTTCTCTTTGATATTTTTAAACACTTGAAAATCTGATTCAGCCACAATTTCAGTCACTTCTTTTAGAAAGAGATCAAATCTTATGTCTGGTTTGTCAGTGCCGTATTTATCCATTGATTCTTGATAAGTCAAAATAGGAAACTTTTTCAGTTTTACTCCCAATACTTGTTTGAAGATATGATTATATAATCTTTCCATCATTTCCCTTATTTCTTCTGCTGTCATAAAACTCATTTCCACATCTATTTGGGTGTGTTCTGGCTGTCTGTCTTGTCTCAGATCCTCATCTCTTAAACACCTGGCTATTTGATAGTAGCGGTCAAATCCAGCTACCATGAGCATTTGTTTGTATAATTGGGGTGATTGGGGCAGAGCATAAAATTGTCCTGGATTAACCCTGCTTGGTACTAGGTAATCACGGGCACCTTCTGGTGTTGATTTGACTAGGAGAGGAGTTTCAATTTCCATAAAATTATTTTGGTTTAGGAATTCTTTGGCTGCCTGGACTAATTTATGTCTGAATAACAGTCTTTTCTGCATAATCGGCCTTCTTAAGTCTAAATATCTATATTTCAGCCTCATCTCTTCATTAGCTTCCACTCTGTCCTCAACTTCTAAAGGTGGTGTTTTTGCTTTGTTCAGCACTTTTAATTCGCTCACTACTATTTCTATTTCTCCGGTAGAAATGTTCTTGTTTTCCATTCCTTTTGGTCTGGCTCTGACTTTGCCTTTGATTTTAATCACATCTTCTCTTCTTAATGAATCAGCCAGTTTGAAAATTTTTTTCTGGTCAGGATTAAAAACTATCTGGGTGATCCCATACCTATCTCTGAGATCAATGAAGATTACTCCTCCGTGATCTCTTCTGGTCTGACACCATCCGCACACCCCTACTTCTTGCCCTAATTCTTTTTTGGTTAATGCTCCGCAATTATGGGTTCTGTAGCTTGTTTTCATTTTGTCTTGTTTATCTTTTTGTTCAGCTTTTATTTTTTTATTTGTCTTTCTTAACTTTTTGTTAACTTTTTGAGTTTATTTTAATTTTTTTATCATTTATTTGGCTTTTTCTTTTTTTATTATTTTGATTTTGGTTTTCAGGTTAAAAGCTAAATCATTGAGTTTTTCCAGGTTATATTTTATTGAGTCAGATTTTCTTCTCAGTTCTGAGTCCCTTAAGTCAAACATGAGGAGTTGGTTGTAAAGGTTGTCAACAAAATCTCTTAACTTCATCACTCTTTCTGTTTCATCCTCCATTGCATAAGAATATGCTTTTCTGACTAATTCCCCAACTAAGTCGCATAACCCCAGCAGGTATTCTTTTTCTCCTACTTTTAGTTCTTTATGGGTGGGCAGCCTTTTTTCTTTTAACAGATAAAAATAAGTTGTTGCTTCTACTGTTTCTTGTTGAGCCACTGGAAAAAGAGAGCTGTATTTTAATTCTTCAGGCAGGTCTTTTTTTATCTCAGATAAATTTTTATTCAGGTCCTTGATAATTTTCTCTGCCTCTTGAATGTTTTCATTGTGCAGGGCCAGGATGGCTTTTTTTGAGGCGCTGATGAGTGATCTGGACTTGTTCATAGCTGCTTCTCTTTCTTTTTCTCTTTGTTCAAACCGCTTCTGCAGTGCTTTGAAATCCTCTGTGTCTATTTTTATTTTTTCTTTCATTCTAATTTTTATTCTAGTTGGCATTTTATTTGATTATCTGGTTTTCCTTTATAGATTTTTTGGTCTTAGCTGGTCTTAATCAACTCTTTCTATGATGTGACTTTTTTAAGTCCTTTTAAAGACTCCTAAATTTTTTTAAACAAAATATTTATAAAAGTGGCTTCTTAGTAGTTCTTAATTCAAAAGATTGGGACAAAAAAGATTAGGGCAATAATTAATATTAACAAATACTTAAAAGAGGTGTGATCATGGCTGGACAGAAAAGTCAAGAAAAAAATAAGGAAAAGAATAATCAGGAACAAGATAATCAAGAAAAAAAAGACAAACAAATTAAATTAATTGCTTGGTTTAATGAGCTTTCTAAAAAGGATGTGGGCATTGTTGGCGGTAAGGGAGCTAATCTTTGTGAGATGTTTCGAGCTGGCCTGCCTATCCCCCCTGGATTTATCTGCACTGCTCAGATGTATAAAAAGTTTATTGAGGAGACTAATATCCAGGATAAGATCTTAGATAAGTTAAAAGGGCTTGATGTTGATCAGACTGAGGAATTGCAAAAGGTGGCTAAGGAGATTCAGGAGTTGATTATTGCCACTCCTGTTTCCACCCCTATCCAAAAGGCCATTACTCACGCTTATGAGAGTATGGAAGCCAAGGATGCTCAGGATCTGGTTCATCCTAACCACTCTGATCAGTCTTTGGTTGCTGTGCGCAGTTCAGCTACTGCTGAGGATTTGCCTGAGGCCAGTTTCGCTGGTCAGCAGGCTACTTTTTTGAATGTTCAAGGCAATGAGGGTGTAGTTACTGCTGTTCAGAAATGCTGGGCTTCTTTGTTTACTGCCCGGGCCATCTATTATCGGGAAAAGAATAATTTCCCTCATCAGAAAGTCCTTATTGCTGTGGTTGTCCAGAAGCAGGTCAAGAGTGATAAGTCTGGGGTGATGTTTTCTGCTAACCCAGCCACTAATAACCTTCAGGAGATTGTTATTGAGGGTGCTTGGGGCCTGGGCGAGGCTGTTGTTTCTGGTTCTGTTAATCCTGATCTTTATATTGTCAACAAGGATGACTTGAGTATTATTAATATTGAAGTTAAGAAACAGAAAGAACAGGTTATCCGGGATGAAAAAGGTTATACCAAGACTGTTCCTGTGGCTGAAGACCAGCAGAAAGTGCAAAAATTGAATGAGGATGAGATTAAAAAGCTGGCTGAATTAGCTAAAAAGATTGAAGAGCAGTATCAAAAGCCTCAGGATTTGGAATGGGCTATTGAAGGAGAAAATATTTACATTGTTCAGTCCAGAGCCATCACTACCTTAAAAGAAGTTAAAAAAGGAAAAGAAGGTCAAGAGGGGGAGGGCGGGCCTGGAGCCTGTTCTGTGGCTGAAGCCAAGGTGCTGCTTAATGGTGAAACTGCTTCTCCTGGCGTGGCTGCTGGTCCTGTCAAGATTGTTCACGAGTTGGCTGAGTTGGGCAAGGTTGCTAAGGGAGATGTTATGGTTACTCGAATGACTAC
>CAZPDB010000041.1:0-9638 GCA_964585285.1 uncultured Methanosarcinales archaeon
CAGCTTATCAAAGCAGGTTTGGAGAAGACCAGCCGGTTTCTTCTCAAGGAAAGAATAACCATGAGCCTGCTATGATTAATCCTGTAAATAATTGGGGCGAGGAAAGATGTTACCAGTAAATAAGAGGTTACTAGCAAATATTTTTTAACTTTTCTTTTTTTATCTTCTTTTTAATCTTTTATACTCTTCCATACCCAAAATATTTTTAAACTAAATTATAATTCTACTTTTTCTAATGTCAGATTCCACAAGCCTGCAGATTTTGAGGTTAATTAAACCAGAAAATCATTCTTATGGTATTACTGGAGTAAAAGTTATTGGCCCATTTAATTTTTCTGCTTTGGTTAAAAAAGAGCATCATAAGTGTGTAAAGGAGAATGATTTTGGGCCTTATGTTGGCCATCTTTATTGGTTTACTTGTGATATCTATCAAAATGGGGAATTACTTCGTGAAAATGTTGATACTCCCTGGACAAAGAATGCTTTTAATTCTTTGAGTGAATTGCTTACTCTAACTGTGGCTAATATAATCAGGAGAAAAAAAATTTTGGAAAAAAAGTGTCTTGATGATGACATCTCTGGAGCTGATGAAGATTTTGAGGATGTTGATGTTGATGATAGAACTTCATGGTGGTTAAATATTTATTTTGATAATTATTGATTAGATTAATTAAACTGCCTTCCCAATTTTTCAGGGTATTCTTTCTAATTGTTTTATACGATAATCTTCTGTTTCCTTGTCTTCTTCTTTGATTTCTTCTGCTTCAGGAATTTTTACTGGCTCTTTTTTTTCTTCTTCAAAAGCCCCTATCTTTGCTGTTTGTTCTTTGAGTTTTAATTCAATAGTTGACATCTCTTCTTCAGAGAATTGTTTTGGCTGCCACATCAGGTCCAATCCGTCATTTTCTCTTCTTGGTATGACATTCAAGGCTATGTGGGGCACTTCTTGTCCTGCAGATGTTCCATTCTCAATAATGATGTTTGTTCCCTGCACTTCTGGGAAGAGGTCAAATAATAATGAGCTTGCCTTGTTGGCTGTGATAAATAATTGGTCAACTAAAAAATCCGGCACCTGTTCCAGTATGGTTTTATGCTCAAGAGGCAGAACTAATAAATGTCCGGCAGCAGCTGGTTCTGGTGCCATGACCACAGCTATTTTTTCATTCTTGATTAAGGCTTCTTTTTGGATTAATTCACAGTATTGGCACATCTTAACCTCATTGATTTAATTAACGATTTAATTTCCTAATAAAACTCTGGAAATGTCATCCAGGCCTATTTCCTCCCCCTCTTCTTCTTTCTCTCTTTCTCCATCTTCTTTTTTCTCTGCTTGTTCTTCTTTCTCTGTTTCTTCATCTTCTCTTTCTTCTTCACCCTTGTCTTCTTTGTCTTGTTCTTCTTTTTCCCTGCTTTCTTCTTTCTCTCTTTCTCCATCTTCTTTTTTCTCTGCTTGTTCTTCTTTCTCTGTTTCTTCATCTTCTCTTTCTTCTTCACCCTTGTCTTCTTTGTCTTGTTCTTCTTTTTCCCTGCTTTCTTCTTTCTCTCTTTCTCCATCTTCTTTTTCTGCCACTTCCATCCCCAGACTCTCTGCTAATCCGGGCCTTAATTTTTCTCTTAACACCTTCTTGTCAGCATCACTTAATGTTTTCTTGGGTATGTTAATCTGAACATCATCCCCCTGCATTCTGGGGATGATATGGAGCATGAAATGCTGGGCTCTTTGTCCTGCCAGGGCTCCATTGGCAATAAAGATGGTTGTTCCTTGGGCTTTCAGGGCTTTCAAACTTGCTTGAGAAAGAGCTTTGGTTACTTTGGCCATATGAGCTAAAGTCTGTTCTGGCATCAGTGGCATAATCGGGTAGTGTTCTTTTGGCAGCAGCAGCATATGCCCGGGGTTTGCTGGGTTGATATCAAGAAGTGCCAGACAGTCGTTGTCTTCATAGATTCTTTTGCTTTCTATCTCTCCACTAACAATCTTGCAAAAAATGCATTGTTGTTTCTGTAATTGCTGGATCTCTTCAGGACTCATATTTTTTAATTTCTCTTTCATGGCTGCTACTTGCTCAGGTGTTGGTTGTGCTGGTTGTTGATTATCCATCTTTTAATCTATTAATTTTGCCACTTTAAAAATTTTTGTTTTATATTAAGATTAGAGTATATTGGCAGGATTTTTTTATTGGTTTGTTTCATCATTGTTTTGGGATAAAATATCAGCCAAATCACCAAATATGTCTGCGCTTTTAACTTGACTGCCCCAAAAAAACAAAACTTTAAAAAGGATAAACAAATATAATCATTAAAATACTTTGTTGTGATGATATATATTGCACTATGATTAAAAAGAGGTGTAAAAATGGCTAAAAAGAAAAAGACAGCTAAAAAAAGATCAGCTAGAAAGGTTTCTGCTTCTAGAATAAAATCTAAGAAAAAAGTTTCTCAGCAGTCTCAGAAGGATCTGTTGAGAATAAGTGTTAGTGTTGGTTTGCTATATTTTATCATCTTCACCCTGCTTAAATACGGGTTGGAGAAAACAATGGACTGGAACCAGGCTATTTTTGGAGCTGTTTTGATGATTATTATCTTTTATTTGGTTGGTTACTGGCTCAAAAAATAATTTTTAATTCTTTTTTTACTTTCTTTTAATTCTTATTTTTAAATTGTTTTTGATATTCTGTCAGACAGATTTCTAAGCTTTCTAATGGAAAACAGGCTCTTGAATTTTGTTGAACTGCTCTTATTAAATAATCTTTTTTGGCTTGGTCTCTGGCTCCTTTAATCAGGAAGTAGGGTATTTTTTGGTTTTCTGCTGGTCCAATTGCCAGGAGTATTCTGTCTTCAGGCAGGCTTTTGGCTCTTTTTTCCCAACAACCAAAATTGATTCCTTCAATATATCTTAAAGCTTTTACTATAACAGAACTAAACTGGCTCGCTTTTAATGGATTCCTGATTTTAACTAATAATCCTTCCTCTTGTTTTTGAAGCTCTTCTATTACTATCTGGGCAATTTCATTGTTCCGGTTATTAGTCCCTTCATTATAATCTTCTTGTTTTGGTTGAGAGTATTTTTTTTTATGGTCAATCCTTTGGGTCATCAGAGGGATTCTGATTAGTTGTATATTAGATACATTAGTCTCTTCTGGTGATTCACCTTCTAAGAGCGTACTTAGATAATCCTTCCAAGAGCTGGTTGGTTGAGAATCCATAAGTTCAGGGAGTAGGCAGTGATTTATAAACTTTTTTCTTAAAAAATTATTGGAAAAGAAAACTAATTGAATTTAGGTCTTTGACTTAAAAGTTTTGGCAGAGAAAGTTTTTGAAAAGCAAGACCAGTTGTTTTTTTGTTGATTTCCTTGATTAGTTTGTCCTGAGTGATTTTTTTCTGTTGCCCTGTTTTTCTTATTCTGGCTGTTAATTCTTTGGATTTTATCTCTTTATCACCAACTACCAGAATATAAGGAACCCATTCCTTTTCTGCCTGCCTGATTCTTTTGCTGACTGTTTCTATATTATCATCAATATCAACCCTGATTTTATTTTTCTCTAGTTCATCAGCCAGTTTTTGAGAGAAGTCAAGATGATTTTCCACGCTTAGGGGGATGATGCGCACCTGGGTTGGTGAGAGCCAGAGAGGAAGGATTGGTTTCTGGCCTTTTTTTTCACCTAAGCTTTGTTTTTCCAGCAGGGCGCAGATGTCTCTGTCAATACTGCCGGAGATTGAGGCGTGCAGCATTAGAGGGTGTACTTTTTTCCCTTCTTTGTTAACATAGGTAATATCAAATCTTTCTGTGTTTTCAACATCAATCTGGACTGTGGAGAGTGTAAAAGCTTTGTTTAGTGAGTCATTGATTGAGAATTCAAATTTCATAATAAAGTAGGCATAGCGCTTGTCAAAGAGCTCAACCAGGATGGGCTTGTTGACTAGTTTGGCCAGTTTTTTGGCAAAATCCTCATTCTCTTTATAAAATTCTTCCAGAAACCGTATAGCTACATCATATTCCAGCTCAACATCTTTCATAAATTTCATTGAGAGTTTGTATTGGTTGATAAATTCCTCTTTTGCTTCTTTGGTGTCAGCGCAGAGAGTGTGCATATCAGGCATGGTAAAGGCTCGCAGGCGTTTGATTCCAGCCAGTTCTCCTCTTTGTTCCCTCCTGAATGAGTATTTGGTTAGTTCATACATCTTCAGTGGCAGGTTCTTGTAGGATATTTGCATGTCGTGCTTGATAAGGTATTGGCCAAAGCAGGCTGAGAATCTTAGAAAAAACCATTTGTCATCACTCAATACCCTGTATTGGCGGGCTGGAAACCTGGTTAGGTATTTGCTCAGTCCAGGATGCTCTAAATCATACATTATAGGTGTTTCCACTTCCATTGCTCCGGCATCGCAGACCATTTTAGTGACTTCTTTTTCCAGCAGTCTTTTGATGAGCACTCCTTTGGGATACCAGCGGAAGTTGCCTGGGTCAGATCCTGGTTCGTAATCAAGCAGTTCAAGTTTTTTCATATAATCAATATGGGCTGGTGGTTTTTGTGATTTTCTGCTTCCTCCTTTTTCATATTCATAAAATATTTTTAATGAAGGATGTTGGGAAAAGTCAAATTTTTCTGCTGGAGTTAATTTTCCCTCTGGGTCAAGAACATAGAGGGTTTTTTTGATTTTTTCTTCTGCTTTCATTGCTGCTTCTTCTGTTTCTGTCAGTTTGGCCATAGTTGTTGCTGGTGCTTGGCTTGGTCCTGGTTTGGTTGAAATCTTTTTGCCTGAATCCCCTGGTGTAATATCTCTGCTCAGTTCAGAAAGGGGGTGGCCTTTGCAGGATATTTCAAAAGATTTGTACCAGCCAAATGGTGATCTTAGAACCTTAAATGTTTTTTCTTTTTTTAATCCCTGCTCAGCTTTTTCCATTATTTCCTGGGCTTTTTTAGGGCTGGCCAGGTCTGGAGAAAGGTGGGCATAGGGATAAAGAACAATTGTTTTGGTTTTTACTTTTTCAGCTATTTCCTTGACATTCTTTAGGTAGGCTTGTACAGATGCTGGCGGGTTTTCTTCATCTTTTTTTTCCACTGCTGTGAAGACAACCAGGCAGTCTTTGCATTGGTGCTTTTTTTTGTCTTTTATTTCTTCAGCTGTTTTCAGGGCCTTTTTCTTTGGCTCCCAGGTGAATTTGTCAGTGTGTATGGTTAGTATTTTCATCTTGGTTTTAAAAATTTATAGCATAGTTTTTAAAGTTTTTCCTGATTATTTAACTATTATAAAGTGATAAATGACCAAAAGGTTTAAATAAATAGAGTTAATCTTACTTTAAAAAAAAGGTGTTTGAGATTATTAACTTTAAATTATTAAAATCTTATTTAATCTTAAGGAGGGGGACTAAAATGCCTATGCTGAAAAATTTAAACAAATATCTTGTGTCTGCCGGAATTATGGCCGGAGTTTGCACTACTGCACTTACTTCTTCTGAGGCTTTAGCTCAATCAGCTCAGATGCCTACACCAGTTTGGACTTATTCTCTTGGTCAATCAAGATTCTTTGAGGGTTTGGATGGTCAGAACAGGAATGAGGTGCCTTATCATTTAATTATTGATAATAGGAAGCTTACTGATAAATTTCTTCAGAAAAGAGTGATGGTAGATATGCATCAGGATGGGGACTTGGATGCTGTTTTTGTTCAGACCTATGTTGATGGAAAAAAGATTAAGGAAAAATCTGTAGAGCCAAATGCTCAGGACAAGAAAAATTATGATTCTTTAAAGGAGAGATTTCCAGAGGATGATTTAAGTGATTTCCTGGATTTTTATGAGTCAGAAGAACAAGAGGCTCAGGAGGCAGTTCCGAGCAGAACTCCTGTCAGGCCAACCCCAATTCCCATTCCAGCTACACCTACCAGGACAGAAACAGAAAAACCATCACCTACTGCAACCAAACAACCAACTGAAACTTCCACTCCCACTGCTACCTTAAGTCCTACAGCCAGATTTTATGAGGCTGGGTATAGTGAGGATTATCAATGGAAAGATCAAAGATTAAGGGCTTTTCATGTTGAGAAGATGTGCGGAGATGTTGTTATGGAACAGCATCTTTTGGCTGATGAGGATAAGGATGGAGAATGGGATCATCTGCACTTGTCTTTTCGCGGTCAGGGAGCTTATGTTATTGATTTGAAAGATAATACCTTGGCTTACCATCCTTTTTTCCCTGAAAAAGAAGATCCTAAAACACAAACAGTTTCTATTAATAACCAGGATATTATCAGAATGTTTGAAACTTATTTAGGTGTTTTTAAACACCAGGGTTCTGGACCTAATTTCAGCCGCTGGGCTAAGACTATCTCGTATTCATTGGATGCTCTCTTAGAGCAGTCAAGAAGAGAAGAAGAGGAAATTGGAAAACCTGCTCCTCTTTCAATTCCTTCACCTGCTGCAGGGACTGAGGGGATAAGAGAAGAGTTAGCAGATGCAACTGAAGAATTATCTTTAGATCTCTTTGGCCAGGGATATTTTGGCTGGCAGGATTGGACAGGAGAAATTGATAAACCAACAGACAACCTTCCATCAGAGTTAAAACCCACTTTGACTCCCTTAAATTTTGACCAGCATAGACAAGCACAGGAAGAGTGGTTGGACCAGGCAGATGTGGAAGCAGCACCGCTTTCTACTCCTAATCAACAAGAGATTGAGGATGTTTATTCAGGTATGACTGATGAGCAGAAAAGGATTGGTCATGATAGGGCGCAAAGAATAATGCAGATGAGAAATCAGTTAACACCACAAGTAGAGCAGGGAGAAGAAGGCAATGTGAAGATAAATGCTTCAGGTAGAGTAAAACCCCAATCTCAGAAATAAACTCATATTAACTCATTAATAGAAACTCATCAATATTAATTCATCAATAGAAACTCATCAATATAATAATAACTAAGTTTTAATCTTTTTCTGTTTTTTTCTAGATTTTTTTTAACCCTGTTATCTTCCCTTCTTTTTCCTTAGTTTAACTTTTTTTAGTTTTTTTAGGGGTTTGCTTAACTACTCTGGTCTGCCAGCCTCTGGCTGGCATCCTAAGCCCGCCGATAAAGTCGGCGGTTCTGGACTTAGTGAAGCCCATCCAGGCAGTAAAACTGCCTGGCCCAGAATAGAAGAATAAAGTACAGTCTCCATGTAGAAATACAAATAGAAAATTAGAAAAATTTATATAACATTTTTACTATCTGCACCTTATATTAAAACTTTGGTTGGACATCTGAAATTTTTGATTCTGATTAAGGTTTTAAAGTTAAAATTTAATTCAGTGAGGAATTAGTTTTTTTAATAAACTTTGGGGGGTTGAATGGAGAGGGGCAGAAAAAGTTTTTTATTCATAAGAGTATTTGCAGTTTTAATCCTTGTTCTTTTATTGTTCACTCCGCTGGCTTATGCTGATGCTTTGAATCCTAATCCAGTAGAAGATTTGGATAAGCCACTTCTGGGAAATAATCCTAAACCAAAAGAAGAAAAACCAAAAGAAGAAAAGAGTCAGGAAAATTCTTCGCAGGTTTCACAGTCTCAATCTGAAAGAGATTTACATCCTCAACCTGAAAGGGATGAATCTGGAGTAGAACCAACAGAACCTGTTTCTTATTCTCAGGGAGAATCTTCTCAGGGAGAAGCTATTCTAACTGCTACTTGCTCTGACTATTCTGATGCTCATGGTTCTTGTTATTCTGAAGGAAGTTGTATCAAACATGAGCAATGTATCTATGAATGTAAGGATTTTATCTGGTTTGGTAAACTTCTTTGCTGGGAGAGACTCTCTTGTAATGGTGATGGAGATTATTGTTCTGATGCTCATTCTTGCGATTTAAGTTGTTCTTATGGAGAGTATGATTGTGATTCTGATAGTGAGTGTTCTTCTTCTGCTCCTGATTGTGTTGATTATAATGGTGGTGTCTGTTTTTTGGGTAATGAGTGTGGTTGTTGTTATTCTGGTGAGAATTGGGATGATTCTTCTCATGAGTGTGTTGAGTGCACTAGTGATTCTGATTGTGGTAGTGATAGTTGTGGTAGTTGGGATTATTTTTGTGAGGGTGATGCTGTTAAGAAGAGGAGGTCTTGTATTACTTATGATTGTAGTGGTGGTAGGTGTTATTCTGATTCTGATTCTGAGATGAGAGTAGTTTCTGAGTTGGGTGATGGGGATTATTGTGATCAGCGCCAGGATCATGGTTGTTCTTTGTGTGGTCATGGTGAGTGGGATTGTGATGGGGATGGTGAGTGTTCTGGTAGTTTAGAATGTAAAAGTGGCTACCCTGATGGTTGTTGTTATTCTGATGAGTTATGGGATGATTCTTCTTATGAGTGTGTAGAGTGCACTAGTGATTCTGATTGTGATGATGGTTATTGCGAAGGTTGGGGCAGTCCTTATTGTGATGATGGGGATCTCTATAAGAGTAAGAATTGTTATGATTTTAGTTGTGTTAATGGCGAATGTTATGGACAGTCTTATGCTGAAACAGAGTTAGTTGAGGATTGTGTTTATGATTGTCAGAATAATCAATGTATTAACTGCATTGAAACTGATAGTTGTGATAGTTGTTTGGATAAGTCAGATGGATCTGATTGTGATTGTGATGATGAATGTGTTAATTATTGTGCTGGTGGAATAGGCAAGTGCTGGGATCCTGATTCTTGTTCTTCTTCTCAGTGTAAGCATTGGTGGATGGGCCATTGTGATGATGGGGGTGCTCTTTGTCCTGATGATTATGGTCTGTATTGCGATTATGGTACTTTTGTTGAGTGCAATGATGCATCTCATCAGTCTTGTCAGCATAAAGGAAATTATTATTGTGTCAATGATGGTGGTTGGCAGTGGGAAGAATGCGATTTGGGTTGTGAAGGCGGGCAGTGTAAGGAGCCTTTTTGCGGTGATGGAGTTTGCAGTCCAGATGAATCCTGCCGGGATGATTGTTTAAAAGTAGACACTATTATTGATTATCCTTCAGATTTGGTATCTGGGCAGTCTTTCACTGTTATTGCCAGGTTAGAGAATATTGGCGATCGTGGTTTTATTTCTTATGTTGAAACTGGTATCCTTCCTGAGGATCTGGTTTGGCCTTCTGGTAGTGGGGCTGAATTGCAGACTTGGGTTAGGGATACAGCTAAATGTTGTCTGGGTAATGATAATTATGATGCTAAACAATTTGCTCTTGACCCTGGAGATACTGTTGAGGTTGAGTTTGATTTAATTGCTCCTGAACCTGATACAGTGGATGATTGTGGCAGTGTCAGTTTTTGGGGGGACAGTTTTGAGGTTGTTACTGGTATTTATGGAGAGTGTCACCATGGTTATTTTGATAGTAAGACAGTTTCTGGTATCAGTATTAGAGAACCAGTTTGTGGTGATGGAATTTGTGATGAGAATGAGAACTGTCCTGAAGATTGTTTGAAGATAAATCGTTTTGTTAATCCTCCTGGCTCAGTTGATGAGGGCGAACAAGTTGAGATTCAGGTTGAGGTTGAGAATAAAGGAACTTTAACTATGTCAGAATCTATTGAAACTTCTATTATTCCTATTTCTTGGAAAGGCCCTTATGTTCCTCAAGGCATTTCTCCAGAGTTTGATTTGGCTTCTGTTGTTGTCCCTGGCCCTAAATGTTGTGAAGATAATG
>CAZPDB010000042.1:0-788 GCA_964585285.1 uncultured Methanosarcinales archaeon
AGAACAGAGAAGAAAGAAAAAAGTGAGGGAGAAAGAGAAAGAAAGCAGAAAAAGGCAAAAGATTAAAAGGATAAAAAAGATTAAAACAATAATGAAAATGGAAAAGCCTGATTATGAAGGAAGAAGCATAGTAAATTTAATGAGTTCATTAGGCAAAGAATTAGGATGGAAATCAAAATACAAAAGATTAAACCTCTGGTCATTGAATGAAGAAAAAGAAGCATTAAAAGCAAAGAAGATTGTTTTAATTGTAATTGACGGATTAGGCAATGAATTTCTAAAAAAACAAGAAGACAAAAACAGTTTTTTAGCCAAATATAATCAGGGAGCAATGACCTCAGTTTTCCCATCAACTACTATGACTGCTATAACAACCTTTATGACCGGAATGGGAGTGGAAGAACACAAACTAACTGGCTGGTACACTTATTTCAAGGGATTAGGAGAAACAATCAAGCCCCTGCCCTACAGACACAGAACAGGAGGTGAATTATGGGTGGAACCAGAAATAATCTTTGACTTCCAAGGACTAGCAGAAAAAAGCAAGAACAAAAAAATAACACACTTGGCAGTCTTGCCTCAGAAGATAATAAGAACAGGAATAAACCAAGTGCTCTTTAAGAAAACCAAGATAAAAGGCTACCAGACATTAAACGGCTGGATAAGGCAGATAAAAAGGGCAATCAAAGAAAAAGGAAGGGGATATATCTATGCTTACTGGGGAGATTTTGACAAGGACAACCATATTTATGGACCAAAAAGCAAGAGAGCTAAGAAACATTTTCTGA
>CAZPDB010000042.1:798-9327 GCA_964585285.1 uncultured Methanosarcinales archaeon
GATAAAAAAATAAAAAAATTGGTTGAATCTCTCAAAGGCACAAAAACAACCATAATCATTACTGGCGACCATGGATTCAAACAAACACCCAAAAAAAAAGCAATCTTATTGGGAAAGTATCCGAAGATAAAAAACTGCCTGGTGATGCCCTTAACAGGAGAACCCAGAACTGCTTACTGTTATGTTAAACCAGGCAGGGAAAAAGAATTTGAAAAAGAAGTTAGAAAGAAACTGAAAGGAAAAGCCAAACTAGTCAAAAGCGAGGAGCTGGTGAAAAAAGGGTTTTTTGGAATAGGCAAAACAAGCCAGAGACTTTTAGAAAGAATCGGAGATTACACACTAATAATGCAGAAAGATTACACAATAAAAGATTCAGTTATTGGTCACGAAATTCATTTTCATCAAGGAAATCACGGCGGAGCGAGTAAAGAAGAAATGCTGGTGCCATTCATCCTTATCAAAACCTAAATAAGCTTAAGTGATGGAAAGTTAAATAAAAAGGTGAAAAAGGAGATTAAAAGATGGTCATGTTTGAGGAAGCAATATTATTTTTAGAAGAATTAGGATTAAGCGGAGTAATACTTCCATTTATTCTTATTTTTACCATAATCTTTGGTATGCTGGAAAAAATAAAAATAACAGGCAAAGGAGAAAAAAAGAACATCAATGCGATGATAGCTTTTGTGATAGGATTTATGTTTATTGCCTCAACACAAAGAGTAGATTCATTATGGATTATGCTGCAATATGTGGCCTTGTTTATGATTATTAACTTCTCTATCTTATTATTAATAGGAACCCTGACCAAAGAATGGGAAGTGAAAAGCAAAGGCACAATTTATATCATTACAGCCATAGTGCTGGCAGTGATTGTTTATTATGCCCTTGATCTAAGCGGATACATAAAAGGAGAAACAATCATAGGATTCATCACCAACCCCTGGCTAATAACCACTATAATCCTGGTAGCAGTAATCTGGTTAGTGGTCAGAGGAGAGGAGAAGAAAAAATCAAAAGAAAAAAAGGAAGAGGCTGAAGAAAAGAAAAAAGAAGGGAAAAAAACAGAAAAAACAAAAGCTGGTGAAAAGCAAAAGGGAGAAGGAAGAGCTGGTGAAAAAAGAAAGGAAAAGATTGAACCTGGACCATGGCAAAAAACAGGGGAAACAGAACCGGGATTAATTTTTAGAGAAAGGTAAATAAACCGGCCTGAAAGAATCTAATTTTTTTGTTCTCTCCTCAAAATCAAGCTGAAAAGAACAAGTGGGGCTGGAACGGAAAACCAAAGTGCCATTCTTAAGCTTATAAGCTATAGCGTTATGAACATGACCGCAAAGGATTACCTTGGGTTGGTGATCTTTAATATAAGCATCAAGCCCAAGAGTCTTGCGAAACCCCTTTAACTCCTGAGCTTCATCAACCTGAGGCCCTTCGTGCATAGCCAAAATATCATACTGAGCAGAAGCTAATCTTCTATAACTAGGTAACTGGTGAGGATTGACCTCTTGGGTAACACCCATAGAATCAAGCTCCTCCTGGGTATAATCCTCAGGTTTAATCTGAAAATGTGACGGGGTAAAGGGAGTGGTGGGGACAGAGTTATGAACACCAAAAATCTTAAGACCAGAAACATCAACAGGCTGATCTTCATAACAATCAAAGTCCTGCCAGGAATGATAAAGAAAGGCATCATCGTGATTGCCAGCTCCATAAACTACCTGACCATCAAACTGGGCCAGAATATCTTTTAACTGATCATATTGCTGCAAAGAAATTTCTTGATACAATTGCATATACTCTGGTTGATTGGTTTCCTGCTCTAAAGTCTGATTATCCCTGCTTTGAATGGCTTGCCAAACATTTTGAGCCTGTGGGCCAAGCTTATCAGCTAAAAACCATGTTTCAGAATTATCACCAGTAGAAACCAAAGCATCAAGGTTCTGATCATTAGCAAACTTAACTAAGCTACCTATATCAATGCTTTTTCTTCCATCCAAAATCATAGGAAAATGAATGTCTGAACAGTGAATAAGTTGCATAAGAGATAGAAAGAGGTTATCCTTTATAAATGTTTTGTTTTTTAGTTACTTGAAGGGGACAACATATATTTAAATAATTTTTAAATGAATAAGAATTAAAATGCCTATAAAAACATTAAAAGCAGTGGAACCATTTATAGAATTTATAACAGAAGAACCCAGAAATATTAAAGGGCTTTACAAATACATTTTTCAATGGTTAGAAGAAGAAGGCTACCTAGAGGAAGTTGGGGGAGGAAAGGACTTAGAAGTCTTTTATTCAGAACAAAACAGAGGAGGGGCCATAGAATACCATATTTGGTGGAGATGCTGGAAACCTTTTGGAGGCAGCAAAGTCTTTGCCTTTAGAATGGATATGGATTATCTAGGATTAGGCATAAAAAAAGGCCAGGAGATGCTGGTAGGAGGCAAAAAAATAAAAACAGACACAGGAGAGATAAACATTAAAATCCACCCAACTATAGAAATAGACTATGCTGACAAATGGAAAAAACACTGGCTGATGAAACACCAATGGATTCAAAACCTCTTTATAAAAAGATTGTACAAAAAAGAAATAGATGAAATGTACACAGAGATATTATCAGAAGCCTACCGGTTATTAGCAGGAATGAAAGCCTTCTGCGGTATAACAGAAGTGAGAGAGGAGAAACCGCTCTTCCACCCAGAAAGAGTGTTTAAATAAAAAAATAATAAGATAACCAAAAGGATAAGAAACATTTTTAAAGAAAAACTAATTCTAGAATAAAAAAGTAAATGCCTCCGTAGCATAGCAGCCTATTGCGGCAGACTTGTATAACCCATAAGTTTAAAGAGGAAAACAAGAAATCTTCAAAAGCTTTAAAGATATCTGCAGGTCGGGGGTGCAAATCCCCCCGGAGGCTTATCAAAAAAAATGGAAAAAACAAACTATGAAAAAAACAGGGAAAAACACCAATTGCCTGAATTTAAAGAACTGGACAAAGAATTTGAGATAGGAGAGATTGAAGAGACAAGCTATCTGCTAAGAAGAATAAGAAAAAAAATAATGGGCAGAGTTAACTGTTACAAAGAATTCCTGGAAAAAATCATCAACCCAGAAACCAGCAATTTAGAACAACTACACGAAGCAGGATTTTTCAAGGAAAAAGAAAGAAAGGAAATTGAAGAATTATTCAAAAGACTAACAAAATTAAAAGTAAAAAACAGCCTGGTTAACATCAAAAGAGAAGAAAAAGAAGAAGCAGAGTTTATTAAACAAATCTGGCAGGAATGGCAGGAAATAAAAAAAGAACTGGAAAAAATAGCAAAAAAATTAGAAGAAAACTGGGAAAAAGAACTGGACAAAGAAGAAGTGCATTATTTTGGCTAACTTTTATGAAAGAGAGAGGTTTAGGAGAGAAAAAAAGGGGAAGGGGGGGAGAGAGAGGAAAAAAAGAAGGAGAGAGACCAGGAAAAGAGAAAAAGAAAGAACTGATAAAAAAATGAGTGAAGAAAAAAAAAGACAAAAGAACCAGAAAAGCAAGGGGAAGACAAAAAAAGAATATTTGAAGTATTTACTAATTCTAGGCAAACAAGGAAGCGGCAAAGGAACCCAAGCAAGCAAGATAGAAGAAGAGATGGGAATACCACATATCAATGCAGGAGAATTATTAAGAAAAGAAATTACCCAGGGAACCAAAGAAGGCAAAAAAATCAAAAACCTAGTGGAAAAAGGCAAATTGGTGGATGATGAAACCATTAACAGAATAGTGCAAAAAGCAATGGAAAAAAACAAATGGAAGAAAAAAGGCTTTGTGCTGGACGGCTATCCAAGAACAGAAAAACAAAAGAAAAGCCTGGAAAAATACCTGGACAAAAACAAGAGGAAAATAGAAGGAGTAATTCAGCTGAATCTTAGCGAAAAAGAAGTTTACAAAAGAACAATTTACAGGAGAATCTGCGAGAAAAATCACAAACACGAATTTAACCTAAAAACAGCTCCGCCAAAGAAAAAAGGAAGGTGTGATATCTGCGGAGGAAGATTAATACAGAGAAAAGATGACACCAGAGAAGCAGTCAAGAAAAGGCTTGAGGAATACAAGAAAAGAACTGCGCCACTCTTAAAAAAATACAAGAAAATAATAATAAGGATTAATGGAGAACAACCAGAAGACCAAGTTTTTAATGAGATTAAAAAAAAACTGAGAAAGAAAAATCAAAGAATTAGCTCAAAGAATTGACTGATAAGAGTAATAACTAAAAATTTCCAATATTCTATATGCTCACCTATATCCGACTTAAAGGTCGGAGTATTATACCCTTGAGAAAATTTCTCCCTTTAGTCAAAATTTTCAATAAAAAAAGAGAGACTAAACAATCAAGCGCCTATTTCTTGAGTTTATGAAGAAGATAAAAGCCAACAATAATTAAAGGCAGGCTAAGCCATTGGCCCATACTTAAACCAGCAAGAAGACCAAGCTGGGGATCAGGCTGACGAAAAAACTCAACCAAAAAACGAAGAAGACCATAAAAAAAAAGAAAAAAAGAAAAATAAAGACCAGAACCAAACCTAAACTTGTTATATTTTTTCATCAAAAAAAGAGAAGAAAAGATAAAAAGATTCTTTAAAAATTCATAAACCTGGCTAGGATGATAACACCCCTGCAAAACCTCTCCCTGCTGAGACAAGAAAGCATTTTTAGAATAATCCAGACAAAACCAAAGAGAAGAAGGGCGGCCAATAAGCTCAGCATTAAAGAGATTGCCCAAACGACCAAGAGCAAGAAAAAGAGAAGCAGGAAAAACAAGAAAATCAGCTAAGCTAAGAAAAGAAAATCCCTGCTTTTTAGCAAAAAGCCAGGTAGAGAGAAGAGCTCCAACCAAACCACCGTGAAAAGAAAGACCAGCGCGGAAAAAAATTATCTCCAAAGGATGAGAAAAATAATAAGAAGGATAATAAAAGATGACATAAAAAAGTCGTGCGCCAAAGATAATACCAAAGAGGAGATAGATAAAATAAGCCGGGACCTGCTCTCTTTTCAAACTGATAATCTTTTTCTTAGCCAAAAAATCAAAAAAAAGAAAAGTAAAAAGAAAACCCAAAGCAAAAAAAAGACCATACCAGCGAATCTGGAAAAAACCCAAATCAAAAAGGTAAGGATTAAGATTGTGATAAATCATATAAGACCAGAGAGTAGAAGAATATATAAATTTAATCAAAAAAACCCTAAGAATGAACCAAAAAGAACTAATCAGAGAAGCATTTACAGGCATCTACCCAGAAAAAAAATTTCCCTATCTAGCTGAATTAAGATATTCAGGCCATTTCAGAGATTATAATGCCAGTGTAGAACTAAGAGGGGCAAGACTGAGCTTTAAGCTGAGCAAAAAATGGCAAGAAAGCGATGAAGAAATAGTTAAGGGATTGTTGCAGGAATTAATGGCCAAAATCCTAAAAAAAAGGCTGGGAAAAGCCAAATCCACAATAAACAGGGAATTCTACAACAATTTCATTAAAAAACTGCACTTAGTCATACCAAAAACAAGGATTAATCCTGTATTAAGAGAATCATTTGAGAGAGTGAATAAAAGATATTTCAATGACTTGCTAGGGATCAGCAACCTGGTCTGGGGCCAGAAAAGCACAACCAAACTCGGCAGTTATAATTATCAGACAGACACCATCAGCATATCAACAGTATTCAAAAAAAACCAGGAATTACTTGATTATGTAATGTATCACGAGATGCTCCATAAAAAATACCAATACAAATCAAGCGGGGAAAGAACAATCCACCATTCAAGCGAATTCAAATTAATGGAGAGAAGTTTTGAAAAAGCAGAAGAATTAGAAAAGGAATTAACCGGATTTTTAAGAAAAGCCAGAAGAGAATCCAGCAAAAACAAGTTTTCGGGCTCCAGGGAACAATTATTCCAGTGGAAAAGAGAAGCAGGAGAAGAAGAGAAAAAGGCAAGAAAAAAGGGAAGAGAAGAGATGAAGAAAAAAGGAGGGTGGTGGGAAAGGATTCTAAGGGTCTGAAAAAAAGCAAAAAAGCGTAAGTAATAAGAAAAAAGCAAAACTTTTTTAAATAAATCCCCCGCACTAATATTATGGCCGGAGTAAAACAAGCAACAATAACCTCATTAAAAAAAGGTTCTTATGTTATCCTAGACAGTGCAGCTTGCATAGTGCAGGATGTGCAGGTCTCAAGACCAGGCAAACACGGACACGCTAAAGTAAGACTGACAGCAGTAGGCATAATTGACAACAAAAAAAGAGTGAATGTAATGCCTGGGCATGACAAAATAGATGTGCCAATCATAGAGAAAAAAGCAGCTCAAGTGTTATCAGTACAAGAAGACAAAGCCAATGTTATGGATATGGAAAATTATGAAACCTTTGATTTAAAGATACCAGAAGAATTAGAAGGAGAAGTAAAAGAAGGCGGGCAAATAGTTTACTGGGAAATCCTTGATGATAAAGTAATGAAACAAGTCAAATCTGAATAAATCAATCAATAAACAAAAGCAAAAATAAAAACCAGACAAGGGAGTTAAAAAAAATGGCTAGAATTCCAGAAGCAGAAGCAAGATTATTCAAAGATAAATTCATTTGCAAGAAATGCAAAACAGCAATGAAAGTTCCTGTTCTCAAAGTGCTAGAAGGTAAAGTAACCTGCAGAAAATGCAAAAGCAGAGCATTAAGACCAGCCAGAAAGAAATAAAATTCAGATTCGGATCAGAAAAGTAGGAAAGTAATTCATATCAAAAGAGGTTAAGGATGAAATTCATTTATGTTGACATAACTATTTCTATCATATTTGCACTTTTTCTAAGCTGGTTTGTCTGGAAAAACAGAAAAAATGTCTCTATAGAAAAAATAATCCCTGGACTGATATATATCATCATGTACAGAGCCAGATGGGGATTAAGATTGATGGAAAAAATATCAGACAAGTACAGGGAATTAGTCAAATTCGTTGGATACTGCTTCATCGGCTTCAGTTTCTTTTTCATGGTCTATTTTTTAATATTTCTGATTAAAATATTCTACCAACTGGTTTTTCACCCAGCAAAAGCAACCCTGGAAGCAGAAGGATTTGCTTTGGTGCTACCATTTACCAATATTCCAGGAATAGGATTTCTTTATTTCACCTATTTCATTATTGCCATCTTTGTCATTGCAGTGATGCACGAAGGAGCACACGGGATTATGGCCAGAGCCCACCAAGTGCCAGTTAAATCAAGCGGGATAGCCATATTAGGATTAGTTTTGCCCATATTTCCAGCAGCGTTTGTAGAACCAGAAGAGAAAAAACTAGCCAGAAAAAAATCAGTAGTGCAATACTCAGTACTATCTGCAGGACCAATGATAAACATAATCTTTGCCTTATTGATGATCTGGATACTTCCCTTTAGCGGAGATATCTACAACTTCACTCAAGCACCCTTTGAAAACACAATCTCAAAAGATGAAGGGTTTAGTTTCAAGTTAGTTAATGAAACAGTGCCGGCAGCCCAAGCAGGATTAGAAAACAGGATGATTATTAATGGAGTGAATGGAGAAAGAGTAGAAACTTTCCAAGACTTTGTTCAAAAGATGAGTTTTATCAGAGCTAACACCACCCTAGTGCTGAACACACTGGAATCAGGAAACTTCAGCCTAATAACCGGAAGCTCACCCCAAAACCCAGAACAAGGATTTGTGGGAATAAGACTGGACAAAAACCAGAGAAGAATAAGAACAGGGATGGAGAGCTGGGGCTCATTTTATTACTGGCTCAAAGGATTAATCAGGGTGATAGTCTTATTATCATTAGCAGTAGGATTTTTTAATTTGTTGCCATTAGGGATTGTGGATGGAGGCAGAATGCTAAAAGTTTTTTTAGAAACAGTGGTCAAAGACGGTAAAAAAGCAAGAAAAGCCTGGGCCTTAATAGCTTTACTAGTTTTATTGATTATTCTCTTTGGTCTTTATGTAAGATATTTTGGTAATCCCTTTTTATAAATATAATCATAAATAATTATAAATTCTAAAATGAAACTTAAGGAAAAACCAGAGGATTTCAGAGTAGAAGAAATTAATGGGTTGAAAGGATTAGGATTGGCTGAGAACAGAGGAAACTACTCCTGTCTTCTCTTGGAAAAAAAGAATTTGGGGACAGTGGAAGCAGTCAATAAACTGGCTAAAAGATTGAGAATTAAAAGAGGGTGGATCGGGTTTGCTGGCAACAAAGATAAAAAAGCCTGGACCAAACAATATATCTCTGCGCGAAAAAGATTAAAAAAAGATTTTAAAGAAGAGATAAAAGCTAAAGGAGGATGGTTAAAGGTTAGTTTTATGAGCTACCTAAAGGAACCAATTTCTTTAGGTGATTTAAAAGGCAACAAATTCATGATTGTGATCAGAGATTTGTTTGGAGGAGAAGTTGAGAAGATTAAAAAAAGAGTGGAAGAAATCCAAAAGGGTGAAAAAGTAGTGAATTATTTTGGAAAACAAAGATTTTCAAAAAACAATGAAAAAGATCGGAAG
>CAZPDB010000043.1:0-3236 GCA_964585285.1 uncultured Methanosarcinales archaeon
AAATGTTGTGAAGATAATGAGTTCTATGATGCTTTGGTTGTTGAACTAGAGGGGAATGAAAAAGAAACAATAACTTTCACTTTTTATGCGCCTTCTCAGGATTCTTATAATCATTGCGGTGAGCCAGACAGTGCCTGGGGAGATTCCTTTATTCTGGCTTCAGGCTTTTATAAAAAATGCGCTAAAGATGGAGGAGAAGGCTACACTGATTATCTAGAAAGAGATATTGTGGTCATTCCCCAGCAATGTGAATTCCCTTATGGAACTTCTGCTGACTGTTCTTGTCGCAATGAAGATTATACTTGTCCTGATGGATATGTTTGTGCTGCTGTAGAACATGGCACTTGTGTTGAAGAAACTCCAGAACAATGTCCTTATCTCCCTGATGGTTCTTCTGAAAATTGTCAATGCCATTCTGATGAAGATTGTAAAAACTATGATGAAGATACCAGATGTCATTTTAGACAGGGATTTAACCCTTGTATTCCTATAGATTACGAGGATAAATGTGATACTATTGATGACTTAAGATGTATCAATAACAACCTTTATCGCTGCGAACAACAAGAAAAATACAAAGATTGGACTCTTGTTCAAAGCTGTTCTTCAAGTCAGCTTTGTAGCGCTGACCAATCAACCTGTCTTAGCCTAGGAAATTATGATATGGTCATTGACCAGGCTCCTCCAGGATTGATTGTTAATAAACAACCTAGAACTGTTTTGATGGTTAATATTGAAGTTGATGGCCCGCTTGAACCTGGCTTAACCCTGGAATATGACCAAAATAATTTTGATATTATTGAAGGTGAAGCTTGTCAGAATAATGATTTTAATCAAGGAAATAACAAATGTTATTTCTTGGTTGATTCTGTTGTTGGCAAATCTTATATTTTCAGGTTTGGTGATGATGCTCAAAGAGTTAATGTTATTGGCAATGATGCTTATATTGCTTATCTGACTGATATCAAACAATTAAGAAGACGCTACAGGGACGATACTGCGGTTGATCTTTTATTAGCCAAACTCTATGAAGAAGCAGCAGCTAATAATGGAGTTGTCCACGATCTGGATATTCAGTTTGAGTATCTTGATGAATACAATGAAGAACATCCTTTTGACTATCTTTTTAGCCAATATTCAGAAAACAGGCTCAATCCAAAATCCACTAATAATAGTTATTCAGATCAGGTTTCACTTTTTGCCCAGAATTATCTTAGTTTTGCTCGCAATATTGTGGTTGTTGGAGATGATTATGTTCTTCCGCATAGAAGGGATATTTATTCTATTAGAGCTGGTTCCCTGCCTGCTTGGCTCAGACCTTGGTATAATCGATTAAGTACAGATAAGACTTCTTGGCTTTGGTATTCATATCCTTATGGTTTAGGTGCCAAAGCAATGACAAGAACCTTTTTACCTGATGATATAGTTGTTAGGAATATGTATACTGATCAGAATCTTGTTCAGAGAGAGATTGATTATAGTTATAATAATCTTGATGTTGTTTTCAGATCTGATGAAGTTACTAGGGGTAATGAAGTTAAAATTATCTTACCTGAACAGGTTTCTAGTGAAATGAGAGCTTCTATTGATAATTTAAAATCCCAATTAGTTGAGGCTGAGTTAGTTGATAATATTAATCATTTTGAAGAATTACAAGGAGATAATCTTAATTGCAATGATTTCCAAGAGTTTGCTGATGCCTGGCTTTTTGACCCGCTTGATGTTCCAATTATTATTGGTACTATTGATACTAATCCTGCTTTAAATTGTTATCCTCTTTATTCAGAAGGTACTGAATTTGAAAATGTTATTAGTCTTGAGCCAAGTGTTTGGAATAAAAATGGGGCAGCTATTATTATGAATACTGATGATTCTAAGGTCATTGATCATTTTGCTGATGACATTATTGTTGACCATACTTATGAGGATCTTCACGGCAGAGGTTATATGTATATCCATGATGGTATCACTACTGTTTCCCTACTTTTAATCCCAGTTAGTTTTGGTACTTCTGCTCTTGGCGGTAGTGCTACGGCAGCTATTGTCTTTAAGATTGATTTAGCTGTTTCTGCAATTGATGCTGCTGACACCTGTTTTTATAGGTATGATGGTATGCCTAATGATGCTGGAGGTTGGTTTAGTTGTGTTGCTTCTGCTACCCCACTGGCTGCTTGGGGCGCTGGTCGAGTTGTAGCTAATATGAGAGTAGCTAAATTCTATAAAACAGCTGGTCTTCTTGACGAAACTGGCGATCTCAAACGTGCAGCTAATAAATTTATGACTTCTTCAGATGATGCTATCTATGCTCTGAGAAAAGTTCCTGAAAGTAAGTATGCGGATTTCTTATATATGATTAAAAAGAGTATGGCTGATGAAGTAGATGATATTGGTTCAGGATTTGGCAAACAATTAGTCAAAGTCCTTCAAAGATCTAATTTGAAAAGAGCTACTTTAAGGGACAGTGATGAATTTATAGAATTGCTTGGTGATGTTGTAAGCAGACATGCTGATGAAAGTGATGAAGTTCTTGAATCTATTGCCAAAATACTTGGTAAGAACAGTGACGAAACAACCTCACTACTAAGAATTGTTGACAATACTGATACTCTTTGGAGTAGAGCCCAGCTTGAAACCTTAAATAAGTTTGATGATGAAACTTTGAGATATTCTGATGACTTATTAACCTCACCTTTCTTTAAAGCTAAATCAGTTGATAAAGCAACAGAAGCATTAGTTATGACTAGAAATATTGATGATGGCTTAAAAACTATTAAAACTACTTTTAGTTCTGTTGATGATTTTGCTCCACAAGTAACTGGACGGTTTGCTAGGTCACAGCTTCTGGGAGATGTTGGCGAGATAAGTACAAGATTGGGTGATGATGTGGCTGATGATATTATAAAGTTGCATGATGTCAAAGGTATTAGATATCTGAGTAATAATATTGCCTCAGACTTTAATCGTAGAAGCGGACATCCTTTTGCTGCCAGAACAGCAGCGGAATTAAGAGATCAAGGAGAAGAATTAATTGAATTAGAAGGAATTTCTGATGTTTTGTTTACCAGAAGTGCTAATGGAGAAAAAGTTGCCTTAGAAGTAAAAGCACGAAATTGGAATTGGTTAAAGGAGAATAATCATATTTCTTATGTTGATGCTAAAGAAGATTTATCAAAGCAACTTAAAGAGTTAGAATCTTTAAAATTACAACATCAGTTTGATAAAATTGCTTTGAGATC
>CAZPDB010000043.1:3336-9292 GCA_964585285.1 uncultured Methanosarcinales archaeon
ATTTCTTTAGTTTTATTAGTTATGTTTATTTTATCAACAAATTTTGTTTCTGCTCATTTATCAAAGCAACTTGAAGAGTTAGAATCTTTAAAATTACAACATCAGTTTGATAAAATTGCTTTGAGATCAAAATATCCTTTAACTGATGATATTAAACAATTGATTGAAGATTTAGTTGATGAGGTGATTCCATGAGTGAATCAACTATGATTTATTGGACAATAAAAGATAAGAAATTTACCAGAGAATTATTAGAGAAAGCAATAAAATTTCTTTTAGAAAATGGTTTTTATTATAATGTTCATTTAAGAGGGATGTGTGTTGTTGTAAAAAAAAATAAACCTCATTTTCATGAAGAAAAGGAATTGTCAAAAGATAGTTATGAAAGAGTTGATAAAGCTATTGATTTTTTATATAAACATAGGAGGGGGCATATAATATTATCTTTTAAGTTTAATGAGTGTATTTTTGAGATAAGCTTCTTTTTACACCCTAAACCAAAACATGGGAAAGGGTCTACAAAAGATCTTACTATTGGATTCATTTTTAAGTATTATTGGAGGCATTGGGAAGATGCGTGTCCTGGATTTAAAGAGGCTTTTTTCAAAGTTATTCAAAAGATGATGTCATATCTGGAAGAAGAATTCGGTGTTAAGTTTACTGGTTATGGAGAAGATAGAATATGAATAAAATGATTAAAAAAAATTTGTTTGGAAGTTGTATGATTTCTTTAGTTTTATTAGTTATGTTTATTTTATCAACAAATTTTGTTTCTGCTCTTAGAACACAGGGAACAGTAGCTGAAGCTTCTTCTGTCGCTAGACTTGTTGGTGACACACCTTATGATATCATTAATCAACTGGATACTAAACAAATTGATCTTAATCACGCTACCCAATTGGCTTCTCGTTGGCTTTTTGTTGAGGATTATACTAGCAATAAAATGGTTGCTCATGGGTTTCCTGATGCTCATACTCTCAGAGGAGAATTTACTTTTGACCCAGCTCAAACACTTCAACCTTGGACAGGCGGTTATGATAATATCCAAGATGATTTAGACCAATTCCAGCCTAATGAATTATTCATCCTAGAATCTCATATTGACCCAGAGGATTTTGGCATCTATGCTGAGAAAATTTCTCAATCAGATAAAATTTATCCTAAAGATGTTAAATCATGGCAAAGTACTTTTGCTGAAACTAATCCTCTGTTCTTGATGAATATTGAGATGATAGGATTGGCCTTACCAGATCAACCTAATTATATTGAAGAATTAACCAGATACTCTACCATTATTGCTCCTAAAGATGTTCGCTCTAGTGAGCTCAGCAATGCCCTCCTTTGTAACCTGGTCAATAAACAGAGAATTGGTGATATTTATAGAAGAGCTCGGACCAAATATTATTCTACTACCAAACCTTCTGATCAGAACATGCCTGGTCTAATCCTAAAATCTTATTCATTATATGGCAATCCTTTGACCCGGATTAATGTGCCTGAGGAATATCAAGATTATATCGATCCAACTAATGACCATTGGTATGAGTCTGATAAATGGTTTAATCCCTGTAAAAATTATTTTGTCCCACCTGATGAGTATATTTACCAAAATAATGGTCTTTCTATTCCCCAACCACCTTTTGCTCTTCAATCAATTAATAATGATCTTAAATTTGAAAATTCAATCAATCTTGAATATAATATTATTGATGTTCCTGATAGTGATTATAAATTAATTAATTCTTCTAGTTTAATGTATGATTATGACAACCCAAATATTGTTGATGTTTACACTATCAGAACTCATCGATTGCCAAAAGGAAGTATTGTCAAAAAATTTGATCACTCTCTCTCCAATCCTGTTGATTTAAGCCTTCCTGATTATCCATCTATGGAATCAAGTAACTGGACTGAGAGGAATTGTTTTGATTCAACTCAATCAGCTGGGATAATCCAGTCCACTTTTGAAAAAGATAATTATGATGAGATAACTGTTTATCTTAACCCATTGGAGATTAATGATTGTCAAGAAGGAGGATTTACATTGTATCTTAGTGCTGCTTATGAGATTGAGTACCTCCCTTCTAATCCTTTCTACTTTGATAAGCTGATTTATGATGAAATTACTGCTCCTAAACAAGAAGTAAATTTAAGTTTTGATTTAAAATTTGTTAGTGATGAGACATTAAATGGTGAACTTGTTGTTTTTAATCTAGATGATAACCTTACTGTTTATCAAAAAAGTCTCACTACTAGAGTTAATAATTATTCTCTTTCTTTTTCTGCCCCAGAAAAGGGGGGGATTACTAGTTACCAATTACAATACCTGGAAAACAATACTGTTAAAACAACAGCTAACTTTGATCTTGAGACTAAGATTATAGAAGGTCAAATCCAGGTAGGGGAGTTTGATGGAAATTCAGTTGATGTGGAGTTAAATCTTGGCAATTATCTTGATTCTAATCTTGATGTTTCTATCCAAGCAGAAATCACTGGTGCTCAGAACAGAGAAGTTTATAACCAAGACAGAAATTTAATCCCTGGAGGCAATGCATTTAGTTTTAATGTGGCTAATCTTGAAAAAGAAGATGCCAGTTATGGTTTGAAGATTTATATTACTTATAATAATCAAATAAAAGTCTTTTCTGATATTATTATCACTAATTATGAACCAGTTATTAATGCAGAAGATATTGCAGTTAGAGTTGGAGACTTAGTCAATCTTAGCCTTGACATTTATGATCCTGACGGAGACGAGATTCAATTTGATCTTAAAGGAGCAGATAGTTTTGAATGGATTGCTCAAGAAAGTGATCTTGGACAGCATAATATTACTATTACTGCTTTTGATGGTTTTTTAACCTCGACCAAAAAAATTCTCCTTGTCGTTTTTCCTGAAAATTACGAGCCTGTTTTGGACAAACATGGAAATCTGACTGTTCATGAAGGAGAAGTTGCCTCAATCATCTTCTACGCCACAGATATTGATGGTGATAACTTAACCTATTTAATTAACAACTCTGATCTTAATTTTACTCAATTAGATAATAATTGGTTTAAATGGTGGACTCAAAAAGGTGATCAAGGAGATTATATCATTAATTATAGTGTTAGCGATGGTACTTCCATTGTCTCTGATTCATTCCAACTTGCTGTTGTTCCAGCTCCGGTTATCCCACCAGCTATCTTTTTGGGCAGTCTTGCTTATCTTAATGGCAGTGTTGTTGAGGATGGCCTGGTTCTTAGTGCTTATATTGATGATACCTTTATCACTTCCACTTTGACTGAGAACAGCCAGTACAACCTTACTCTTCCTGCTGATGATTTTGAAACTGATTGGAAGGATGGTGGTGTTGATGGTGATGTTGTTGAAGTTTTTGTTGATGGTTATCCTACTGATAAGAATCTTACTTGGCAATCTGGAATAGTTGAGATGGTTGATTTGATTGTTCAGAAGAATTTAACTGGAGAAAATAAAACTTTTTGTGGTAATTATTCTCTTGACTCTGATTGTATTTGTCCGCGAGGGTATTATCAAGAAGAGGCAGAGGATGATAATGGCACATATTATTATTGTCTTTTCAATGACAGTGTTAATCACGCCCCTTTCCTCAACCCAATCCAGGATATTACTCTTGATGAAGGAGAGGAGGTTATCATTGTTGCTGTTGGCAGTGATCCTGATGGTGATAATTTAACTTATCAGGTTAATAGTTCTAAATTCACTGAATATTATGGCAATCTCTTTACTTGGTTGAGCCAGGATGGTGATGGAGGGGTTTATACTATTACTGTAACTGTTAGTGATGGTCAGCTGGCTGATACTCAGGAATTATTGGTTACAGTTAATGAGGTTAATTACTGCGGAGATGAATCTCTTGATCCTGATTGTGTCTGCCAGGCAGGATATGAAAAGGAGGAATATAGATTATGGAGTTGAATAAGATGAAAAAGATTGTTTTAGCTTTCATTTTTGTCTTTGTTTTAATTAGTCTTAGCTTTTTTGTTTTTGCCCAGCCTGTTTCTGTTTTTGCTAGGTGGAAATTTGAAAATAATCTTTTGGATGCTTTGAAAGGCAATTATACTCTTTTTGGTCCGGCAGAGTTTAGTTCTGGTGTTTGCTCTCAGGGTTTGGTTTTTGATGGGAATTATTCTTTGCAGACTAATAAGTCTCTTCCTTTTGGCTCTTCTTTTAGTTTGGGTTTTTGGTTTGGGGCTGATCATTCTGCTCATAATATGACTCTTCTTTCTACTCCTTGCACTGCTGATAACTGCACTTATCTTTATGATTCTGTTTATTTTGAAATCAGGTTGGTTGGAGATAATCTTGAGTGTATTATTAATGGTTATCCTCATGAAAATTCAGAACCAGTTCAGGTTCCTTTAGCTCTTTTTGATGGTTCCTGGAATCATTTGATTATTACTTATGATGGTCAGGCAATGAAGTTTTATAAGAATGGTCAGTTTGTGGCTGAGGAAAATCTTCCTGCTGCTGGTCTTGATGATTGGTCTAAGACCATTACCAGGTTTGGAGCTTCTGCTGAGGATTCTGAGTTTTTGGCTGGTTCTCTTGATGAGTTTATAATTTATGATATGGTTCTTAATCAGGAGCAGGTTGCTATGATTTATGATACTTTTGCTGATTGTGTTAATTGCAGTAATGAATGTCAAGTGGGGATGACTAGGTGTTTTAATGAATCTCTGATGGAAACTTGTGGTTATTATGATTTGGATTCCTGCACTGAGTGGGGTAATCAGACTCCTTGTCAGTATGGTTGTTTTGAGGGTTCTTGCAGGGATAATCATATTAGGTATAGGTGTGTGCCTTCTCCTGATGTTAAAACTGTTGAGGTTGGGCTTGAGCAGGGTTGGAACTTGGTTAGTTTGCCTCTTGAACCATTGGAAACCAGTCTTTATTCTGTTTTAAGGCCTATTCGCGGTCAGTATCTTTCTTTGTGGTCATATACTGCGCAGGATGAGCCTAGTTGGAAGGTTCATACCCCTACTGCTCTTTCCACTTTTAATACTCTTTCACCAGAGCAGGGGTTTTGGATTAATTTGGTTGAGGACACTAGTTTGAACATTGAAGGGTATGAAATTAATCAAACAGTATTTAATGTTGGTTCTGGTTGGAACTTGTTCAGTTATCCTTCAATCCAGTCTGTTAGTGCTTCTGTTGCTTTTGAGAATATTTCTGGTTTGGTTTCTGTTTTTGGTTATGATGCAGAAAAAGAGCAGTGGTTATGGTATGATCCTGAGTTTGGGGATGCTAACACTTTGATTGATATACAACCTGGGATGGGTTTGTGGTTTAAATTTAATCATAGTGCTGTTGTTAATTTTGAAAATAAGACTTATCAGGAATAATATTTTAAGAATGAATAAAAAATTAGGGAGTAAGAATGAAATTTAAAAAGTTGAAGTATTGGTCAATGATTGGTGCTTTGGCTGGCTTTTTTTATTTTGGTCAGCAGGAAGTTAGAGCCCAGTCTGTGCCTCCCTTGCCTGCTGTTTTAAAGGGGCGGGCTCAGGGTTTTGTTGAACCAGCTCAAAAACTCAAAGCTTTTGATTCCAGTCTGGAGGAGATTGCTTCTGCTACTCTTGAACAAGACTTTTGTTTTACTCTTTCTGTTCCTCAGGATAATAAGAGCACAGAAGAGGATGAGGGAGCTGATTTGGAAGAGATCATCTCTTTTGAGATTGGTAGTAATCCTGTTAATGAAACTTTTGAATTTCAGCCAGGCACTTATGATGGGTTGGTTTTGACTGTTAATACACCAACTCCTACTATCACCCCAACCCCAACTATTACACCAACTCCTACTGATACTGAGATGCCTACTGTTACTCAGACTTCTACTTTGACTTTGACTCCTTCTGCTACTCTTACTGAGACTCCTTCTCCTTCTCCTAGTGTGACTGTTACTTATACTTCTACTCCTACTGAGACCAGCAC
>CAZPDB010000044.1:0-9227 GCA_964585285.1 uncultured Methanosarcinales archaeon
TGCAGAAGCCGAATCTTTCTAACTGGACTACTTCTCCTTCTTTAACCATATCCAGTTGGCTTTCTCCTATGCCATTAACCAGTTTCCTGTCTGGCATTAGCACTTCTACTTTGGTCATGGTTGGATCTTGGGCCGGCAGCCAGTGCATTATCCCCTTTCCTTTTTCTTTATATTTTCCATATTCTAATGAATCAAAAACCAGCTTCTTTCTTTTTTTAACAAAATTTAAACAGTCCATTAACCTGTAAATCTTGCCCTCTTTCAAAGCCTTAAAATCATCTTTTGCTAAATAAAAAGCATCACTAACTGAAAATAATCTGTATCCTCTTTGTGGATAGTCTGGATGAAGCTCAATCTCAATTTCCTGCACCGGCGCCCCTTCTATCTTCACCTCTGTTGGGTCCCAAAGAAAAAAGTACCTGTTTTTCTGTTCAACTAGTTCCTTGTTAAGGTCATTAAGCAGTTTAAAATATTCTTCTCCTTCCACTGTCTTGTCATTCAGGCTCACTCCCACATTCAGGGCATATTTCTGAAAAGCTTCTGGCTGGTAGCCTCTTCTTTTCAAAGCAGCTAAAAAAGGAAGTCTAATATCATCCCAGTCATCAAATTTCCCTTTGAGAATTTTTTCTTTGGTTTTGGTGCTGCTCATCTCCAACCCTTTAAAGTTTATTCTGCCCACAAAAATTGTTTCCGGACCTTTTTTTCCTAAGTATTGGTAAATATACTCTTGTCTTTTAGCATTATCTGCATGGTCTTTGGCTCTTAAAGCATGGGTTACTCCTAATTCTAAATCATCAACCACTACTGCTAAATTCATCATCGGCCATACTCTGAATGCTTTGCCTTGTCTGGGGTGTTCACTTAAATTTATTCTAGCTAAAGGAAAGTCCCTCATTGCTGGATTTTTATTTTTCATATCTGTTTTTAATCTCAGCGCTGCTTGGCCTTCATCCCACTCTGTTTTCATCTTTCCCCATCTTTCTTTATTTTCCTTTACACTAATTTTTCTACAGGGACACTCTTTCATCTTAATTTTTAATTTCTTAAAATCCTCTGCTGGGCAGGTGCAAACATATGCCTTGCCTGTTTCAATTAATTTCTCTGCATACTTGTAGTATAGATGCATCCGGTCTGACTGAACATAAATTTTGTCCACTCCATTATTTGTCAGCCATTGAGCATCTTCTGGTATCATCTCATAAGCTCTCGGTTCAATATTTCCCGGATTAGTATCAGAAATTCGCACATATAGTCTGCCATTGTATTTTTGAGCATAAAGATAGTTCAGCCCCAATACATAGGCGTGGCCAAGATGTAATGGGCCGGAAGGGGAAGGTTCAAACCTCAAAACAACTTTTCCTTTTTTAGCATTTTTCAATTCTTTTAATTCTTTTTTCTTGGCTTTTCTCTTTTTTTCCAATTTTTCTTTTTCTTTTTCTAATCCAGGAGCTATTTTCTTTAATCTCTTTTGCTGTTCCTCAACACTCAAAGAATTAACTTCTTTTATTATCTCTCCAGCAAGTTTAGCCACCTGGCTAATTATTTTTTTATCTTTTTTAAGTTCTTTTCCAAGTTCAGAAATAACCTTGCCAATTACAGCTCCTTGATTTGCTTTGCCCCCAAAACTGATTGCATTATCTAAAGCATATTTTTCAGCTAAGGACGCTATCTTTTTTTTCTCTATTTTTTCCCCTCCTTTCTCTTTTTCTAATCCTTTTTCATTTAACTCTTTTTTAGCCATATTCAGAACCACAATAATTGAATATAAAAAATTTGTGTTTTATTCCAGAGGTGTCCCGCTCCACAAAGTGAAGTCCTGGCTGGGAACTTGCCCTTCTCCTACTAAGAAATAAGGCGGCGGTGTCCGGCCAAAGTAAGAGTGTTCAATATTAGCCCAGGAATCCCGCTGAGGTCCAAGTTGGGATGCATAGATAGAACTGCCAAACAAACTCCAGCCGCCAAGCATGGCTTTGAAGTCCTGGTGAGCTGGTTCAACAATAACATCACTCAGACCGTGTTTTTTCATTCTCTTAACAAAGTCTTTTATTGGCACTTCCCCGTGTCCAGGTGTCAGGTGCTCATCATAATAACCCATGTTATCAGATATATGGACATGACCAATAATCCCTTCCTTGGCCAGTTTTTCTGTTTTGTCAAGTATCCATTCATTGAATTTTTCCGGGTCTCCTTTATAATATTTTTTCCACATATAAGAGTGGCCAATGTCAAGGGTGGCTTTGATTCTTTCACTGGCTATTTTTTCTGCTTCTTTTTCAGCTGCTTTTTCCTTATACCCTTGGGTTAACAGTCTTTTTTTCATTTGCTGGGCAAAAGCATCTCTTGAACTCTGCACAAACTCTTTTATTTCATCCGGATGACTGCCGTACATCTCTGGTCTCCAGGCTTCAGGAGCAATGAACAATGGTTTTTTGAATTTCACTCCTTTTTTTGTTTCCAGATATGTCTGTCTGTCATAAGCGTGCATAGCTGCCCTGGCCATAGTCTGAGCTGAGGATTGCAGAGCATAATCCTTGATCGGTTTAATATGTCCCTTTAATTGTTCTATATCTTTTAATTGCTGAGCCCGGGCTGTGACCATCTCTTTAGCAGCTTCCAGTTCTGCCTCTTCAAGTTTTTTCTTTTGCTCCAACTGCCTGAGCTGGTCTTCACCCACTCCTTCCTGCCTGGCTCTCTTTATGTTCTCATTTGTTTGATTTAATTGATCTTTATATAAGAGCATTCTTGATTTGTATTCTTCCTGCCAGGCCCGTTCATTCCTTTCCTTTGCATCCAGAGTGAAATTATAAATAGCCTGGGATGGTGTCCAGAAGTCCTTGCCTCCTCTGACTTGTTCTTTTTTATTGTGAGCTTTAGCAATCTGTTCAAAAAAACCCCAGTCTTTTTCCTTGATAATAGGATTGCCTTCTTCATCATATTTGGGTTTTTTCGTGTCTGGGTAGCCCCATTGGTCTGTTTCAAACTCAGGCAGCATAATTTTTTGGTCTTTTTTGACTGAGGTAATCACCTGTCCTGTTCTGTCATCAACTAAGTGCATGGTTGCTTTTTCCCTTTCTTCTGGATACATTTCAAAATCATCACCATACTCTTCTGCTAATGGTCTGGGAAACTCTCCTGTGTGCACGACAATTGCTCCTCCTCTGGCTGTGTCAGCAGCAAAATCAACTGCTCTTTTTATTTCGTTCAGGGCTTGTTCCTTGGCTGTATCGCTAAAACCTCCTTCTTGCAATCCAGAAACCCCTTCAATGCCTACTGTGGCGTGAGTTGAAAGCTCAACTTTGTTCACCTCAGCCAAATTTCTCATTGCCTCTCTCTCCTCTGTTCCGTACATTTCTGGTGTGGTGGCTCCTCTTTCCATCCCTCCCTTGCCTGCCCCGGTAAAACCCAGTTCTACTCTTGAAGCTCCCTGGAATATTCTTGCTTTTAATCCCTGCAGAGCGTCCTTGGCTGGGTGAGCAGAGGTTCCGATCTTGCTCGGACTTAGACCTAATTCATTATTGGTCATATTTGATTCATATTCTCTGTCCATTGCTGAGTACCAGTCCTGTCCAAAGATTGTCATTTTACTTTTAAAATCTATATTTCGCGCTTTATATAATTTTCTATCTGTTTTAGAGCATATTCTGACCTGGTCACTGTTTCTTTTAACTGTTCACTCACATATTCTGCTCCCTTGCCTTTTTCCATTTCGCCAATAAATCCCTTGTAGTTCTCCATCCTTCTTTTTTCCTCTTCTGTCAACGCCTGTCCGGATGAAGCTTTGTCCCTGATAGTTTTTAATCCAGAATAAATATTAGAAGCCGCTGTTTGATATGTGCTGCTTACTTCATCTAATACCTGACCATAAGGTTTTTCCAATCCTTCTTCAGTTGGTTGGGGGGCTTTTCTGGCAATTTCTTCTAACTCTTCTGGTTCTTTTTCTCCTGGCTGCACACTTTCTTTTTCCTTTTTCTTATCTTCAGTTTCTGTTTCTTCTTTGAGCACAGTGAAGAGGTCTTCCACATTAATATTGTTCTGGTGATGGATCTTTAATCTTCTCATTAACTCTTCAAATTTCTCTGCTTCTTCCTCTGCCTTGCTTTTCTCTAACAGTTCTCCAGCTGCTGCTTCTTCTTTTTCTCTCAAGTTCTCTATTCTCTTTTTCAAAGTATTTAATCTTGTTATTCTCTCGTGAGGGGGCAGTTTTTTTATTTCCTCCATTTCCTTTTCTATGTCTAATCCTTCCTCTTTAACTATATCTTTAGCTATATTTTCAGCCATTTTTCTTAAAATAGTTTCTCAAGGATATAAAATTTTTGGAAATTTCTTGACTAATTCTGAAGATTATCCAGACTAGAGTGAGTTTAATTAATTAAAACGGTTTTAATTAACTAGAGTGGGTTTAATTATTTAGATTTTAATTAGTTAGATTTTAATTATTTACTTTGTTACCATAATTAATAAAAAACATTCAATATTATCTTTTTCTATGAAAAAATATTTAATCGTCAAAAGGCCGGCTCAGCCTCCTTACTGCATCCTTGATGCTCATAATGAACAGCATCGAGCCCATTGTGATTCTATAGATAAAGTTATTGAATTTTTTAACTCACCTCAGTTAAAAAAAAGAAATATGTCTATTACTATTTGTTTGGAAACAAAAGAAGCTGATTGGATTAGAGATGAATTAGCTGAAACACTTGAAAAAGCAGATATTATTCAGAAATATGTTTAAGACAATTTAAAAACAATTTAAGGATGTTTTTCAAGAAGACAATTTTAAAATCTGCCCTTTAATTAATATCTTTTTACCAGCTTAATAATCCATGAGCTTTTTTGAAGTTTTTATAGGTCTGCCAGATGCTTCCTTTGGCATCCTTGGCAGCAGCTGATTTGTTTTTCTTCTTTTTGTATTTATTGGCTGAGCTTTCATTTGGTTTAAGACTGACTTTTGGTGATAAGGCTCCGCTTATTTCCTTGAATCCGCTGCCCACAGCAATGAATGGTTCAAAGATTCCCCATTTTTTCTTTTTCTCTTTTTCTTTTTTTTCTTTTTTTTCTTCAATAATTATTTTTTTGGCTCGTCCCATTGCTTCTTCCTTGTCCTTGGCTCCGCCTTGTCTTAAAATACTCTCAGCCAGATTTTCTGTTCTTAACTGTTTTAATCTTTCTTCTGCCATTTTTTTAGCTTCTTTTTCTGTCTTGGCTTTGCCCTTTTTGTAGAGGTTTGCTGCTAATTCCTCAACACTTTCCTCTTTGCCAAATTTTTCTCCGCCAGCAATAAGGTAAGCTTTTAATTCATCTCCCAATGCATCCATTGCCTGTTTAACAGTTTCATCTATTGACTTTAATAATTCCAGGTCTTCTTCTTGCTTCATCTCAATGTATTTTTTTACTTCTTCTTCTGTCCATACATATGCCCTGAAATTAATAACTGTTCTTCCAACCATAATTGGTTTTTTCTGGTATTCTTCTGCCCATATCATGTGCGGGGTGGCTCTGAAATCAAAATTAATCAGGTTAACTGCATAAAAATCTCCTACTTTTTTCTTAGCCAGGAATTCTATCTCCAGCATTGCTCCTTCAAAAGCAGCAATCAGTTCAGGGGAAGCTGATTTTTTTTCAGATGGGGAAAGCCGATTAATCCTTTTCAAATAAGGTTTTATCCAATTCATATAAAGTTGGATAGCATTATAGTGCTGGCGAATAAACTTAAGCAGAAATCCTTTTCTTTGATCTAACTCCTTATTAGTTTTTTCTTTCCAATTATAATACTGGTAAAGTTTTCTTTTCAGCACTTCTATCACTTTCTCATTAAAATGTTCTTTCATTTTTTCACAGACCATATCAATATCATCTTTGCCCTTCACTCTCACCCTAAAGAACAGGTCGGGTAGGATAGTAAATCCAACTTGTTGGGATAAACCATAGATGCTGGATGGGTTTTTGGCTCCTCCTTCAACCAGGTCAATGTAGATTCCTTTCAATGCATACTCTGCTGCTTCTCCTTCTTCTCCTATTTTCTGGCTGTCTTTGTAATAATCCAGTCTTTCATCTAAAATCCTCAATTCTCTTACCTGCTGAAAAAGCTGTTTGAGCATATCATTAATCATTCTCAAAAATTGGGCTGTTTTATCCTGCTGTAGCCCCAGTCTTTGTTGGGTAACCCCCCAGTAAGAGCTCATTTCAGAAGAAGCAAAAATGTCAGTGATTTTCTCTATTTCCTCTCTTGGGTATCCTTGGTCAACAGTCAGGTGAGTAAAAATCCAGTAATAGAGTTCTTCAATTGACTGATTAAACAGCTCATAAACCAGTTTATACTTTCTGACTGATTTTGGGTAGCCTGTTAGCCTGAAAACTCCTTGTTCTTCTTCAGCTACCTCTTCTTCAAATCCATATTTATCCAGGAGATATTTTTCCACCATCTTTTTTCCTTTTTTCTTTTCCTTGCTTATCTTGCTTACTTTTCCTTTTCTGCTTTTTCTTTGTTATACTTATTTTTTCTTAGTCTTTTTTTTGCTTCTTCTCTTGGCCTTGCTTCTTCCTTTTTTCTTACTTTTCTTTTTTGTGGTTGTTGTTTTCTTAGCTGTTCCTTTTTTCTTGATTTCCTTGCTTATCTTGCTTATCTTGCTTACTTTTCCTTTTTCCTTTGCTTTTTTCCTTTTTAAGCTTAAGACTCTTTAATACTTTATCCTTTTTAATTCTTGCCTTTTAAAATTTTTCTCATTTTCTTCTTCTTTTTTTGGTACAAATCTTTAATTCTTAATCTATTTTTAGTTTTTTCTTAATATATTCAGCTATGAATACTGTTTGGGGGATGTTTTTGGCTGTTGTTTTAACAGAAAGTATGGCTCCATAGCCGTTATCACTGTAATTAATTGTTACTAAGCCAGTTTTTCTTATTTGTTTAATCTTAGTTGTTTTGTTATGCCCTCTATTTCCTCGGTAAGAAATGTTTGTGATATATTCAATATTGGAAAGTTTTTCTACAAACCGGCCTAATCCTTTACTGCGGTCATGAGGAGTTTGCAAGATATTTGTTCTTATTTTTTCTTCAGGTTTAAGAGAGCATTCTTCAGGCAGGAATTGGTTTAAAAGAACCAGGATAGTGTGGTCAGATCCGACTCTGGAAGTAAGGCTTTTTAATTCTTCTATGTCGTTTTCAGAGAGAGCTGGATTCTTTAAGCTTAATCTCTTTATTGTTGCTTGGCTTTGGCTCAACTCTTCTTTTAACCCTTCTATTGTATCAGTTAATTCTTTATTTTCTTCACTGTATATCTCAGCTAATTCTTGATATTCATCAGAGCCAGTTTTTAAGCTTATTATCTCTTTAACTTGGCTTTCCAGCTCTTCTTCTAAGGTCTGCTTAGTCAGTCTTAAGGATTCAATCTCTCTTTCCTGTTCCTTAATTTCCCCTCCAGCTAACCAGTTAATCAAACTTCTGTAGCTTTGAGCAACTACCTGGGTTGTTTTTTTTACTGAGTGTTTAAAGGATTCTTTCATTCCATAAAGAAATATTTTTCTTTTTAAAAGTTTATCGCTTTTAACTATTATTAAATAGTAACTTTGACCAGAACTAGCCAGATAATCAGCTTCAGCCACAACAATCAAAAGAATACTTCTCTGCTTAGAACTCCCCTAAATAAAAGATATTAATAGAGGTAAAAAAGAGAAAACACTTGCTTTTAATTAACTCTTTTGATTAATCTTATTCATAATCAATTCATTATTTTTATGTTCTGGACTATTTTAAGACTATTTTAAATTAATTACTATGACTCGGCCGATTAATCTTATTAAGATTTTCCTTTTAAACGATTGATCAAGCTCTTTTTTAAGCTTTTCAAATATTTTTTCTCTTTCTCCTGCTGATTTTAACAGCCTGATTTTTAATTCCTTGTTCTTTTTTAGTCTTTTCTTAATCTCTTCTTCTACTTCTTTGGTTAATCCGTTTTTTCCAATTTGCAGGCTTGGACTTATGTGCAGATTCATTTTTGGGTGAGTCATTTTTAATCTTGATTGTAATTATCAATTGATTAGTGAATTATATGATTTTGAGCTACCAGTTTTCATTTACCCTATTTAAAAAGGATATCTAAATATATTTAAATATTTTGATAAGAGATTACACACTTTTTAAATCATTACTTTTCTTAAGAATTAAATGTTGGGAGGTATACATGCAAGATGGGGTCCTGATTTAATTGCCTCATCAAAATCTCCTATATATGCCCACCAATTTTTCAATTTTAAATTTCCATCCATTAGATCATTATTTTTCCCAGGGATATTTTGCATCCACCAAATTTTAAATCCTACATTTCCTCCCTTAACAGGATCATTACTATTGTAGCAGGCTTCATCTTCTTCTCCTGTTTCACTCCATGTATGACAACTAACAGGTGTTTTTTCACCAGTTCCATCAGGTTTCCAATCTTCACAATCGCTTAGAACAATTCTTTCATTATACCAATCATAATCACTTTCTCCATTTGGAGGATAATGCGTCCACCCACATCTTCTTATTACAACATTATCCCCTGTTATTAATTCTCTTGAAGGTTTCCAAAGTTCTAAATGAACCTTTTCTTCATCGGGATCATAATTATAATAAGTTAACCTTAAGTCCTTGTCAGAAACAACCACTCCTCGTTCGCCTGGACTCATCTCAAAGGACGAATCAAACTGCACTGCTCTATCTTCCACACTTATTTTCCAATTTTCTCTTATTGGTGCATCTCTTACTTCTTCTAAATTGAGAGTGATTTTTCTATTTTTCAGATTAATATATTCAACCTTCGCTTTGATCCCGTATATCTCTTCAGACTCGCTTCCAGGGGAAATTTTTAAGGGAGTTCCAATAATATGGCCAGTAGGCCCCACAAATTCATTCCAAAACAGCTGGACGTCTACATACCCTAAGAGTGCCTCTATTTGATGGGTATGATCTTCAATTGCCTCTCCTGCCCACCTATCAAAATTATATCCATAAAGAGTATAAGAATTTTCACATATGGGGAGGTCATTTGTCTGTTCACTATTGCTTACATCCCCATAACTACCCCTATTCCAATATTCTTTTATTTTTCTGCCCATTGCCATATTTGATTCAGTAGGCACTATTTCATCAGAGTGCCAGCCCCAAAGCCAAACTTCTTTAACTCCATGATTATCTACATAGTCGCATATGTCTACATCCTCTGTTAACATTTTATGATAATCTGGCCTGT
>CAZPDB010000045.1:0-9128 GCA_964585285.1 uncultured Methanosarcinales archaeon
TCCCAAGATAGTCTCAGTCTCATTCCCAAAACAGTCTCATTTCAATCCCATTATATGGAAAGATTTATATATTATATATCCTAATTACCCCTTATGATTTTCAAAAAAGAACCTGATTTTGATCAGCTTCATTCTAACCTAGCCCTTTCTTTTAATCACCTTCGTCAGGATACAGCCCAGATTTTTTCCTGGCTTAATTTTCTTCATCAGGAGCTTCAGCAGCAAAGAGCCCATCTTCAGCACCTGCATCAAAAAGTTCAGGATTTTCAAACCACTCTCCCTCACTCTCAGCAAGAATTTAATCATCTCCATTTTAAAATCACCTCTCTCCGTTCAGAAATAATCTCTATCATCGATGATAAGCACTCTCAGTTCCATTCCAAGCTTTCTTCTTTTAATCAGCAAATAGATTTTTTCCAGCAGAGGATTAAGAATCTGGAAAACGCGCGGCAGGAACTGTTAAAACTTAATCACCGACTTAACCAGGTTGTTGAGCAGCACCAGCCTTTGGTTGAAAAGGTTGACCAGCTTCATCAAAAAGTTGAAAAAAAGCCTTTTTGGAAGAGAAAATCTCATTCCAGTCACCAGGTTAAGGGAGCTATTCTCTCTTTAATCAGCAAGTATGGTCGTGTTTCAGGCACCCGCTTGCGCGAGCTTATTGTTAATGAACAAAAGCTTTGTTCTCGTTCAACCTTTTATCGCCTGCTTAATGAAATTGAGGAGATGGATGCCCTGAGTGTTGTTTCCGAAGGTAAGGAGAAGTTTTTTATCCACACTCCAACCAAAGTCTCTTATTAACTCTTATTAATTTTTCATCAGAAAAGTTTATTAAAAACCATCTTCTATAGATTTTTATGGTTTTTAATCTCTCCAAAAAAAAGGTGCCTTCAGAGGCTCTTGAGGATATTAAGGAAGAGCTTGATGAGCATCTTGGAGCGATTAATGAGAACACTAGCGAGATACAGTCCAATTTTGAGTACCTTTCTGAGCTTAATTCCAAGATTGAACGCCTTTCCCAGCGCCTTGATCAGATTCAGATGTTTCTTAAGATGAAAACCAAGGAGAAGAAGTATTCTATTTCTCCTCTTACTCCTAATGAAAAAGAGATTTTTCTGGTCCTTTACACTTCTGAGAACGATGCTCTTCTTACTTACAGCCAGATCGCCAAAAAGGTTTGTTTGCCCGAGCTTCTTGTCAGTGAATACATCACCAGTCTTATTGCCAAGGGATTGCCTGTTCATAAGAAATTTGTTAATAACACTGCTGTTATCTCTCTTGACCCTGATTTTAAAGAGGTCCAGGCTAAGGAGAATCTTATTCAGCTTTAATTTTAACTCCTTTTTTTTGTGTTTATATAATTATATTCTTGCTTAAAACTTTTAAGCAAAAACTAAATATTTAATGCTTATATTTCTTGTTTTAAAGCGATAAGTTTATAAACTTTATAATTGATATCTTAGTTTAATAATGGTTTTGGAGTCAGCTCTTATTTCACTTGAGAACATTGGTTTTTCTACTGTGCTTTTGCCTTTTTTTCTTGTTTTTGTGATTGTTTTTGCTGCTCTTTTACGCCTTAAGATTTTTGACAAGCACAAGGCCTCCCGTGTTCTTATTGCTTTTGTGGCTGCTTTTCTTTTTATTGCTTCCTCTTATATTTACCCTTCTGCTTTTAACCCGGTTGAGGTTCTTAATGAGTCTCTGCCTTTTGTTGGCTTGATTGTTGTGGTTATGATTGCTGCTCTTCTGGTTATTGGCGCTTTTGGCACTAAGATTCAGATTGAGAAATGGGAGGTTGGTTCCTGGGTTTTTGGTCTCTTGATTGCTTTTGTGATTAATTTTGCTTTTCCTCAGATTAATGCCTTGATTCCTATTGGCACTGCCTTTGTTATTGTTACTTTTCTGCTTATTAACAAATCTAAGACCACTTCCTGGGGTTCTATTATCACTTTTCTTGCTCTTTTGGCTATCACTCTCATTTTTGGCCGTAATCTTGGTCTTTTTCAGAATTTACCTGCTTGGGCTGAGGATCCCAGCATTCTTTGGGGAGTGGCTATTATTTTGATTGTTGGAGCTTTTATGAAATGGGGTATTAGTGAAAAAGATCAAGAAGAATAAACAAGAGCCACCTTCTTTTCTTATTTTGATTTAAAATCAGTCTAAAGGGCTTTTGACTTTTTTGATTTGCTCCCTGCTTACCATGGTGTATCTTTCTGTAGTAGATAAATTTGAATGACCTAGCAATTCCTGGATCACTCTCACATCCACTCCCTCTTCTAATAGGTGAGTGGCAAAACTGCTTCTTAGTGCATGGCAAAAGACTTCTTTTTTGATGTCTGCTTTTTGAGCTGCTTTTTTGACTATTTTTTGGGCTTGTCTTACTTTTATATGCCCTTCTTTACTTTTACTGCTGATAAACAAATACTGGCTGGTTTGTTCTTCTTTTTTTCTTTTTTCTAAATATTGCTTTAAATCCCTGATTAAACGCTCTGAAAGGATGATGTTCCTGTCTTTTTTACCTTTTCCACTCCTGACCACACCTAATCTTTCTTTAAAATCTAAATCATTGATTTTTAGGCTTACTGCTTCACTTACTCTTAATCCTGAGCTGTACATTAATTCAATCAATAATTTGTGTTTCATATTATGGCTGGCTTTAAGCATTCTTTCTATTTCTTCTTTTGTCAGCACTGGGGGTAGTTTCTTTTCTTGTTTAGGTGTTTTTATTTTATATAGAATATTTTTCCCTAAAACTTCCTTAAAATAAAACTTGAGCGCGCTTAAGGCCAGACTGGTTGAAGCTGGTTTGTAATTTTTTTCTGTCATCAGATAAACAACATAATTCTTTATGTCATTTTCATCTATCTCTTTTATTTCTTTTTTAGCAAACTCCAGAAATTTTTGGTTATGTAAACTATAAGCTTGGATTGTTTTTTCACTAAAACCTCTTAGTTTTAATTCTGTTTCCAGTTTTTTTATTTCTTCTCTTTTTTCAGCCATTTTCACCTTTTTTTTAACTTTTTACCCTACCCTTTTTATGCCAAATATGTCCTTTCTTAATCACCCTCATTTAATTATTACTTTTTAGGGCCTGAGACTTTAGAATTCTATGGTCTTGCCCCTTTTTATACTTTTCTTTTTATACGCTTAATGTACCTTATATGCACTTAGCTCTGGATCTTCTGATGCCTTAAATATATTTCTACCATCTGACTGGTTTTCTTTTTTTCTAATACAATACCTCTTTCTTTTTGAATATCAGCCCTCAGTTCTGCTACCAATTCTTCTTCATTGACTTCTTCTCCTTTTTCTAGCAGTCTTTCATGGGCTTTTCTGACAGCTTTTACTGTTACCAATATCTCCCCTTCATTGTTCAATTTCCTGATTTCAGCAAAGGTTGGGTGCAGAATTTTATAAAACTCTTGATTTTTATAATCTTTAAAGATCAGGCCTTCTTTTGGACCATTGTAAAGCAGACTTTTTCCGTGAAGCATTCCAGTCAGTTCTTCTATCCCAAAGCAGCCTTTTTTAAACAAATCTATCGGATTTATCAAATTTTCCAGGTTTTCATCTAATCTTTCCTTCCACTCTTCTGGAGTCAGAAATAGGCCTTTTTCTAAATCATATATATCAAACAAGTAAAACTTATCTCTTACTTCTTGCGGATAATCAATAGTGTGAGCTGCTAGCCATTCTCCAAAACAAATCAGCTCTTCTGGAATTTTTAATAAATTTTCTTGTTGTTGATAAGCCCATTTTTGAAAATCCTCAAACCAGTTGACATTCTTCACAGTCTGATTGTTTATATACCCTCCTCTGCTGCCAATATAGATTCTTCCTCTTCCTGTTCTTATCTGACTGTTTCCCCCATCAATTTTTTCAAAGGCATAGATTGATTTCGCTTCAAAACCATTTAATATTTCAACTTCTGGTATTGGGGGGTATTTGATATATTCTGGTTTATTTTCTGACATTTTTTCTTTTCCCTGTTTTAGTGTCAATAAAAATTATGTTGGGTCTCTGATGTTTATGATATGTTTCAGCCACCCGGTAAATATCCCTGACATATTCGTTAATGGCTTTTCTGCAGTTAATAATTCCCTGGTCTGAGGTTAAAACTCCAATATTCTTAAATGGTTTTATTTCTTCATTTTCTCCTTGCAATCCGCCGCAAGCACAGATTGTAGCTAAAGAAATTACTTCTTTATCTTCTCTTGAAATTGGCTTGGAGTTGATATCTGAACTATGGGCCATCATCCAGACTTTATACCTTGCTTCTTCTGCTAGTTTTGGGTCCACTTTAAAGGTTAGCCCTTGGTAAGATGTTTTTTCCATAGCCTCCCCCTTAAAAAACCTCCTTGTTTTCTCATCTATCTCTTCCACCAATTCTCTTGCTTCTGGCCCTATCTCTTGCCGATGATTATTTTGCCAAACTCTATAATGGTCTTTTATTTCCTCATAAACTATACCTGGAACCAACACTATTTTGGAAGCAATTATCTTATAAATCCCTTCTGCCTTGTCTTCAGGAATAATATTTTCTAAATCTATGATTGCGCTGGTATCAATGACAATTACTTCTAATCTTTTGGCTCTGGAAATGACTTTATCTGCTGGTTCTTTGTTTCTTCTGTTTCTCGCTTTTCTGGACTTTTTAGGTTCTTTTCTGGTCGGTTTTTTATTTCTCATGCTCTTCTTAAGGCTTGTTTTATTTATAAACTTTTCTATTTTGTTATTATTCTCAAGTGATAAATCTTTTCCTCACATCCTTAAAATAAACTAAGCAAAAAGCATAAGTTATACGAATAAATAATTTAATTTTAAATTAAAAGTTATATTTCTATAAGTTTTAAGCAATAATTAAAAATAAAAATTAAGAAAACCAAAGAAATTCGAAGAATTTTTAGGCCCAGAAAATCAAAAGATTTTCATAATAATTAAAAAATCAAAAAGAAAAATAAAATTAAAAAACAAAAATAATCTATCCAAAATAAGCTGGTTTTTTCTCCTTTTGCAGTTTTCCAGCCAGCTTGCTTTGTTCTAATAACTTTTTCAGTTTACTCTCAAACTCTTCTGCTTGTTTTAGCAACGGTTCTGTTTTCACTTTCAACCCTAAGTATTTGTCTAAGACCCCGACTATTTTGGCTGAGGCCTTGCTATCAGGTAATTTAGTGTGGGTCTCCACAAAGATGGAGTTAAAAGGGACTGAACTATCCTTTGAAATCAGTGCTCCTGTCACTCCAATAATTATCCCTTCTTTTAATCTTTCCAAACCCACTCCAACCAATTTTTCTGCTTGAGCTGGTTTATTAGCATAAAAATAAACCTTTAGCTCTTCTTCTCCTTCTCCTGATTCTGTTCCTACTCCTTCAATGGAAATGACTTCTTTAGCCTGCAGGTCCTTGGCAAGTTTGAGAATTGTTTCTGCCAGTTCCCATTCCACTCCTTGTCCTGAACTTATGGAGTGCAGCAGGATCAGGTTGTATTCTTTATTATAGTGGATTTCTATTGGTTCTACCACTTTTCCTTCGTGCAGGGCAATAATAGCTGGCTGTTCATCCAAAACTATCTTACCGATTCTTTCTGTTTTCAGATGATCAATTAAGTAACCAGTAGCAATTGTCCCAACTAAGCCAAAACCAGGAAATCCTTCCACAATAACCACATTTTTTGGTTTTTTCTTTAGTTCTAATTTCATCCTTTCACCTCATATTCCAAAACTTAATTCAATAATGCTTCTATAAACATCTAAATTTTTAAGCACATACTGTTCTACATATCCTCCGATAATCATAATGGTGACTGCTATAGTTAAGATGATAACTGCTGAGATAAATGCTTGTCTGAACTCCATCCATTTAAACTTTTCCCTGATAATGCTTTTTGATAACACACTCCCTGAGATGGCTCCAGTAAAATAAGCTATAGCTTCTAAGAGCATGTGGGCCAACACACTGAAAAAGATAATCAGAAAAAAGAAGAAAACTATTCCCAACCCCCCAGCTATATTATCAGCTGCTGTTTTAGCCAGTGTTCCAAATACTGTCCCCCAAACTGAAGCGTTCCAGCTGATAATAAAAATACCTACATCACCTATAATCAAAGAGAAAATAAAAATGAGTCCTAAAACCATAAGATTATTTTGGATTAAGCTTAAAAATATCCCCAAATCCAAAAGGCTGGCTTGACCAGTTATTACTGTTAGTTGGGTTTCAAATAAGTAATTAGTGGCTAATGTTGGCAGTAAAAGAGTCATCACTGAAAATCCCAGGAATATACCTAAAAAAAGCAAAGCATAAATTCTAATCACAACCAGATAATTTCTCAGAAAATGAGGTATTTCCCCTCTTAACAAGTGGTGGGTTATTGACTCGTGCAGCCCTTTTTTGGCTGTCTTATGGGGCAGTTTTGTTTTTTTCTTGTATTCCTCTAACTCCTTGCCTTCTCTTTCTTTTTCCATCAAATTTTTCAGTGTTGGCAGGAGTATCAGAGCAGTCACTGCCACCCCAATCAGAGCTGGATCTTCTGGAAAGATTAATACTGCACAGCCAATTCCAATGACTGAAGCAGTCAAGCCTAGAATAAACTCAAAAATCCAGTGCTTTTTGATTGTTTCTAAACTATAAATCTCTTCAAAAACCATCTCTTTTTTACCTCAGAATCAGTTTTGGAACTTGTTCTTTAAAAATCTTTTCTTACTTTTACCTTATTTCCATTTTCTTATAAATCAAGAAATAAGTTATCAACGATAAGAAAATAATTGCTCCTGCATAGACAAAATTCAAAAATTCTTTCACACCTAACTCTTCTTGTCTTAGCATACACTGATTCTCTGCCTCACAATCAGGTGGAAAACAGCAACTTTCTGATATTACCAACCCTTCTATGCCTTTACCTAAGAAAAGAAAGCCTATCAGAATCAAAATAATCACCCCTAAAAGAACTTTTATCTTCATAAACACTTTTTTATCTTTAGACTTTAAAAACTTACCCCAATCCAAGATAAAAAAGAATCACTGGCAGTAGTAAACAACCCATCGCCTCTGTTCTTCTGACCTTTACTATAGCTGGTATTAAACCAATCGCTGTTCCAATGAATAGGATCAATAAACCAAGCCCCCTTGTTAAAACAATTACCATTAAAGTTACAAAAATGATAGTAAAAGAAACAACTGCTGAATATTTAACTTTGGCAATTCTTGCTGCAGCCAACCTAGAAACCAGTATTCCTGTCACTGTTGCCAACCCTCCAGCAATCAAAGCCACCAAAGATAACTGAATCAACATTCCTAAATCAAAACTTTCCAATAACTGTTGAACTGCAATCACTGCTCCATTCCTGGCCTTGTCAATGGTGTAAAAGGTGGCTAAGGACAGTAAAAAATTAACAGTGTTCACTCCTCCGACTAATATTAAAAATCCTTGATCCCCTATATCTCGAGCTAGTTTCATGGCAATTATTGCACCTTGGCTGGCTCCAATACCTGGTAGAAAAGCAGTCATTCCTCCTGCTAATGTGCTGGACATCACTGCTTTGACTCCATGCCATCTTCTAACACTAATCTTCCTGGCCACAATCTGTTTGGGCAAACTTGTTTTTTGAAACAAACTGTAAAGCAGAGTTGAAACCCCAAATAATCCGCTTAACATTGGAAATAATCCATTATCCATCTCTAATCCAAAAACTAACCAGCCTAAAACTCCGGAAAATAAAAAGACTGTTAAAGCCCAAATTTTCTTTTTTTCTTCTGCTAAATTCCAGAGAACTATTCCAATCAGAATCCAGACCAAAAATCCTTTGATAAATTCGTAAATTCTTGGCACTAGATAAATCATCAATGGTAATAATAACATCCCGATGAGCAGCGCGTAAAAACTCCCTATCAAGGTTAAGAGCACTGCCTTATGCCCATGACCTCTTAACAAGTATCTGTGTCCAGGAAGCACTCCTAGAACCTGAGATGAATCAGGAGCTCCTAGATATATTGAGGGGATTGAGTCGAGAAAGGTGTGAGTAATGCTCATTGCCACAATAAAACAAGCTAATTCAGTTGGATTAAAAAATCCCAATAAATAAGCACTGCCAGCTAGTAGAAAGGTACAGATGAGATTAACATGTATTCCAGGCACCAAGCCTGTTATTGTTCCTGCTCCCAGTCCTAATCCCAGAGCTAGAAGAAAATTAATCATTTTAAGCCTCGTCAAGTGGACTCTTGATTTTTGTCAGGTCATTGTTAGAAACCTGGGTGTAGATGGTTGTTGTTTCAACTCTGCTGTGGCCTAGCAATCTTTGGATTAATCTGATATCAGTGCCTTTCTCCAGTAGGTGAGTGGCAAAGCAATGTCTTAATGTGTGGGGAGTGATTTTTTTCTTTATCCTTGCTCTTTTTGATGCTTTAGCTACCATTTCCTGGATTGTTTTTGGAGAATATTTTCTTTTTCTTGCTGAGATAAAAACAAATCCTTGTTTTTCAGGCAAAACTCTTAGTTGTTTTCTCAGTTTTTTTGGTAGCATAATCAATCTGTCTTTTCTGCCTTTGCCTTGCCTGACCTGAATAACCGCTCTTTTAAAATCAATGTCCTGCCATTTTAAATTGATTAGTTCGCTTAGTCTTAATCCGCAGGCATAAAGAGTCATTATTATCAGTTGGTGTTGGCGATTATTAGTTGAATTAATCATGGCCATAATTTCTTTTTTAGAAATGATTGTGGGCAGTTTTTTCCCAGATTTAATATTTGGTATGTCTGTTTTGTTTACTTCTTTGTTTATCCTGTGATAGAATTTGACTGCAAACCCAGCTATGCGCACAGTTTGTCTGGCCTTGCCTTTTTTAATCAAGTCCCATAGAAAATCCTCTAATTCCTTGCCTGATTTCAAATATTTTTCAATGTAGAAAATATACACTTTTCTTGTCTTTTTAGAATAACCTCTTAACTCACATTCCTTTACCACCTTCTTTTCCCAATTATCCACCTCAAAAACCATATCAGAACTTCTAGCACTTATCCTTAAAAAGTCTTTACCTCCTTTTTCCAGAAATCTTTCACTTAACCCGAATATTTTACGGGTTTAATGGATGTTATGTGTAATTGCCCAAAACCCCCTCGAAATATTTTTAAACTTCAACATT
>CAZPDB010000046.1:0-9092 GCA_964585285.1 uncultured Methanosarcinales archaeon
TGGTCAGAAATGGTAAGAATGTGAGCACAGCAGAGTTTGGTCACCTGGCTTACAAACCAGATGGAGATTTGTTCTGCGGCTGCGGTGCAAGAGGACACTTAGAGGTTTATGTCAGTGGAAACGGAGCAGCAGCCATGGCAAAAAATTATTTTTCTATGACCTGCCAGATTGACCACCCTATTATGCAAAGGAGCGCTGAGGATTATAATAGTGAGGCTGTGGATATTGGCGGCAGAGCTTTATTAAGTGATTTATGTGAAGAAGCAGCTATGAAATTAATCATAAATTCAATCAAAGCCAAACATGTTTATCAAGCTTATAGAGAAAATCCTGATAGAGAACCTCAGAAAACAATAAGAGATGAACAAGTAAAGGCCATAGCAGATTCCTTTGGCAAAATGCTCTCTGCTTTTAACCCAATTGAGATAATAGTTCTAATGGGCAGCCAGACAAAAGACTGGGACATCCTGTTTGAGCCAGCCATAGAATTATATGAATTGAGCAGGGGAGATTATAATCTGCCCTCTTTGGAAAAACCAAGCATAGTCAGAACAAAATTACCAGCGATTGGAGTGCAGGGAGCAGCAGCTTATTTCTTGAGTCAGATAGAATGATAGTAAATTAAAATAGTTCAAAAACAAAATTGACTTAATCCTGAAATAAAAACATTTTAATACTGGAGTGTGAAGTATATAATGAGATAAAATGAAAAAGAAAAAAATAGTGGTCAATGATAAGATGCAGAAAGGGTATGTTTATAATTTAACTGAGCCTGCTGGCAAAAATTTTCATCCTGATTTCAAACCAGAGCTGACTCCAAAGCAGATACTGGAGCTGGGAGTTTTTGGCGGCAAGTATATGACTGATTGCGGTAGAGAATTTCCAAAAAGCTGGTATAAGAAAGCCAAGCTATCACCAGAAAAAAAAGACCCCTCTCTAAATTATTTTATGGTTGATGCTTCCCAGTCATTAAAAATTTGGAGAAAAAAGGGGTGGATTAATGAAAAACACGATCCCAGAGGATGGTTTCAATGGTACTGCAGATATTATATGGGCAGAAGATTGCCTGAGGAAGATGAAAAACAGATCAAAAGATGGAAAGCTATGAAGAGGCATATTGGACAGATTAAGAAAAATTGCAGGAAAAAGGATTTAGATTGTCGGAAAAAACAAAGACAAGCTTTATTGCACTGGGCTTATGACAGCAGAAAGATTTGAAAAAGTAAAAAAGGCAGATTAAAAAAGAAGAGATCGGTTAAATAAGGATAAACACAAGCATGATATTGTTCTCCCTGTAATAGTCCTATATTGAAATGATAATTTCATCAAATATAAAGATTATTAGTGTGAGGTATAGAAATCAAAAGCTAGATAAATAGATAGAAGAGCAGTTATAATTTATCTAAAATAGTCTCAATAGTTGTTTTAGTCTCATTAAAACAATCAAGCAGGGAACTATATAAGTTACTTAATCTGGTAGCAAAGCCCTTGATTTCTGATTGATTGAAATTATCCTTGAAATATTGATAAGCTACAGCAAAATTATTTTCAAGATTGACTACTGCAGTAGCCTCTTTTCTCATTCTTTTTTGAAGAGTGTTAACATCCATTTTTACCTGAGAACTAGCATTTATCATCCAATGACCAAAATTAGTGGATTTGATAGAAGTAGTTAATTCTTCTTCGTGCTTCATGACTCTGATTGGCTGATCATAAAGATGGGTGGGCAATTGATAAGCAATCACTTCTTCAACCTGCCATAAAAAATTACCCTTGATAGCAACCATTAAATTCCACATTTCTAAGTAAAGGTTTTCCAGTTTTTTTCTTTTTTTATCAAGTTCTTTTTCAAATTCCTTAAATTTTTCCTGGTCTCCTTCTTTCTGAATAGTGATTGTTTCTCTTTTTTTCCTGTAATCAACATAATCTTTTAATAATCTAGGATATTTTTTCTGGAATTTTTCAATCAGTTTTCCAAGTTTTTTAAGTTGGTCTTCTTCTTTAGCCAGATGTTTTCGCATGTTCTTAAGTGCAGATTTATCAGTGGGTGTTAGTGATGATGCGGGTTTAGCCTTTTCTGCTGGTGCTGGAATAGCTTTAAGATCTTCTGTTGACTTAATAGAGGGAATTTTTGGTATAGGAGCATCAAGTCCCCTCTGAGATGTTTCACTAAGTTCTATCACTTGAGGAGTTAATCGCTGGAGGAGTATGTTTAGTTGCTTAAACTGTTGGACAACCACCTGAGGAGATTCTTGACTGACTGCTTCTTCAATCCTTTTAGCTATTTCAATAATCTCTTTTCTTTCTTCACTGCCTTTAGCCCAGACATCAACTGAAAGATCCACAAAAGCATCAAATTCCTCTGAAAATTCCTCTATCTTTTCTATCATCTCTTTTCCCAGATTGTTTTGTTGCCCAATCAGCTCAACTACACCTTTAATATCACCAGAAATTTTTCTGATTGATTGATTAATATTATCTAATTTACCAGCTATCTCTTGTTTCATCTTTTTTAACTCTTCTAAAATATTTTTATTAGCCTTGGTATTCCCACCCTGGATTTGCTTAATTATTATCTGCAAAGTTTGAATGGCTGTGTTAATAGCTGTTAACTCCTGAGAATTAATCCCTTGTTGTTTAATCATTTGTTCAAGATTATTTTGGAATTTTTCAAATTCCCCAGCCAAAGAAAAGATTTCTTGATGTATCCCTTCAAGTTTTTTAATTTGTTCCTGATGCTGCCCAGAAAGATGCTCCTCAAGTGCATCAACCTTGGTTTTGAATTCAGGCATAGTTAAAATATCCGGTGGGATCTTATAATTCAATTCTTCTATAATCTTTTTTTGATTGGTTAACTCAGTTTGAATTACCCCAACAGAATTCATAAGATCATTAAATTTATTAATAAAATCTTCAGAAAACATACCCTCAATACCTTCAACAATCTTATTCTTTAGCTTAGAAATCAACACAAAAGCACGACCTAACCTAAGATTCACTTTATTTATTTTTGTATCTATTCTATTGACAATCTCTGAAAAAACATCAACTTTGTTATCTAAACTTTCATACCTTACTTTGCTATTATCATCAAGAACCTTAATATCATCAAAAACCTGGTTAAACCCCTGGTTAATCTCAACTAATAAATCTCTTAATCTCTGATCAAAAATATTATTAAGTTCTTCCCTGATGACCCTTCTGGTCATATCTTTTAATTCATTTAAGTTAAGATTAGGGGTGGTAGCAGGATCAACTGGATCAACTGCAACTGGACGATCAACATTGCCTCCTTGACCACTGCCAGCTCCACCACCACCTGCACCATTACCTCTGCTGGGAATAACCCCGCGAAACATCTGAAAAATCTGCTTGAACATCCAGATCAAAAACCAGATAAAAAAAGCCATTACATACAAGAGGGCCAGTGAGTAAAGAAGAGCTCCCAAATCAGCACCGCCTAGAGGGACCTTGCTTAGAACAGCCATACCTTGAGGAGCAAAACTGTAAAGAGCTAAAAAACCAATAGCTGGGCCAAGAGCTTTATACTTGGAATCTTCAGTGAATAGACCGACAAACTGATAAGCAAAGAAAAGAATGAAAGCAATTAATAAAAGGAAAAAAGGCCCAAAAAGCTGGACTAAAGTGGTTTGATTAACAGCCATAAAAACAGAAGTAGCCAGGCCAAGAGTGAGACCAACAGCAATAGAAACTTTCTTTCCCAGAGCACCACTAAAACGTTCCATCCTCTCCAAACCCAAACGAGTTAAAACAGTCATAATAATAGTAACAAGAATAAAATCAATAATAGCACCATAACGAGCATAAAAACGAGCCATGTTAAAAGCGCGGCCAAAAATAACATCCGCAAAGGTGCCTAAAACACCAGTAGCTCCGCCTCTTTGAGCCAGAACAAAAGGAACGAACAGAATAAAAATAAAGAGGGAAATAATTAATAAAAACAAAATTGACATATTTCTTTTTTTAATTCTCATCAAAACACCCTTGAATTCACCTTTTTTAATTAAAATTGGGTTTTTTCTTTTTAAAGTTTTGTGTTTTTTAACAAGTGCATCTTCTTGTTTACCTTAATTTACCTTAAAGGTTATATTATGAGAAATAAATCATCTTGTTATAAATAAAATTTATATACCCAGCATTATTCACCCTTTTCATACTTATTAGGGGGAGAAAAGAAAATGGTTATGTTAGGAGCAGATTATGCACAAATAGAATACTGGAAGCTAAGAAATGAACTTTTTTTAGGACAATTAGGGGCTGAAGATTTTTATAACAGAGTGGATTGTCTTCTGGAACATCTGGTAGGTGTTAATAGTCAGTTAAAAGAGACAGTCAGGGAATGGCTCTACTGGAAAAGAATGATAGCTTATACACAAGAGCAAACAGACTATTTATTGCAGGACATAGCAGAGAATTTTGCACTGCCACTTTGTCCAAAGAATAAAAAAATAGAAGAAATGAGAGAAGAAGACCTCATCCAGATTTATCTTTCATTTGAGTCAATAGAATTAATATTGGAAAGATTAAGTGATTATTCTCCAGAAAGATTATTTAGTGAGATTGAAAGAAGAGGAATGAACAGAAAGAATATTCTGCAATCAGATTTGACCCCAAGATTAGCTCAGAAAAAATTAGAAAATTTGCAGAAGGAAATGCCTTACTCTCTATGGGAAATGAATGATTCAGTGGATGAATTAAAAAGACTATTAACCAGGGTGGCCGGAGGTTTTGAATTTTTCACCCAAGGACAAAAGGGGATAGACAGGTTAAAAAAGATACTGCTGGTGGAAGATGGTTACTTGAGAGAGTTGAGCCTGGAGGAATTAGCTAGAAGTTTTAATTTTTTTGAGGTAGAGATTTAATTTTTTCTTAAGCTCTTGTTTTAATTCTGGTGAAAAGAGAGATGGATCAAGCTGATCTATTTTTTTATCCCAGTTGATATGGGGCATTTTGGTCAAAGAACCAAGAAAGGTACGACCAGCTGCCTTTGCTTGTTCCTCAATCAACTTGGCTTCTGGAGAATTAAACTTTCTAATAGCTGGAAACTTGGTGATGGAGTTAGCACCAGCCTGTAGAATAAGTTTGGTGTAATCAACCTTTTTTGGAGTGAGACCAGCCATAATCTGAAGCTGAGGGAATCTAATGCGGGTTTGGGCAATCCACCAAGCATAATACTCAGGAGAAGGAGAACAGGTGTAAGGAGTGCCCTTGACTGGTTTAAGAGCATAAAAAGTGATGCGGTCCAGCTTATGCCTGGCAATGAATTGATGAAGCAGGTGAAGGTCTTGTTTTTTCTCACCAAGACCAATAACAATAGTGACGCTCTTTTTAAGTGAGAGATTCTGAGCTGTTTCCAACATTTCTTCATAAGGTTCAATAGGCTTATCAGGACAGACCTGGTTGTGCAGTTCTTTTTCCACTGTTTCAATACTAGCACAAATTCCTTCAACAAAAGGCTTGAACTGTTCAAGCTCTGCCTGCTTAAACAAGCCAAGATTTAACCAAATTTTTTGTTGATAGATATGAGAAACGAGCTGAGAAATTCTTATTAAGTCAGGCAAGGGAAAGATATCATAACCTCCAGTGAGGAATTCAAAACGCCAGCCAAAATGCTTGCCAATCAAAGCATCAGTGAGGACTGAGGCAAGGCTTCTCCTGGCTTGTTGACGATGCCTGATCTTGTGCTGGATAGTGGAACGATAACAAAAATTACAAGTGCCTTTTTTACAATACCAACTTAGAAAAACACATCTACCAAACCAGGTCTGCAAAGGAAAATTCTGCTGATAAACTTTCTGAGCCTGATCCAAAAGCTGGTTTAATTCTTGTTTATCTATTATTTTTTCTTCTGAGTCTTCTTCTAAGTTTTCTGCTTCCATAATCTAACACCTAAGAATAACAATCTTTTTAAAAATCTTCTTATTCATCTCTTTATGCCTAAAAGATCAGTGGATAATCCTAATGAGTTTTTAAAAGCAGTTGATGATAAGAACAATGCCCTTTTAAAAGAAACGCAGGAGGGACAATTAGAGCTAAAGGAATTAAAGCGATGGGAGGTCCATAAACAAGGGATTCTTCACCAAAGTGTCATCTTTTTCCTGCTTAACCAAGAATTGGCCTTGTACAATCTGCCATGGTTGAGAATTTGTGTTACTCAAAGATCAACTGGAAAATCATTTTATCCAGGGTATTGGAGCATTGCCTTTGGAGAACATGTTAAGTTGGGAGAAAGCTCTAATCAAGCAGTGATTAGGGGATTAGAGGAAGAATGCGGCAGGGGATATATTGAACCAGTCTTTTTGGAATGGTATAGAAAAGAATTAGATCCAAAAGATAGGGAAATGTGCGGGGTTTATTACTTTGTACTTGAAGATGAAAGAATAGAGCTGAACTCAGAATTATCTCAGGCAAAATTCTTAAATTTTTATGAGCTGCCAGTTTTTCTTGGGCAAGAAAGGAAATTGATGCCGGAAACAGAAGATCTTTATCATATTCTTAAAAAACATTTAGGCCCGGTTTGAATAAAATAAGTCAATCTTTCTAGCCAGTCTATCAAGAGAATAAGTCTTTGTTTGCACAACTCCATCCTTGCCTGGATAAACAACTGTTTCTTTAACCAGATACTGGGGCGAGTTGTGGCCAACAACTTTGTCTCCCACTTTTTTTTCTTCTTCCACAACGAGAACACGGATAAAAATTTGAGGAAGAACTATTTCTTCATCTTTCATAGGTGGAGGAGGAGCGACAATAGGAATATCTCCTGTATTATACGGGGTGGTTTGAAGAAAATTTTCCACTCCTTTTTCTGCTTTTTTTTTCCATTCTTTAAGAGCAATAGCTTCCAGGATTTTCTCAATATTTTCAAAACCAAGATTAAGTTTTCTCTTGTGTTTTTCCCTGGCAATCTCTGCCTGAGAACCAACAAAAGATTTTTCTTCTTTACTTAATAAATCCTTAAAAAACTTGGTATAACTCATAAGATAACAAAGAAAATGTTTAAGCTTATAAGAATTCTTGTAATAAAAAAGCATAAAAACAAAAAATATTTAATAAAACAAACTAATCTTATAAAAAAAAGGTGAAAAAATGCACAAAATCAAACCATTAAAATTCAACTCTAATTCTTTAAAAGGAATATCTGAAAAACAGATCAAGCTTCATCATGACAGGCATTACGCCAGTTATGTTAAGGGCAAGAACAAGATTGAAGCCAAATTGAGTCAAGGCCATCTGGAAGGGATAAGAGAATTAAAAAAAGCAGAGAGCCATAATGCTTCAGGAATGGTCCTGCACGAGACATATTTTGGGCATTTAGGAGGAAAAGGCAGAGAACCTAAAGGAAAATTGATGAAGAAAATAAAAGAAGATTTTGGCAGTTATGAAAGATGGAAAAAAGAATTTATGGTCTGCGCAGGTGCAGCCAGGGGGTGGGCGTTGCTCTGCTACGACTGGAGCGATCACAAACTGCATAATTATCTAGTGGATTTTCACGATGAAGGGGCAGTCTGGAATGCAGCTCCAATAATGGCACTTGACTTATGGGAGCATGCTTATTATCTTGATTATGGACCTGATAAAAAGAAATACATAGAAGCATTTTTCAAAAATTTGGACTGGAAAGTTGTTGAAGAAAAATTTGAAAAATATACAAAAAAGTGAAAAAATGCCAGTAAGAAAATGCTCAAATGGAAAATGGAAAATAGGGCATGGAAAATGTATATATAAAACTAAAGCAGCAGCAATGAGAGCTTACAAAGCATATTTAGCTAAGAAACATTCTGAAAAGAAATGAGAAATTGTGGTGATTGTGTAGAACTAATGACAATTATTATTACCTATAAATAAAGGACTCTTCTAATATTTTTTAAATAAGTTAAATTGCAGGATTATTTTAAGAAAGTAACATTTATAAATATAACTAATTATTTATCAAGAATTATGGAACCAAAAAACATTACTTTTAATGTTAATTTAAATATTTGTGATGACTTTTATTTTTTTGAGCATTGGAGTTAAAATAACTAATGCGAGAACAGTTTATCTTGCTTTTACTGGAATGTTATTGAGAATCATAAAATAAAAGAGGGATATAAGTGGTAGATTATTATAATATAAGTGCATCAGAAGCAATAAAATCATTAAAAAGTTCTTCTGAAAAAGGCCTAACTAAAAATGAAGCTAAGAAAAGATTAGAAGAAGTTGGCTATAATGAACTGCAGAAAGAAAAAAGACTTACTGCATTAACCCTCTTCATCAGCCAATTTAAGAATGCGCTGATCCTACTGCTTATTTTTGCAGGATTTTTATCTCTATTTCTGGGAGAAAGAATTGAATCAATAGCAATATTTGGAATTGTGCTTTTAAATGCTATACTCGGATTTATCCAAGAATTCAAAGCTGAAAAAGCAATTGAAGCATTAGAAAAAATATCTGCTCCGATAGCAAAGGTTCTGCGTAATGGAAAAGAACAGAAAATACCTGCAAGAGAGGTTGTTCCAGGGGACATCCTTTTGCTGGAAGCTGGAGATATTGTTCCAGCAGATTCAAGGATTATTGAACTATCAAGTTTACAAATAGATGAAGCATCTTTGACTGGAGAGTCTGTTCCATCAAAAAAAGTCATTGAATCATTTAAATCAGGCACTTCTATAGCAGACCAAGAAAATATGGCTTTTATGGGCACTGCAGTAACATATGGAAAAGGAAAAAGTATTGTTACTAAAACAGGCATGAAAACAGAATTTGGAAGAATTGCCACATCCCTGCAAACAACAAAAGAGGTTCAAACACCATTACAGATAAAATTCACCAGATTAGCAAAACAGATTGGAGTTATAGCTATAATTTTAATTATTATTGTATTAGTTTCAGGAACATTACAAGGAACTCTGACCTTTGGCAAGATGCTTTTATTTGCTTTAACTTTAACTGTTGCTGTAGTCCCGAACGCATTACCTCTTGTTGTGACCGCAGGACTATCTATGGGAACAAAGAGACTAGCAGAAAAAAATATGTTAATCAGGAAACTCCCTGCAGCAGAAAGTTTAGGCGCCACCACAATAATCTGTTCT
>CAZPDB010000047.1:0-9057 GCA_964585285.1 uncultured Methanosarcinales archaeon
AGACAATAGAACACGCTAGATTATCTAAAGTCTTGGGAGTAGGACAGTTGATTGTGGCTATTAACAAGATGGACATAGCTGGTGTTGACTACAAAGAAGAAAGATACAAAGAAGTAGTGGAAGAATCCAAAAAAATGCTTCAAGGAGCTGGCTGGAATTTAGAAAAAGTTAAGTTCATACCTATATCATCTTTTGCCGGGGATAATGTCACCAAAAAAACAGAGAAAATGTCCTGGTATGAAGGACCATTCCTTTTAGATGCAATGAATGGCTTGGAAGCACCAGAAAAACCAACTGATAAACCATTAAGGCTGCCTATCCAGGATGTCTACAAAATTGCTGGGATTGGTACAGTGCCAGTAGGCAGAGTAGAAACAGGAGTGATAAAAGTTGGAGACAAGGTAATTGTGGTGCCAGCAAGAGAAGGCAAGGGTGTGAGTGGAGAAGTTAAGAGTATAGAAATGCATCACGAAGCAATGCAGCAAGCAGAACCAGGAGACAACATCGGGTTTGTGGTTAGAGGCATAGAGCAAAAACAGATTGCTAGAGGAGATGTAGTTGGCCATAGTGATAATGTGCCAACTGTCACTCAGGATTTCACAGCACAATTAATTGTTTTAAACCATCCAAGCGTAATTACAGTGGGATATACACCTGTTTTCCATATCCACACTGCTCAGGTAGCTTGTCGGGTAACAGAAATGGTCAAGAAATTAGATCCAGCAAGTGGGGAAACAAAAGAGGAGAACCCACAAACAATCAAGACTGGAGATGCAGCAGTAGTTAAGGTTAAACCAGTCACACCAGTAGTGATTGAAAAACAATCTGAGAATCCAGAGATGTCCAGGTTTGCTGTGCGTGATTCTGGACAAACAGTAGCAGCTGGAATCTGTATTGACCTGGTCAAGAAAGAGTAAAGACCAAAAATCTTTTAATTTTTTTATTTTGTTTTTGAAAATCAGCTCCTGAGAAAAAAGAAAAAATCATGGTGAAAAAATAGTTTTATCATGAAAAAGGCAGGAAATAGACAATGCAAAAAGCACGTATAAAAATTGCCAGCACTAACATTGAGAAGGTCAATGAAATCTGCCAGGCAATCAAGGATATCGCAGAAAAGACTGGAGTAGTTATGAGAGGACCAATTCCCCTGCCGACTAAAAAATTAAAAGTGACTACTCGAAAAAGTCCCTGTGGTGACGGCACAGCCACCTGGGAAAGATACGAGATGAGAATTCATAAAAGACTAATTGATTTTGGTGCTGATGAAAGAGCACTAAGACTGGTGATGAGAGTCCACATCCCTGAAAATCTCAATATTGAAATTGAATTGATTGATTAAACTTGGTTGACTGAACTTGTTTACTTGGTTGACTGAACTTGTTTACTTGTTTGATTGAGTTATCTTCTAAGGATTCTTGATGATGATTTTTGAGGATTATGATGAAAGATTAAATCTCAAAATTAAACCTCAATTTCTTCTCCTTGTTCAAAAATAATAACAGTTATATTTTCTGGTTCAAGAAGTTCTTTAAAAATCTCAGCATCATCTTGATGGCCGACAATGCCATAACCATAATGCATAGGAATAGCTATTTTAGGTTTGATTTTTTTAGCTGATTCTACTGCCTCCCTGGCAGTCATAACATAAGTGCCAGAAACAGGTATCAAAGCAATATCTGCTTTAATATTGTTCATTTCAGGAATAAGATCAGTGTCGCCAGCAAAATATAATATTCTGCCTTCAGCATAAATAAGGAAGCCCAAATGATTAAATGCCTTGGGATGAAAATTTTTGCCAATGTTATAAGCAGGCACTCCCTTGATAGTGGTTTCTTGAAAATTAAAGGTTTGGCCTGGTTTAAGGATTTTACTCTCAAAAATTTCTGAGGTATTGTCTTGAGAAGTTAAAATAACAGTTTGGTCTGTTCTGGTAAGGTTGATTTTTTCCTGACTGCAGTGATCGTAGTGGCCATGACTGATCAGGATTAGATCAGCTTTTTCCTGATAATGTTCATTTTCACCAGCAAAAGGATCTAGGTATATAATTAATGGGGTGACAGAATCAGGATTAATCTTAATCTTAAAACTTGAATGTCCTAACCATTGGATAAGCATAATTACATTTAAAAATTAATTATTATAAAATTTTCTATTATATGCTTATATCTACTTTTCTATTATATGCTAAATATATATATCTTTTTGTATAATTTTTTTCTATGATTTTCCCACAATCATATATTAATTTTTTAAGTTCTTTTTTTATCTATCAACCGAAAGGTTTATAAATAATCACCACTTTGCAGTGTTAAAAAAGATTTGTGGTGATAATTAGGCTCTGGAATATAAAATTTGAAGCATATTTCAGAGTTTAGCAAAAGTTTTAAGGACAAAATTATTGGACTGAAATTATTAAGTTTAAAATCAAACAAAAATATTGGGGGTTTAAAAGATGAAAATAAAAAAGACATTTTGGTTATTAATAACTGCTTTATTTGTTTTAATGTTTAGTGCTTTAGCTCAAGCTGATATTTCCATGCAAGATGTGAATGATATGGAAGCATTTTGGGGAGATACTATTGAAGGAACAATTTCTGTGACCAACGGAGGATTAAATGAGACCAATGTCACTCTTTCATCTCAAGGATTATTTATTCAAGGAAACTCCACTCCCATAGCAGTAGTTAACCTGACCCCGACTAACTTAACCATTGCTGCTGGAGAGACAGAGCAAGCAGATTATCAAATTGTCTTACCAGAAAGAGAAGCTAATGAATTAGCTCAAGCAGAAATAATGGCTGTGGCTAGTGACGGAAGCAATGCCAGTATTAATTTTACTATTAATGCCACCCCAGCCAATCCAGGTTTTGAAATAGTGGCTGAGGATTTGATTGAATTAAATATAAGTGATATAGATTCTGGACAAGTTAGTTTTACTATAAATAATACAGGAAATGTGCCTCTTGATTTTTCTTTTAGCACTGTTGCTGCTGGATTTAACATCAGCCAGCCAGCTAATGTCAGTCTTAATGCTGGAGCAACCAGAGAAGTAACAGCTACAGTTAGTGTAGCCCAAGGAAAAGAACAAGGAAGTTATTCAGGGGAGATTAGAGTGAATGGGTTAAGAGCTGACTGGAGTCAGGATGAAGATGTTTATCTTCAAGTAAATGTAGCTGAAAGAGAAGAGTTAACAGCCAGCCAGCCAGCTGTGATAAACATGATAAAAACTGTTGATAACAGCGGATCAACCATTCTTAACATCACTAATAGTGGAAATGTTAATTTTAACATAGTTGATCTGGAATTAGTTGGTGACCTGAAAAATAATAATTTTATCATTGACAAAGAAAAAGTAACTATTAATCCAGAAGCAGTCGAACTTCAGATCGGAGAAAGCGAGGAAATAAATGTAGAAGTAAATCTGGAAGGAATAAACGTTTCTATGCTAGCTGCAGGAACTTACAGCGGAAACATCAATGTTTCAGTTAATGGAGAACAAATGGCCACAACAGAATTAAAAGTGGAGATGCAGGATGCATCCTATGAGATAAGCGTAGCCAAAATTGATTTTGGAGATGTGGAAACCAATAACACAGAATCTAAAAATTTCAAGATTAAAAATGATGGAAACCTTGACCTAACACATGTTTATGTGGAAACAAGCCTGAACAGCAAATACCAAGCAGGAATAAGCCCGACCACACCAGTACCAGTATTAACTCCAGGCAGTGAACAAAGCTACACTCTCGAAATAACCATTCCCGAAGGAGAAGCGAGCGGGGCACACAAAATCGGCCAGGTGAAAGTCATATCTGATCAGGTCAATCAAACAGCAGATGTTTGGATTGCTCCAGAATCAAAATTAGAAATCACTCAAGTCAAAGTAGAAGTTGATGGAGATTCAGATAAAGTAAGTGATGGAGACACCTGCGGAGAAAAAATAAAACCTCACTCAGAACTAGAAATCATAGTAGAAGTAAAAAATAGATATAATGAAGACATAGAAATTGAAGATATTGATATAGAAGTGACCATTTTTGATATTGATGATGGAGATGATTTAGAAGAAGAAGAAACTATCAGCAAATTAAAAGATGGCAAAGATGATAAAGTAACTCTGGACTTTGGTAATCTGCCCTGGGATTTAGACAATGATGGAAAATACGAAGTGCTGGTAGAAGTGGAAGGAGAAGATGACAATGACAGAACACAAAAGGATTCAATGACTTTTTATTTGGAAGTTGATAAGGAAAAACACGAGGTCATTATCCAAAAAGCAGACCTAACCCTGGAAACACTCGGTTGCACCAGAAACACCAACCTGTTAGTGGATCTTAAAAATATTGGAGAAGAAGATGAAGACGATGTGGTTCTGACTATTAAAAACACTGAATTAGGAATATCACTAACTGAAGATTATGAACTAGAATCAGGAGATGATGATGAAAGCGAAGTCAGCAGAACTTTTAACATTGATGCCAGAGATGCTCAAGCAGGCAGTTACCCAATTTATATAGATGTTTACACCAGAGAAGATGAATTAAGTGATTCAGATATAGTCACCCTAACTGTTGAGGAATGCAGAAGCGAACTTCCTGATGATAGTGATGATGACGATGATGATACTGGAACAGATAATCAAACCATCAGTCCAGGAACAGGCATAGATGGACAACAACCAGGAAGCACTTCAGTAGTTAATGCAGTACCAGCATCAACCACTGTCTCTTGGAGAGGAACACCCAATTATATCTGGTTCCTAGTAGCTGTTAATGTAATCTTGGTGGTTGGCTTGATCGGTTTAGTAGTGATGGTCAAGAAATAAAAGTAAAAACTCAAAGAAATTATTTAATTAATTTTATTTAATTAAATTTTTTTATTTCTTTTTCTTGCCTTTTTTTCTATTTTTAATAGATTTTATCATTTTTTCCATCTTTTTAGCTTAAAAACTGATAAAAATTGATTTATGGTTTGTTCTTATTCTAAAATAGTTAAAAAACTTAATAAACAGTAAAAAAGAGACTAAATGAGATGAAATTCAAGATTAACCCCAGAGAAAACCCCAATATCCAAGAATACCCCAGAGAAGAGACAGAAATAGCACGCGAATTTGCTAAAAAAGTTTATGATGAATTTGGATCATTTGTTAAAAGTGTTATCTTATTTGGTTCAGCCAGTAGAGAAGCAACAAAAACAAGAGATATTGATGTGTTAATAATTGTAGATGATGTTTCTGTTCAACTGAGTCGGGAGATCACGCAAACTTACCGAATAATTATTGAGAATCTGGTAGCAGATATTTCTGATAAACTTCATGTGACCACACTAAGACTGACTTCCTTCTGGGAATATCTGAGATCATCAGATCCAGTAGCAGTTAATATCTTAAGAGATGGGGTGGCTCTAATTGATAGTGGCTTTTTTGATCCGCTACGGGTGTTATTGATACAGGGAAGGATCAGACCAACTGCAGAAAGCGTCTGGAATTATTTTGTCAGAGCGCCGACAACATTAAGAAACTCACAATGGCATATCTTACAAGCAGCACTAGATCTTTACTGGGCAGTAATTGATGCCTCACACGCCATACTAATGCATTATGGGGAGATACCTCCTACACCAGCTCATGTGTCTGAACTGGTTAAGGAAAAAATAGTCTCTAAAAAAATCCTGCCTAAAACTTATCCAGCTATTATCAAGAAATATTTTGACTTAGCCAAAAAAATAGAGGGCAGAGAGATTAAAAAAATAAGCGGACCAGAGTATGAAAGATATTACAAAGAAGCAACAGAATTCGTGGACAAGATCAAACAGATACTGGAAAAAGAAAGAAGAAAAGTTAAGTAATCTGTTTATCCCGTCTCTATTTAATTCTCTATTTAATAAACTTTTTATACTGCCCTGAATTAATTCTCTTTATGAAATTTGATGAGCTTAAAAAAAACACTTTAGATAAAAAAGATAAAAGTAAAAAGAAAGGAATTGATACAAAAATACTTTCCTTAATTAAACAAATAAACAAGAAAAAAGATTATTTTACTAGCAGCAGCTGTTCTGGACGAAGCAGACTAATTTCTTTTTCAATACCAAGAAGAAAAAATAGGATTGAAGAATTATTTGTTTCCCATGACTTAATCAAACCCAGAGGGATAGAAAGGGTTTGGAAAAGATTGAATCTGCGCATTAAAGAATTGAGAGGAAAAAAGAATAAAAAAGAAGTCTGGTTTAAAGAAGAGCCAATGATTCTGCATATTGGCTGTTCAAGTTTGGAAAGAGCTCAAGAGTTAGTGAACAAAGCAAGAGAAATTGGTTTTAGAAGGTCAGGAATACAAGCAACCAAGAAGAGATTGGTAGTTGAGATTGGCTCTGATGAAGGTTTGGAAACAATTGTGATGAGAAAAGGAAACTTATTAATAAACAAGGATTATTTGAGAGAGATAATTAGAGCTGGCAATAAAAAATTAAAAGAAAACTGGCAAAGAATGAAAAGATTAGAAAAAGCAATAAGTAAAAATGACTGAAGAAAAATTAGGGGAAAAACAGGAAGAAAGAGAAAAAGAGGAAAAAGGAGAGATAAGTAAAAAAAGAATCAAAGACCTGGAAAAAGCTTTGGAAGAAAGAGTCAGGCCAGCCATAAACCAAGCAGTAAAAAAAACTCTGGGCGTGAACCTGGAACAGATTGGAGAAGATATCACAGACAAACTCAAAAATCCCCTGCTGGGAATAGAAATAGATACTAACCAGCTATTTAAGAGTGCAAAGAAAAAATTCAAGAAGGCCTTTCTGACTAAATTGTTAAGACTTAACTGGGGCAATATATCAGCAGTAGCCAAAATAGCTGAGATAGACAGAAAATCAATCCACCGTATAGTGGATGAAAAAGAAGTGAGAAAGATAAGGCAAGAACTGCCCAAACCATATTATGTTAAAAGAGAAGAAACAGCCGGAGCCATAGAAAGCGTGCTGGACCAGTACAAGACCTTGCTGCAGGAAAAGAAATTAAAAAAACTCTATGCAGAAGCAGAAGGATTGTCAGAAGAGATTGTAGAAGAATTAATGCCTTTTAAGTTAAGCTTAAAAGAAGCTGAAAAAGAATTTGAAAAAGAGTATTTAAGACTGGCGCTGGCAGAAAATGATTTTCAGCTAAAGAAAACAGCTCAGAAAATAGGATTAAGACCAGAAACACTTTCCAGAAAACTCAAAGAGTTAGGCATTAAAAAAGAGAGACAAGAATAAAAGAAAAAGTAAAAAACAGGTAAGAAGAAAAACACATCCTGACATGATAAAAATGTCCCAATCCTAACAAAATTCTTTATAAATTTAAAAAACTTAATTGACAGAATGGTATCTTACTGTCCCAGTAATAGTTATGGGAATGGGAATGGTTATGGAAGCGGGATGAAAAGTGGTTTTGGAGCAGCTTTTTATAGTGGAGATGTTGGCGGAACCAATTACAGTGGTTTAACTTCTAAAATGATTTACCAAACTAATGAATATGATTTATCTAGGATGGCGGGTTATTCTTCTGGATTGGATGGGCTTTCTGGGATGGATAGTTTCACTGTTAATACTGGCTCCTCTTTTTTAAATTCGCAAAGACCTGTGACTGCTAGAATTGATGATTACAATGAGATTAAAGAAGAAGTGGAAAAGGTGTTTGCCTCAATAACTGGCAAAGAGTTAAGCAAAGAGAAGATAAAAATTAATCTTTGTTGTTTAGAAGAGTTCAAGCAGAGGATAGAACAAGAAGGAGGGAGATTTGTTTCAGGGATTGTTGGGTTTGCTCTTAACAAAAAAGGGTTTGGAATAAGTGAAGTCTTTATTTTAGCAAATCCACTGGATGAGGTGATGATGGTGATTGGACATGAGCTAGGACATGTAGCCAGTTTTCCCTTGAATGAGACCAGAGATGAAGAAGCCAAAGCTTTTGCTTTTGAATCTGCCTGGGCCAGAAAGATTAAAGAAGGAGATGTTCTTGGGATTGGAGAGTGTCTGGGAAAACTACCAGGAGCAGCTAAAAATGGACTGCATGATGTAGCTCACAACTTTGTCAGCTCACAACTGTTAAAAGGCAGAGAACCACTGCAAGTATTTGAAAAGCTTTCTAAATTAGAATTGAAGTTAAAATCACCTGTTTAGTTTCACCTGTTTAGTTTTATCTCAGTTAAAATCACCTGTTTAGTTTTATACTTATTTAGCTTTATAATTCTAAAAGAAATAATTTAAAAAGAAAGAAATAGATGGGCCTATAGTAGGTAAAAAAGAAAGAAGCAAAGACTGAATAATAAGAAAAAAGAAGAATAAGAAAAAAGAAGAATAAGAAAAAAGAAGAATAAGAAAAAAGAAGAAAAGGAGAAAGAGAGGAGAAGAAAAATTAAAAATGAAAATAGTAATTGGTGGCTTGCCTGGATCTGGAAAAACAACTGTGGCTAAAGCCATAGCTAAAAAGTTTGGTTTTAGATTTTATTCAACAGGGAATTTGATGAGAAAGTTAGCTAGAAAAAAAAGCATGGAGTTAATGAAGTTATTGCAGGCAGCAAGTAAAGACCCAAAAATAGATGAAGAAATTGACCACAGACAGATAGTGCTGGGAAAAACCAAAGACAACTTTGTGCTGGAAGGCAGACTAGGATTCTTTTTAGTGCCAAACTCAATCAAGATTTTTCTTAAAACAGATCCGGGAGTGGCAGCAGAGAGAATTAAAAATGATCCTAAAGGATTAAGAAAAGTTGAAGAAATAAAAACAATGAAAATAGGGGAGATAGTGGAGGATATTAAGAAAAGAATGAAGACAAACCAGAAAAGATTAAAGAAAAAATATAGAACAGATATTTTTGAGGAGAAAAAATTTGATTATGTGGTTGATACAACAAGATTAAATATTAAACAATCAATAGAAAAAGTTGAAAAGATTATTAGAAAAGAAATAAACAAAGGAATAAACAAAGGAATAAACAAAGAAATAAAAAAAGGAAAAAAGAAAGAGAAAAAAGAAAAGGAAAAAATTGGTTCTGCATTTGATTCAACAATTCTTCGATTAAATAAGAAAATTATGTT
>CAZPDB010000048.1:0-8637 GCA_964585285.1 uncultured Methanosarcinales archaeon
CAAAATGATGGCTAATCTTAGAATTAAGACCTTTTTTCTCCATGACAGGTATGACCAAATTAATCCTTTTTGGTTTTTTAGGCTCAACATGAACAGTGAAGGTTTCTATTTTAGGCACAGCTTTTTTGACTTTACTCTCAATAACCTCAGTTACTTGGTGGGCCTGCTTAAGATGAGTTAACCCGCTAATTTCAACAGAAACCTCACCAAGAATAAAAGGACCGGCTCTTCTCAATTTAAGATCAGTAATATTACTCACCCCCCTGACTTCACTGATGGCTCTTTTTATCCTATTTTCTATCTGCTTACCTGGACTAACATCCATCAGAGCCAGACCAGAACTTTTAATATCCTGCCAGCCAATCCTTAAAATAAGAAAAGCAATAACAATAATAGCAATACCTTCCACATAAGGAATCCTAAAATAAGCCAGGATTAAGGCAATAAAAACCAGACCTGAGGAGAGAATATCCATGAAAGTCTCGTGAGCATTGCTTATCAAAGCCTGAGAATTAATCTTTTTTCCAATCTTATTCTCGTAATAATAAATAAACAGAGAAGCAATGATAGAGATAATCGGAGCTAACAAAGCCAATCCAAGATATTCTGGTTGAGAGAGAATAAATAATTTTTTCCAGCCAAAAATAAGAAGTTCAACAGAAGCAAAGATGATAACAGCTGAAACAAGCAGGGAAGCCAGGGTTTCAGCCTTGAAAAAGCCATAAGGAAATTTTTCTGTTGGCTCTTTGCCAGCCAGTTTCAAACTAAACCAAGCACTAAAAATAGTAATAATATCAACACCAGTATGAAGGGCATCAGCCAAAACAACCACACTGCCAGTAAAAAATCCTATAACTGCCTTAATCACAGCCAGGAAAAAAGTGGTAAAAGTAGCAGCAGCAGCTGTTTTCTCCCCTAAAAGAAGATCTTCTCTACCTCTTTTCCCAGCTTCTTGCTTTTCTTTCTTCTTTTTCCCCTGCCTTTGCTGATTTTTATTCTTATCCTTCTCCTGATCCTTTTCTTGATTTTTTTTCTTTTTTACCATTTTTTCTTTATTGCTTTTTTTTATCTTTTCTTCATTTTTTAATCCTTATTTATTCCAAAAACCTGCTGATTAACCTTAACCATTATCTCTTTTAGTTCTTTTTCAATCTTTTCATCACCAACAATTGGAGGGGTTAATTGCACCAGAGATTCAACAAATTTTTTATCATAACTTATCTTTCCCAAAAGAATGGCTTTTTGCCGGGCAAACTTTTCAAGCTCTATGGTTAATTGAGGATTAATATCATACTTATTTATGACAATGCCATAAGGAATTTGAAAATGTTCTACAACTTTAAGAACTCTTTTAAGATCAGAAAAGGCTGAGGGAGTGGGTTCAGTGATGGCAACCACAAAATCAGAACCCTGGATTGAGGCAATGACAGGACAGCCAATACCAGGAGATGAATCGATGAGGGTGATTTCAGCTTGTTGTTTTTTAGCTATTGCCTCTGCTTTTTGTTTTACTTCAGCAACTATTTTTCCAGAGCCAGATTCACCCATCTTTAACTGGCCAGAGATGATAGGAAAACCATACATTGTTTGGGCAGTGTTAATAAAAGCATTCTGAACCTTTTCCATCTTGACTGTTCCCTGAGGAAAAGCCAGCTGGCAGGCGCCGCAACCTTCACAAAGAAACCTGTTAATCTTAGGCTGGTTGTTTTTTTCATCCCAGCTAATAGCCCCAAAAACACAGACGTCAATCAATTTTTTGCATTGAGGACAGGTCTTAGCTATAATTTTAGCTTTTTCACTGGTCTGAATCTTTTCACTGGTCTGGAATTCTTCCACTCCAAGAATAAGAGCAAGATTGGGAGCATCAACATCACAATCAACAGCTACCATCCTCTTGTTTTCTTCTTTTAATAAGAGGGCTAATGAAGCTGTCAAACTGCTCTTGCCTACACCACCCTTGCCTGATAAAACAGTTATTGTTTTCATTTTTTCATTTATTTTTATTTGATGTTGATTTGTTCTTTAGTTTTTTGTTCTAAGATTTTAACAATCTTTTTTATGCTTTCATCTTCAATTGGTTCTCCTTTTGAGTATGATTCTAAAATCTCTTTTTTATAAGGTAATTGAGCAATGATTTCTGTTTTGTGTTTCTGGGCAATCTTTTCTATCATTTTTTTGTCTCCAACATCAGAGCGGTTAAGGATGATCTTGGCCGGAATATCCAGAACAGAACAGAGTTTTAGGATGAGATCAAGGTCGTGGGCTCCCAAAGGAGTGGGTTCAGTCACAGCTAAGGCTAATTCAGTGCCGAGCAGGGCAGAGATAACATTACAGTGAGCTCCAGCAGCAGTGTCAACAAGAATGTAATCATAATCATTATTTTTCTCCTGTTTTTGAGCAAATTTTTTGAGAGCATTAACAATAGGAGAAGCTTCTTCATAACCAATTCTCATTTCAGCTGTTAATAAATCAATTCCGTGACCTTGACCAGAATAGATAGTTCCAATGATTTGTTTTTCTTTACTGATAGCCTTGGTAGGGCAGGCAAGAAGACAAGCAGAACAACCAGTGCAAAGATCTGGGACAAAAATTGGATATTTATTCTTGACAAAAACAATGGCTTTTTCCCGACAGACCTGTGCACAGCGGCCGCACTTAATGCATTTTTTAAAATCCCACTTGGGAATCATCTGATAGATGTCCTGCTCTTTTTTTCTCTTAATAGAAAGAAGGAGATGATCATTAGGACAGTCAGTATCAGCGTCAAGCAGGAGAACTTTTTTTAACTTAGCTAATTCAACTGCTAAAGCTGTGGCTATGGTTGATTTGCCTGTGCCTCCTTTACCTCCAGTGATTGCTATTCTCATTTTGTTTTATTATCCTTCTCCTAATTGTTTTATACTAAAAAAAGCAGAATACAACAAAAACTCAGTTTTTGTGTACACAAAATCCTTGATTTTGTCGTACCCGCAACTCTTTGAAATGTGAGAACATTTCTAAGATGCCAGAAATTTTCAATTTCTGAGCATTTAGTTGTGGGATGAATGCTCTGCTTTTTTGGTACGTAAAAATGCCCTGCATTTTTTGTACAAGAAATCCTTAAGGATTTCTTTGTATCCTAGAAATCAGCTTATTAAAGAAATTGCATCTTCATACTCCATACTTTAGTGTGGAGTGATACAATTTCAGCTGATTTCTATGATTTTTTCTATGGTCTTTTCAATTTTAGTTTCTCCTGCCTCTTCCCCTGCCATCACCTTGGCCTCTGCCAGCACCTTGGCCTCTGCCAGCACCTTGACCTCTGCCATCACCTTGTCCTCTTCCAGCACCTTGGCCTCTTCCAGCACCTTGGCCTCTGCCAAAACCCATTCCAGCACCCATACCAGCTCTAGGAGTAGGTGAAGTTAACTCTTTTAATTCGTTGTTGATCATCTTTTTGAGATTATCTTCAACAGTGCCTGGAACAGCTTGGAAGATTTTAATGCCAAGACTTTGAAGTACACTGAAAGACCTTGGACCAAGGTTAATAGAAATGGCTGCTTCCACACCCTCATTAGCCACCTGCTGAGCTGAAGCAACACCAGCCCCCCGGGAGATATTTATGCTTGGATTTGGCACTGATTTAACATTCTTAATCTCATTATTTTCAAGATCTGCAATAATAAAAAAAGGTGCCCTGCCAAAAATAGGGCTGGCCTGGCTGCTTAATTCTTGACCAGTTGAACTAATAGCTATTTTCATTTTTCCACCTCTGAGTTTTGTTTTGATTTTAAGCGCGAGTCATTTTAGCGCCGCATTTAGGACATGTTTGCTGATAACAAGGAACTCCTCTGGTGTGAGCAACTTTATGACCGCAGGATGGGCAGACACATTCTCCACCTGGTCCTAAACCAAAACCACCAGACATTCTACCTCTGCCCTGGCCAGCTCCTCGGCCACCAGCAGTTCTTCCTTTGGCTGCTCCCTGGCCAGCTCCTCTGCCTTGTCCTCTTCCAGTTCTTGGGGTTACCATATAATCGCCTCCGTGAATTTTTATAGCTTTTCCATTGACCAAGAAATCAGCAACCTTTTCTCTGGCAGTGTTGAGTATTCTCTGAAAAGTTGGTCTGGAAATGTTCATAATCTTAGCGCATTCTTCCTGAGATTTACCTTCTTTGTCTTTTAGACGAATGGCTTCTGTTTCTTCCACTGTCAAAACAACTTCCTGAAGTTCTCTTAAGGGAACTCCAGCTGGCTTAAAATAGGTAATCTCTGGTATTGATTTAACTTGCCTTATTTTTCTTGGTCTTACCATTTTTTCTTATATCTATCCTCTAACTAAGCTTATTATGAGCATATGTTCATAATACTATTTAAACCTTTTGGTGTTTATAGTAGGAATTTGTATACTGAAAAAGAATTTTTTCAATATTGAAAAGAATTAAATGCATTAATTTTCTTTTATGAACAAAAGCATTTAAAAATAAATTAATATTTTAGAGGTTTATGGAGGATACTAAAATAGATAATAAAATAGATAATAAAATAGATAATAAATTAAAGGTTAATAAATTAGAACAAAAAGTAAAAAATACAATCAAGAAATATAGATTAATGGGTGAGAAGAATAAGATTATAGTAGCTTGTTCTGGAGGAAAGGACAGCACCAGTGTGTTATATCTGTTGCATAAATGGGGATACAGGGTAGAGGCAATGCATATTGATTTAAAGATAGGTAAATGGTCTGAGAAGAATTTAAAAAATGTTAAGGGATTCTGTGAGGAGAAGGGGATTAAGTTTAATCTGGTTGATATTAGAAAAGAGACAGGCAGTTCAATGTGTTATATAAGATCAGCTGTTCAAGCAAAACATAAGGTGACTAATTGTTTGGTTTGCGGTGTGGTTAAGAAATGGTTGATGAACAAGAAAGCCAGAGAGTTAGGAGCAAAGAAATTAGTCACTGGCCATAATCTTGATGATGCAGCAGAATCATTTATGATGAATTTTATCAGAGGCAACCCAGAGTTAGGTGCAGGACTGGGACCGAAGACAGGGGTGAAAGAAGAGAAGAAATTTATTAGAAGGGTAAAACCATTATACTTCTGTTCTAATCAAGAAGTCAGAGAGTATGCTAAGAAAAAGGGATTCCCTGTTCTTTATGAGCCATGTCCGTGCAGAGTAGGAGTTTATAGATTAAAAATCAGAGAATGGTTGAGTGAATTAGGGAAAGATGATCCAAAAGTTAAAGAAAAGATAGTAAACTATTTCTTAGAATTAATACCCTTAATCAAAAAGGGGATCAAGATCAAAGAAGAGATAAAATATTGTCAGGTTTGTGGTGAACCAAGCAGAAAAGAAATTTGTATGAGATGCCAATTATTCAGAGAGATTGGATTGGACAAGTTGGAAGGAGGGATGAAAAAATGAGCAGTGGTCCTGATTGTCTTGTCATCCATTATGATGAGATTGGATTAAAAGGAAAAAACAGGGATTATTTTGAGAAAAAACTAATAGCTAATATCAAGAAAGCTTTGGGTGAAAATGCGAACAAGGTTTACAGAAGGTATGGAAGAGTGATTGCAGAAATTAATGAGCAAGGGAAAAAAGAACTGGAAAGAATAAAAGAGAGCTTAAGTCTGTTGCCGGGCATTTCCAGTTTTGGCTTAGCCCTAAGAACAATTTTAAAGATTGAAGAAATAAAGAAAAAGGCTCTGGGATTATTAAAGGGAAAAGAGTTTGAAAGTTTTAAGATTGATACAAAAAGATCATTAAAAAGATTCCCAATGAAATCACCAGAAGTGAATAATGTTGTTGGACAGTTTATTGTTGAGAAATTAAATAAGAAAGTTGATTTAAAAAGCCCAGAAAAGATTATTTTTATTGAAATCTGTGAAAAAGAGGGATTTGTTTATGATGAGAAAATAAAAAGTATTGGGGGGCTGCCAGTAGGAGCAAGCGGTAAGGTGCTTTGTTCTTTGTCTGGTGGATTAGACAGCCCAGTAAGCGGATTTTTAATGATGAAGAGAGGCTGCCAAGTTGTTTTTGTTCATATTCATAACAAGACACAAGTAAAAGAAGCAGTGAAAAGCAAATTGGACAGGCTGGTAAAAGAACTGACAAAAGTGCAGCTAAAGTCAAAATTCTATCTGGTGCCCTTTGAAAAAATTCAGCAAAAAATAATATTAACTGTGCCAGCAAAGTATAGGATGATTGTTTACAGAAGATTTATGATGAGAATATTAAATGAGATTGGGAAAAAAGAGCGAGCTAAAGCAATTGTTACTGGAGATAGTGTGGGCCAGGTTGCATCGCAGACTCTGGAAAACTTGAATTGTATTTATGAGGTAACTGATTGGCCAATCCTTAATCCGCTGAGTGGCTTGAATAAAGAAGAGATTATTAATTTAGCACGGAAAATTGGAACTTATGAACTAAGTACACTACCCTATCCAGACTGCTGTTCTTTTATGATCCCAAAAAGCCCTGAACTCAAAGCAGGACTAAAAGAGATTAAAAAAGTTGAAGAAAATATAGAAAATAAAAAGGGATTAATTGAGGATGCTGTTAAAAGAACAGAGATTAAAGTTTTTGAGAATTGAGTATTGGCTTTACACTGGTTGAAAAAGGGAAGCTGCCTATCAAAGCGAGCTGCCTGACCAAAAATAGATAAGACATGAAAAGATATCAAAAAAAAGAAGATTAAAAATTAGCAACTAAACACGCCTCCCTAATATAAGTTGACAATACTGTTAATAAATGATGTTAATAAGAAAGTTTTAAATATAATCCTACTAATAATAGTTATAAACAAATAAAAAGAGGAAGTATGGCAGACCAAAAATTAGTCAATTATATCAAACAAAATCAAAAGAAGGGGTTTAATTTAGCCAGCATTGAAAGATCATTAATCTCTTCTGGTTATTCTAAGGAAAAAATAGATGAAGCAATTAAGGAGATTCACCCAAGAATAGGCTTTTGGAAAAAAACCGGGCTAATCTTAATCAAACCAAAAGAGTTATTTGAAAAGATTAAACAAGAACACGATGCTATCCACGCATTTAATTTTTATGCTATCTGGGCAATAGTCTTTGTCCTTCTGCCAAGCTTGGGCTGGGCCATTTTTAAAGGAATATTTTTCCCAACATTCCTTAGTCCCCTTTTGTGGCTGACAATAACCTTATCTATAATTGGTTATATTATTTCCACACTGTCAACCTTTTTTTATGCAGGATATACCTTTGTTTTTTTAAAATACTTAGTTAAAATAAAAACAGAATTCACCCAGACTTACAAAGCAGTAACTTACTCTCTGGTACAGCCTTTCTTCTTTTTAGTAATAGTCCTTTTAGCAACAATGGGCGCGGGGTTATTTAACAATCCTCTCTTTTTAATGGTGAGTGCAGGCATTCTTCTTTTAGCCACAATCATCTATTTTATTTATACCCTCACTGTTGGACTAGCATTGTTAAATAATATTTCAAAAATTAAAGCATTTGTAATTATAATCATTCCCGTAATGATTCTATTATTACTGGCAACTTTAGTTGGGTGGTACATTAAAAATATGATGATGACTACTGTGAGAGCATTGGGGCCAGCAGGCATTAGCCCAATAATACTATGAAAAGATAATAAAACCAAACAAGATTACTCCTTCTTAAGTTTATCAAAAACTGATTTTAATTCCTGTGCATTGCTGGTATAATAAATCTTCCCGCCAATTTTTTTAATATACGCTTCAATCTCAAAAGGAATTTTTTGCTTAACAAAAGGCTGATAGACAATTAAAGAGAAAGGGAGATGTTTTCCTGCCCTTACTTCTGGATGAATTTTCTTTTTCATAACCGAAACCTCTGGTTTTTCTCCAGCAAAAAGCTTGTATAAGTAATAACCATAACTAAGCTCTCCAAGAGATCCAAGAGAGTTCCCAAGCATCAAGACAACATCACCAAAAATACAATGAGTCAAGTCCTGCTTATACCATGTTCCTGTATCAATTGTTTCATCAAAAATTTTTTGTCCATCAACTTCTGACTCAAGATAAGACTGTAAGTGCTTGATACCAAAATCGTGATCAGAAAGAGGGACAGTGCCATAAACTTTTTTACCACCTTGCTCTTTGTATTTCTTAGCTACCTCAAAAGAAACTCCTCTGTCAGGAAGCAAAACAATTTCCAGACCAGATTTGGCTAAAATTTTAGCAATTTGAGCTACCTGCTGATTAAATTGTTCTTGAGGTATACTTAGCAATTTAAAATAATGAAACTTAATATCTCCAGCGCCGACCAAACTAATCCTTAGAATGGGTTTCATTTTAAGAAAAGAAAGAACCACAATTTAAATATTTATCTTATTTAATAATCTCAAGAATCTGGTCAGCGCTGTTGATGACAAAGTCAGCCAGTTCTTCTTCTCCACCACTTGGATGACCCCAAGCAGCAAATATTGCTTTGGCACCAATTTTTTTAGCTGGTTCCAGATCAGAAAGCTTGTCACCTATAATAAAAACTATCTCTCCTTCTTTAGCTAGTTCTTCATCAAGCAGTTGGTTGTCATCAAAACTAAGGATTGGATCCTGACCACAAATATAATCAAACTCAACAGGAAATTTTGTGATAGAAAGAAGACCTGTAATAATATCAGTTCTGATACCAGAGA
>CAZPDB010000049.1:0-8530 GCA_964585285.1 uncultured Methanosarcinales archaeon
GTTCATTCAGCCTTAATCACAGGCATAATAATCTGCTCATCCATAAAAGGTATTGTTTGCTTCTTTTTCAGTTTAATTATTCCCATTCCTTCTAAATATTTTAAATCACGATAAACAGCTTCATATCTCCTTCCCAATTCTTTGGCCAGCTGATAAATATTTTTAACATTATTTTTCCTCACCCTCAAAATCAATCTCATCCTTTCAGGAGAAAATATCTTTACAAAAATATCTGGTGTCAGAATAATTGTCTTCTTGGCTCTCTCTTAATTTATCTTAATTTTCCCTTTTAGAACCTTATCTGCATATTCCCAACTTTCTCTCATTCTTTTCTCAATATCTGGTACAAGTTCAATTCTTACCATTTTAACCTCAAATTTTATTTAATATATTTTTAATTACACTTTCACCAATTTCAATTATCTTTTCTTTTGATTCATTAAAAGACATATTCACCCATTTAACATTTTCTCTTTTTAAGATATGAATATGAGTTCCTGGTTTTTATAACCTTCTTAACAATTCCTAGAAATCTTTCAGCCATCTCGGAAATTATTCAGTAACTTCAATCACACTCTGTATCTCACCAAACTTGCCTGGTTCTTCTTCACTCCCAACACCAATAATACAGATATAACTTCCTTCTGATGTTTTACCAGAATTAAGCAAGACCTTAAAATAATCTATTTCTCCTGCTCCCACATCTATTTCAAGAGCAGATAACTGCAGTTTAGTCTCTTCTGTGCAATAAATAATTTTCGGCTTTGCTTTTTCACAACCTCCACTCTGCAAACAATAAAAACCAACAAAATAAGTTTTGGTCTTATTTACACCTATCACAACAGTAGGAATAGTTATAGGTTTTTCAGCACTGGGCTCAAGCTTGACTTCCACACTCTCAACCATCTCACCCAGTTTTTCTGTGCTTTTATCCCAATATTTTTCAGAAAAATACTCCACACCAGTAATTACCACCAAAACTAATATTATACCAGCTATAACTTCTATGGCTAAAGAAAATCCGCCCCCTTTGCTTTTCAGTTCCATTTTTACCTTCTTATGTAGAAAACTTTTTAAATACTTTTCTTTTTCCCTTGTTTTATGGCAAGATTAAGAAAGGGTATTTCCTATAGAAAGATAGAAAGGCCTTATACCAGGTTCAGCAAGTTTCGTAAAAAGACTTATATCAAATCCAGGCCTCATAGTAGTTTAGTTCGTTCTGAGATGGGGGATCCTAAAAGGGATTATAATTATCAGATTAATCTTATTACCAGGGACAGCTTGCAGATTCGTCATAATTCCATAGAATCAGCCCGCTTATTGATTAACAAGCGCTTAGAAGGGGCTTTAGGCAAGAATTATCATCTCCAGATTAGGATTTATCCTCATCATATTCTTAGAGAGAATTCCCTGGCTTCAGGAGCAGGAGCAGACCGTTTGAGTATGGGTATGAAAAAAGCTTTTGGCAAGCCAATTAGTTCTGCTGCTCAGGTCAAAGAAGGCCAGATCCTCATTGCTCTTAAGATTAACAAGAAGATTTTTGGCAAGAAAGTTTTGGAGAAAGCTAAGCATAAACTTCCCTGTTCTACTACAATTGAAATCATTGACCTGAAAAAAGCAAAGTAGTCATTGGCAGAATTTATTGATATTACTTATAGTAATAGTACTATTACTTTTAGCATATATAAAATCAAAGTAATCAATTCAAGCATCTTTTTTTAACTTTCTCAAAGAATTTTTTGTCCTTGATTAGATCAGAGGCAATAAAAGAATATCCTTTTTTAATTTTTAACCTATCTCCTAATTTTCCATTAATCTCTGCTCCCCAGGAAGCACTCTTGACCATGTCTTTTGTCTGAGCCAGAAAACCAGTTACTAACCCAGCTAAGACATCTCCGGTTCCTCCCACACTCATTCCCTCATTGCCTGTCTTGTTAAAGACAATTTTTTTATTGGAAATTATCTTGTCAATTCTCCCTTTTAACAGTATGACATTACTCTCTAGAAAAACATTCAATCTCCTATCTTTTCCAACTAGTTTCATAAATCTCTTCTTATTGCCCAGAGCTAATTTCTTAAATTCCTCTGCTTTGGTTTTCATCTTGTTATTCTTCAAAAAAATCTCTAATTCTTTTTGGTGCGGTGTGATGATAGTATTCTTCAACCCATTACTTATTTTCAAAGCCTTGATTCCATCTGCATCAATGACCTTATTTTTTTCAACAATTCTTGAATCAGAAACAAATTTGTTAACAAATTCTTTTGCCTTGAGAGTAAGACCTCCGTCTATGAGCACAACATCATATTGGCCAGCACTTTCCACTAATTTCTTTACTTGTCCTGCTCTAACATAATCCCCTTTTAGTTTTTTGGTAATTAGATCTGGGTTGTAGCAATTAATTGCCCAGGCTGCTTTTTCTGGTGCAGCCACGACAACTAAATCAACTCCTGTTCTTAAACAAGCCAGGCCAGAAAGAGCTGCTGCTCCTGCATATTCTTTAGAACCACCAATTATTAAGACCCTGCCATTATCCCCTTTTTTTGACTCTTTTTTGTGTTTAATTCTTATTTCTTTTCCTTTAACCATTTATTTATTATTCTCACCAGCCTTTTTTAATTTTTTGCTTTGCTGTGAAAATGCTTTCCTTATACTTCAATATTCTCCAGCTTAATTGATTAAAATATCTCTCCTTGTCCCTGCCTAGCCTGTTTTTTTCAACATAAACCCTGATTTTCTTAATCAGTCTTCTTTTTTTCAGGTAGGCAAAAATGGCAGCAAAAAGTGCATCTTCTTCATGGGAATTATGTATTTTAGGTATTTCTTGGTTTTTGAAATGTTCTTCTATTATTTTTTTCTTATCTCTCACCCTTAAATTTTCTTTGGGATGTTCAACCTCGCAGCCTAGCAGGGTGGCTATTTTTTCTACTTGTTTAGGCACTGTTTTCAAATCCGCTCCAATTATGACTGGCCAGCCTAATTCCAGAATTGTTTTTACTAAGTGATCCCTGCCCTTGTCTTTTGAAGAATCAAGATAAACTATCCCTCCATTCAAATCCAATGCAGCCAAACCTGTGGTTGTACCTGGATCAATCCCAAGAATAATTACTTTAATCTTTTCTTTTCTGCCTTTTGCTTTTTTAGCTTTAATCACCTTGATTCAAATAGAAAGAGATTCTTAGGTTTAAATTTTTTGCTTTTTGAATTGATTGTAATAGATATAGATTCTTATTCTGTGTTCGCCAAGGCTCTAAATTAACAAATTTCAAAAATAATATATTAAATGTAGAGCTTTTTATGATTGTTAATCGTTCTTTGCAGCTCTTCTTTGTTCGTCAGGTACTCATATCTTAGTTTGCAGGCCATCTTTTACTACCTCTTTTATTATTTGATAATAAGCTTCGGTACCATAAAACAATACATGATTTCTAAACACTTCTTTGCCAAAATTTTCTGATTTTGAAATCAACATTTTCTTGAATTCTTCAGGAGAGAACAGATGAGCATCTATACAAATGTCTGAAAGCCTGTTAACTTCTTCTATGTAGGGCATTATTTTTTTTGCATTAACTGGAGTTATTACTACTATATCCAGATCAGAATTTTTTGTTTGGGTTTTATTTGCATAACTTCCTGTCAACAATAAGGTAAAGTAAGACGTCTTCTTTGATAGGGATTTGATAAGTTCCTCAATTATGTCCATATTTGTGCGGTGTGCTTCTTTTCTGTCTAGAAATGAAAAATATGTAATAAGCTGTGGATTTTCCAGATTAGCTGTTATTAAATTAGTGTTTCCTTTTCTTCTAGTTTTTAATAACCCCTGCAGCTTATTCACTGCTTTATATGTCCAGTGATATGACCTTTTATTCAGAAGATTCATTATCTCTTTTATATTGTACTCTCCAAAGAGGTTCTTTCTGTATAAGTCAAGTATTTTCAGTTCTTCTTGGTAAACAATCATTTTATACTCTCTAAAGTATAGTATTATGCTTTGTAGAGCATACTTCTTTATAAATCTTTAGTTTATACCCAGCAATAGTCGAAAAAAGAGCATTGTTTACATTCTCTTTTGTATTTTTTCCTTTCAGGTGCCTTATCTGTATTTTCTATAAACTCTTTTATTTCTTTAAGTGTATTTTTTATCTTTTCTTCATCAAGCTCTAACTGATGTTCATCTTTATATGTCAAATCCTTTAGCCTTCCTATCCTATTTATTCCTTTTTCTTTTAATTTATACAAATAAAACAATAATTGGTTTTTTGTCCCCTCTATATTTGAGGAAGTTTTCTTAAATTCAATCACTTCTTTATCATTGATTTTATCAAGCTTTATCTCGCCTAATACAATTTCATCAGAGCCCTGCTCTATATGCTTTAACTTCCCTAATCTTGTTAACTCACTATAGAAATTTATCCCATAATAATAAAGCAATGCCTGCCTTTTGCAGTGGAAATAGTTTTTAATTAAAGTTCCAGTGAACTTAAATTGTCTTTGCATATTCAATCACTCAGCAATTTATCAGCTAGCATGTCAAAAGAGTTTGCTCTTCTTATTGCTGTCTGAGCTGAATTTAACTTAGCTGTTTTACCTAACTCATAGGTAAATTCTCCTCTAGCCTTTTTAGCATTCCTATAGCTAGAAAGAATCTCCTCTGATTTTCTTTTAGCAAGATTCTTAAGCCTCAAGTCTGATTCTTCCATGTTTGCCTTAAATTCTTCTAAGTATTCGGATGCTATTCTTTTTTCTTTAATATGGAAAAAATAAACCAAAGCCTGGTAAGTTAAGAGGTGGACGCTTTCATTTATATCATCTAAATCTTTGCCTATATGTGAAAGCAAGCTTATTGCATTATAAAACATAGAATAATATGCTGCATTAATACTCCAGTCAAAATATTCAGGATTTTCAATTAATTCCTTTGATAGTCTTAGGCTAATCTCAGCTTTTTTTCTAAAAAATTTTTCTTTATAGGATTTTGGCTTCTTGATTTTGTTTTCTTTAATCAGTCTTTCAAATCTCTTTTTAATTCTGTCTATGTTCTTAATCATTTTTCCACCTGCAGATTATATTATAGAAATTTTCTGTTCCTGTTATTATAAGATGATTTTTCATTATTTCGTTCATAACATTTAATTGATTTGGCTTATTCAGCATCTCATAACAGCTTTTTTCTGTAACAATATTTAAGTCTAATTTAGAGATGTATGAGCCTAATGCAGATTCTGCTTTTTTTTCAAAGGAATCAATGTCCAGTAAATTTGGAATGATGATCAATATGTCAATATCTCGCCCTTTCTTATGTACTGATGAGCCAAATAAAACAGTAGAGAAAAAAACAGTGTCTATCTTTGATAATCTTTTTTTGATTATTCTGATATCTTTGTTATGTTTTTTTAGCCTTTTTTTTTCAGCTAATTCAAGCAATAATGTATCCTTAAATAAAGGCTCTATAAGCTTGTTTTGGTTTTTTTTAAGATAACCTTGCTTTATTAAAGACTGGACTGCAGCATATATAGGCCTGTAATGCTTTTTTGTCTTTTTTGCCAGTTCATTGATGCTCCACTTTCTGGTTAGGTCTTTAGAAATCTCTTCCATTATCTTAAGGTTTAATTTAGTTATAACTTTCATGTTATAAGATTATAACTTACAAGTTATATATAAATGTTTCTAGTTTTTGGTTCGAGATAAATTTGATAACAATGAAACCATGAACATCTCATCAGGAGAAGAAATCCAGAATCTATATACATCATCTTGTTTAATGGTTCCACTTCTTATTGGATAAAGATTCCCAAAACAAAATGGCTTAAATTCTCTCTTAGAATGAAGATCTCCAAACTTTGTTCCTTTAAGCTTGGAATAAATCCATCCGTGCATGCCAGTATAATATTTAGAATTATTAAGTTTATTCTGTTTTACAGACTTAAGGGCTTTTAGATTTAATAATAATCTCATTTTTTATTAACTAATTAATATTTCTAATGCTAATCCATTTATATATTTATTGGTTATTTAATATTCAACCTTAAACAGATTGATGATGCTTTTGCTCTATTTGAAGCTGGTCTAGATTATATTATCCTGTCTCTTATCTTGGTGGTGAAACAGCTGCTATGTTGATGGAGGTTTTTTTAAAAAGGATGTTAGGAGTAGTTTCAAATCCAAAATGTCATATATCAAAGAGTTAAAATGTAAGGGCCTTCATCATAAAATCAGATATAAGTAATCAAAAAAAGAAAAACTTTTAACCTTCTTCTTTTAATGACCAGTTAAAAGATGGAAATCAATGAGTTTATCTCCAGGTTCAAGGAAGCTTTACAAAAAAACCATTCTATCATCTTTGGTGCCCAGTGCTCAGTTAATTATAATGGACGGGCAGAGAGTTTTTTAAGACAGGGAGATAGAATTGTTATTGTTAAACCAGACAAGACCTTGCTCATCCACCAGCCAAGCGGGGCTGCTCCAGTTAATTATATGAAAGAAGGAACCTCTATTAATATTTTTAATTCAAATGATAAAAAAGCTGTTATCAAGTCAAAGAATCTTAATCTCAAAGAATATCTCACCCTGGAGATTTCTCGGATTTATTTTCTTCAGAACCATGAGTTGGTTGACGGTGAAAAAATACAGCTGGCTGGGACTGAAAAAGATATGGCTGATATGCTCATTAAAGAAGCTCATCTGATTGAAAAAGGTTTTAAGCCTGTTAGTCAGGAGGAGCAGACCAAGTATGGCTTTATTGATGTCCTTGGTTATGATAAAGATAATATTTTGACTGTGATTGAATGCAAACGCTATGTGGGTGATTTAAAAGCTGTTTCCCAGTTAAGAAGGTATGTTGAAAAGATTAAATCCAGTAAAGGCATAAGACAGGTTCGCGGTATCCTGGCCTGTCCAAAAATAAGTCCTAATGCCAAGCGTATGCTTCTTGACTTTGGCTTCCAGTTCAAGCGCGTAGAACCACCTAAATATTTAGAACAATATGATAAAAAACAGAGAAAATTGTTTGATTATTGATTAATAGAAAAACATACAAGTTAGGTCATATACAAAATCTCTTTTTAGAAACTAGAAACATAATATTTATATCTTTTAAAACTAATCCCAACTCATGAAAGTCTTATTTATCTGCAACCAGAACCAGAACAGAAGTAAAAAAGCTGAAACCATTTTCAAAGATAGATTTAAAACTAAATCAGCTGGTCTTTATAATGATAATCCAGTAACTGAACAAGAACTTTCTTGGGCAGATACTATCATTGTTATGGAAGAAGAACAAAGAAAAGAAATTGCCCAAAGATTTCCTAAACAATATCTTCAAAAAAGAATTCTCTCATTAGATATTCCAGACATGTTTAATTATAATGATCCAACACTAACTAAACTTCTTAAAGATAAACTTAATCAATTACTCTAACCAGTATTCCCATTTTTAAAAACCCTCACTAAATCCTTAAAACTCTCTAACTCAACATAAGAAAACTCTGTTAATAATTTTTTCAAAGATTCAAAGTTTAGATTAAATAAATTAAATCCAGACTGGCAGTTATAAATGACTTTATCATCCAGATTAATAATTATTGTTCCTGCATCTTCTGGCGGTCTAATCTCATTATAATCCTTATTAATGAGCTTGATTGGTTCTAAGACATTTTCAACTCCTCTGATATCTTCCATAAGTTTTAATGCTTCTCTGAAATGAAGCTCAAACTTGTACAATACTCCTTTTTTAACCATATAAACATCTAAAAATGACATTTTTAATCAAGAAATCTTATGCAGAACAGATTAATATATTCTTGCCAATTTTTTTCGGAAAATTTTCAGCAGAATTGGAAATTTCTTGGGGTTGTTTAGAATTAGTTTACTTAGAATTAGTCTGGTTAGAATTAGTCTGGTTAGAATTAGTCTGGTTAGAATTAGTTTGCTTAGAATTAGTTTTTTAAATTCTCCTGGAAACTTTATTGGGCTACAGCCAAATTTTTAACTTTAATCTCAGCTAAGGATTCTTTGGAGAGGTGTTTGCTGGCATCAATTATTTCTATTCCCAGCACATTTCCCTTTTTATCAAGGTCAAGAATAGTAAAATCATTTATTTTCTTATTTAAAGCAAACTCTCCCTGCCTTAATTTTATGTACAATGCATCTGAATCTTTATCATAGTTTATTTCCATTTTATAATCCAGTATATAGTTATGATTCTTATATAATTTTCTGTTTTTTCATAAATAATTTCTATCACTCCTCTTTCAATCTCTTTCTGAACATAATATTTGTCATATCTTTTTATGATTTTTTTGGGATATCTTAATGTTTTGATTATTTCTTCTTTGCTCAATTTTCTCTTTTTCATTCTTTTTTCAGCGTGGAGAGTAAAAATAATTTTCATCCCTTGATAAGAAAAAATAAGATTAATATATTCTTGCCAATTTTTTTCGGAAAATTTTCAGCAGAATTGGAAATTTCTTGGGGTTGTTTAGAATTAGTTTACTTAGAATTAGTCTGGTTAGAATTAGTCTGGTTAGAATTAGT
>CAZPDB010000050.1:0-8308 GCA_964585285.1 uncultured Methanosarcinales archaeon
CTATGAGAAATATTTATTATCATCTTAACAAGGGTGTGCAGACAAATGAGTTTGAAGTTGAAGTCAAGGAAGAAAAAGGAGATTACAGCTGGGGTTCAGAGGTTGAGCGCAAGTATTTCCGGCTTGGCCCTAATGCTAAGACTTTTACTGATGACCGCATCCAGAAATTGCTTGACCAGCAAAAAAATACTAAAAAGTCCAGCAAGAAAAAATCAAAAAAATAAATCGCAAAAAAATAATCCAAACTCAAGATGAAGTGTGAAATTTGTAAAAAGAAGATTGAACAGACCTTTTTAAAGAAGATCAGGGGCACTCTGGTCAAGGATGAAAAAGGCAAAAAGCATTATCTTTGTTCTGAGTGTCAGAAAACCCTAAAAACCAAAGAAAACATTCTTAAATCCGTTAAATAATCTGATTATTAATTATTGCCCCTGTAGCTCAGCGGCTTAGAGCGGCAGATAGCCAAGCCGAACCTCGTAAGCTGCAGGTCATGGGTTCAATCCCCATCAGGGGCTTTTTTATCACAAATTTTAAAAAAGAATTCTCTTTTTCTTTTCCTGTGCCGGAGTAACTCAGTTTGGTTAGAGTGCTACGCTCATAAGTTTGAGCGCTGAGCCGCAAGGCAATGACCTCCTCTAACAGAGAAACGTAGAAGTCGAGAGTTCAAATCTCTCCTCCGGCATTTTCTAATTTATTTTTTTCTTTTTTTTCTTCTGCTTTTAAGTCTGAGTCAGGCAGTCTGCTCTGACCAAACAGGACTGCCTGGCTGGGCTTACCATAACCACTAACCGCAGACATTGTTAATGTCTGCGGGCTTAGACTGCCAGCTAAAGACTGGCAGACCAGGGTAGCCAGATAGATCTAACAAGTCCAAAACAAGAACAAGAAGGATAAATTAAAATTCAAGAAAAGAAAATTAAAAATTAATAAAGTGGTTTTAGAATAGTTCAACACCAAAAATGATTTAATTATTTACAACTTCAAACTAACCACTTTGCTCTTACCTTGTTCATTCATGCTTACTCCGTAGAGTGTGTCTGATTCGCTGATGACTGCGTCATTATGAGAGATGATGAGGTATTGTGCGTTTTCAGTGTAGCTTCTGATTAATTTGGAAAACTTCTCTGAATTGCTTTTGTCCAGGGCTGCATCCACTTCATCTAAAATATAGAATGAGGCGGGTTCGTGTTCCTGGATAGCAAAGATTAAACCTAAAGAGGTTAATGTTTTTTCTCCGCCTGATAATGATCTCAGGTCCATAAAACTTTTGGTGGTTAATTTAACCTTAATATTCAGTCCAGCTTCAAAAGGGTTTTCCTCATTTTCCAGATAAAGATAGGCATCTCCTCCTTTGGGTGAGATAGAGTGAAAAATACGGATAAAGTTTTCATTAATGGCTTTGAATGTTTTCATGAACAGTCCTTTTTTATTGGTTTCAATTTCTTTTATCATTCCCAGCACTGACTCTTTTTCTCCTAATAATGAGTTCTTTTTTTCCAGCAGTTTTTCAAATTCTTTTTTAACTGTCTCATAGATTTCCAGGGCTCGCATATTGACTGAGCCGATTTTTTCTTTCATCTTTTCAAATTCTTTTATTTCTTTTTTTAGTTCTTCCTCTGTTTTGGTGATTTTGACTTTCATCTCTTTAACTTCTGCGTATTGCTCGTCCAGTCCAGCCATCTCTGCTCTTAGTTTAGCTTCTTCCAGGGAGAGGTTATTCAGCTGATGCTCAACTTTTCTTAATTTTTCTCCTCGGGAATCAATTTTATCTTCGTTTTGGTCTATTTCTTCAGTCCATTTATCTCTTTGTTTGAGCAGGTTCTTGAATTTGGCAGAAAATTTCTTCTCTTCTTCTCTTTTTTCTTTTAATTCTTTCTCTTGTTCTTTTATCAGTTTTTTTAATTCATCTACTTCTTTTTTGAAATCCTGCTGTTCTTTTTGGTGTTGTTTGGTGATTTTGCGCACATTTTCTAATTCTGGGTTGAGGATGGTGCTGATCTGTGTTTCCCTGTTTTTTATCTCATTCTTTAATTCATTGATTTTTTCTCCTATCTCATTCTGTTTTTCTTCAAAAGTGTTCAGTTCAGCTACCACAGCTGGATTTTTTAACTGGCTTATTTTTTCCCTTATCTGCTGTTTTTTGATTTTTGTTTCTGCTAATTCCTTATTAACTTCTGATATCTTATCTACAATATTGTCAATATCTTTTTCTGTCTGCGCCAGTTCTTTTTCCAGTTCTTCTATTGCTTTTTGACTGGCTGTGAAATCAGAGCTGTCCAGATGAAGACTTTTTTCCAGTTTAATCGTCTCTCCTTCTAATTCCCCTCTTCTCTTTCTGAGTTCCTGAATCCTTCCTTCATTTTTTTCTCTCTCCTCTGATAATTCTTTGACTTCTTGGGATAGCTTACTTTTTCGTCTTTCAACTTTGGTTATGTCTTCTCCTAACCCTTTTTCCTTAAATTTCAGTTTGTGTTTTCTTTTTCTGTGTCCTCCTTGCATTGCTCCACTCCTTTCTACCAGTTCCCCGTCTAAAGTCACTAATCTTAATTTGTTGATATATTTTCTAGCTGTTTCCAGGTTTTCTACTACTAAAGTTTCACCAAAAACATAAGAAAAGGCTTTTTTGAATTTTTCTTCAAAATTTAGCAGTTCTACTGCAAACCCGATTACTCCTTTTTCTTTTTTGAATCTTTCATAACCTTTCAGGTCTGTTGATCTGATCTTATTTAAAGGTAAAAAGGTGGCTACTCCTGCCCTGGTCCTTTTTAGATACTCTATTGCTTGGCTGGCTGTTTTATCATTCTCCACTACTATTGATTTTAGTCTTGGTCCGGCTGCCACTTCTAAGGCTAAGGAATATTTTTCTGGCACTTCACCCAAGTCAGCTATCGTGCCGTGGATGCCTTTTATTTTTGATCTTTGTCCCAGCACTGTTCTCACTGCCGGATCTACCATTAGTGATTCCTGGATAGTTGATTTTTTGACCATCAGCTTGGATAATTTTTCTTCCTGGGAGTTCAATTCTTTTTTCTTGGCTCCTAGTTCCAGGGCTGTTTTTGAATCATTGTCAATCAGTTCTTCTAATTCCTGAACTGTTTTTTGCAGTTCTTGCCTCATTTTCTCCAATGCTTCCAGCTGCTCCTGGTTTTCTTTTTTCACTTCTGTTAATTTAGAAATCTTTTCCTCAAAGGTCTTTATTTGGAATTCTATTTTGTCTTTTTCTCTCAGGTAATCGTGTTGTTTTTCTCTTAGCAGGTTGGCTTGTTTTTGTTTTTCTTCTATTACCGCATCCAGTTCCTGCACTTGTTTTTCTACTTCCTCTAAGTCCTTGTCCAGGTTGTGTTTTTGTTTAAAAGAGGAGATTTTATTCTGCAGTTCTTCTGCTGATTTTTGTTGCTCTTCCAGGACTTCTTCTTTTTCTTGTTTCTCATTTTTTAATCTGGCTATCTTGCCAGCTATTTCTTCTTGGTTTTTTTCCAGTTGTGTTTTTCTTTGGTCAATTCTGGAGATTTCATTTTTGCAGGCTTCAATTCTGTTCTTGCTCTTGCCTATATCTAAAGAGAGTTTTTCTATTTCTTTAGTCAGTTCTACCTGGTCTTTTTCCCCTTTTTCTTCTATTTCTTCTGATAATTGTTTGATGCTTGCTTTTTTGTCTTCTATTTCTTTCTTGAACTGGTCTATCTCTTCGTTATATTCCTCGGCTTCTTTGTTTAGTTTTGATTTTTTCTTTTTTATCTCTTCTAAGGATAATTCTTTTTTTTCTCTTTGCAGTCGGTAATAGCTGGCCTGGTTATGATGAATTTTGTCATTCAATTCTTTATATTTCAGTGCCTGGTCCCGGTCTTTTTTCAGTTCTTTGAGATAGGTTCCTCTTTCTTTGAGCACTATCTCTGCACTGTTTAGTTGTTCATCAACTTTTTCCAGTTCCCTGGTTGCTTTTTCTTTTCTTTGTTCATAGATGCTTATTCCAGAGATTTCTTCTATTAATTGTCTTTTTTCTATCGGTGACATTTCTATGAACCTGACAATATCCCCTTGCAGCACAATGTTGTAGCCATCCGGGTCTATTCTGGCCTTGTTCAGCAGTTCCAGGATTTGTCTCCTGGTTCTTTTTTCATCATTGATTTTGTAGGTGCTAGTCCCTTTTTTATTGACTTTTCTGCTTATTTTTATTTGTGGTTGGTTGATAGGAAAAGTCTGGTTGGAGTTGTCAAAATATATGCTCACTTCTGCAAACTTGCTTGGCTCTCCCTTCTTCCCTCCGTTATAAAGAAGATGGGCGCTTTTTTCTGCTCTCATTGATTTGGATGATGTTTTTCCCAGCACAAAGCAGATAGCATCGCCAATATTTGATTTTCCACTGCCGTTTGGTCCCAGGATACAGTTAAAACTATCACTAAGAATTATTTCTGTTTTGTGAGCAAAGCTCTTGAAACCATAAAGTTCCAGCTTGTTTATTCTGGTCATAGAAGCAAATTCACTCTTTATTGATTTAAAACTTTTTCTCTTTTTACGAGTTGGTTTGGATCATATAAAAGAGTTAGATTTTTTTTGTGTGGATTATGAAAATTAATTAGTTTTCCCCTAAGAGGATTTGTTTATCCAGCATTAAAAAAACAGTTGTCAGTTTATTTATCAGATTGTTTATCAGATTTTCATAATTACCAATCAGTTTATCAATACAATTTTCCAACCCCTCATATTGTTCGTACATAAAATTAGAAAACTCTTCTTTTTTAAAATATCTTCTAAACTTTTTTCTTTTCTTCTTGATATTTTTTTCTTAATTTTGTTAAGAAGTTCTTGACTAATTTGCTCTGGTAATCAGCAAATGATCTAAAGTATTCTTTCCATCCCCCCTTGGTGTAGGTCAATACTACATCTCCAAAGATCCCTTTGCCCAAGCTGACTTTGTGAGGCATCTCTTTGGCACTGGCCAGGATAATATTGTGTTCAGTTAAATAACCTGGATCAAGATTAAAGTTTCTTTTTCCTCCTCTGCTCTTTTTTTCTTCTAATTCATTAGTGTGCTCTTTTATGCTCACTAACTCGTCTCTGTCTATTAGTTTCTTGAAGCTGACTATTTGTTTTTTGGCTTTCCCTCTTAATTCCTTATCATAATAATCACTGAATTTAGAAAAATTATATATTTCGCTTTCTTCTTCTATTTCTCCAAAAGAACTTTCCAGTAATTCTTTGGCTTTGTTCAACCAGATTCTCTTAGCAAAAATAATCCCACAGATTAACTTTACTGGAGCTGGTTTTTGTGGTTGTGCCATTATCAAGGCCGGGAAGTTTTTGCTTATATTAACTCACATTAACTATCTTGACTTTGAAATTAAGTCTTTTTCCAGCCAGGGGGTGGTTTAAGTCCAGGGTTACTTCCTGGTCATTGACTTCTTTTATAGTTGCTGGTATTTGTCCTTGCGGTGTTTGCATCATCGCTACCATTCCTGGTTTCAGTTCTTTATCTTGAGGAAACTTGTCTCGTGGAAATTTTTTGACTAATTGGGGATTTGGATCTCCATAAGCATCTTTTGATTCCAGTTTGATTTCTTTTTCTTCTCCTTCTTTCATTCCTTCCACTGCATTGTCAAACCCCTTGATTACTTCTCCTTTGCCTACAATAAACTTTAAGGGTTGTTTTCCTTCTGTTGAGTCAAACACTTTACCATCTTCAAATGTTCCTTTATACTCTACCTCAACTGTTTTTCCTTTCTCAGCTGTTTTTTCAGCCATCTAATATCAAACCTCCAAAAATTAATTATTTATCCTTGCTTAATTTGGGTGAGAAGTCATCTTATATAATAATTGTGTTTTCAAGCTGTGTATCTGCCTGTTTTCAGGCCGTCCCTTAAATCTTCAATTATCCCTTTTTCTTTTTCTCCAAATCTCCACTGATCTTCTTGTCCTAAAAGATCTTCTAATTGTAAAAGTATTAATTTTTCTGTTATCTCTTCACTGCTTCTTGATTTGGCTATCATTGCATCCGGAGTTTTAAAGTTTTCAAAAAAGCTTTTGATGCCGTCTTCTTCTGATCCTCTGACTTGCCTGAAGTCCTGTCCATAGATGTGCAGGGACATGCTAAAGTCAGCATAACTGCCCATAACCACTTTTTTGCCTGTTTTTTCCTCAATTTTTTTTGCCCAGTAATTCTTAGCCAGAAAGGTCACAGCCAGGATGTTGTCTGGAAATGCCTTGAAATCATCTCTTGATCTCCAGGTTGAGGTGATGTGCAGGTATAAGATATCATCTTCTTCTACGCATCTTAGTTGTATCTCTCTTAGGCAGGGCAGGTCTTCTTTTAAATGAGCATCAAGATCTGGCACTGCTGTAGAGATAACTGCTCTTCTGGTGTAAGGTGACTGGGCCACTCTTTCTATAGCTGTTTCCACCTGGTCCAGGGTTGTTCCGTCTTGTTTTGGCCAGGCATAAATCCTTTGCGGATAACTGTAGGGCCATAATGTTTCTATGGCACCATTTTTTATTTGTTCTTCTAATTCTTTTCTTGGAATTACCAGGTGATCTTTTACCCGGCACATTTCTGCTATGTATTTTCCGATTTCACAGAAAGAGAGAGGTGGAAATCTTGGTTGTTTGAAGGGATCTTTTATTTCTACTAACACTCTAGCATCCCTGCTTGGGGGATCAATGAATTCTCCTGTTTGATCATCTTTTCTATCGTATTGGGTTCTGATAGAAATTCCTTTTTCCCAGACTCCTTTGATGGTTTGATAATAAGCTTCCGGAAGAGAATCAGCTACTACATGTAGTGTCGGTATTCTTGTTTTTTCTACCATCTGTTTTTTAACATCATCCTTCTATAATAACATTTCTGTTGTTTAAAATATAGTAGAAAGTATATGCGAGGGACGGGGTTCGAACCCGCGCAGCCACTAAGGCACTAGGCATTTGCAAGATTTTGGATATGATTTCCTCAAACTTTCCTCAACCTAGCTCGTTTGACCACTCCGACACCCTCGCGTCTTAAAATTAAAAACTGGCCTCAATTTATAAATGTTTAGAGCGAATTTATAAATGTTAAGAAATAACTTTATTTTAAATTATACCCACAATAGTAATATCTACCATTATCTATTTCTTTCAACTCCCCAGTATCTCTAAATTGGATGACACAAAAAGCTTGATCATTTAGCCATCTCACATTCCAATAATCTCCCTGCTGTTCACTCCAGTTTATTATTTCTTCATATTCTCTTTTTTCAATTTTTCCTGTTCTATACCAGCTCTCAAATAATCTTTTATGCTCTGCTTCTGTTAGATAATTTGATTCCACTTCCCACCCCTCTCTTTCTAAAAAATCATTGCGGTGAACAGTAAATTCTTCTATTCCAGCACTATAAGCAGCTGCTTCTCTGGCTGTGTTAATAGGCATTTCAATCTCAACCCAAAGATCTTCAGGAGTATAAGTTCTAGAACAACCAGTTATAAGAACCAGTATTAAAGACAAAATCAAAACCAGTTTTTTCATAAATTATAAAATCTTTTACAAATATTAAAATTTTTCTATAGCTTCAGAATAATTTATAAATATTAACCTTCATTCTTCTGAATATGGCCAAGAAACAAGAAAAGAAAATTCGTGTAGCAGTTATTGATAGAGAGAAGTGTAATCCAGTTGGTTGTGGTGATTATCTTTGTATGAGAGTTTGTCCTGTTAATAAGCAGGGTGAGGAGTGCATTACTAAGGGTTCGCATCACAAGCCTCTTATTAATGAAGAGCTTTGTATTGGTTGTGGTATCTGTCCTGCTCGCTGCCCTTTTGATGCTATTACTGTGGTTAACTTACCTCATGATCTGGCTCAGCAACCTCTTCATCAGTATGGTCCCAGCCAGTTCCGGGTTTATAATTTGGCCACTCCTATTTTTGGCAAGGTGGTTGGTGTGCTTGGCCAGAATGGTATTGGTAAGACCACCATTCTTAACATTCTCAGTGGTGAAACTGTTCCTAATCTTGGAGAGTTAGAAAAAAAACCAGATTATAAGCAGGTAATTGAATTTTTTAAAGGCACTGAAAACCAAGCTTATTTTGAAAAATTAAAAGATAAGAAGATTAAACTGGCTTACAAACCTCAGTATATTGAAAAGATTCCTCAAAAAGCCACAGGCCAGGTTAAAACTTTGTTAAAAAAACTTGATCAAAAAAATCAGTTTGACTATGTGGTTAAAGAGCTTGATCTGGAGAAGATTCTTAACAGAAAACTTGGTCAATTATCTGGTGGTGAATTGCAAAGGGTTGCTATCGCCGCCACTGTTTTAAAAGATGCTAATATTTATTTTTTTGATG
>CAZPDB010000051.1:0-8295 GCA_964585285.1 uncultured Methanosarcinales archaeon
TCTGGAGAAAACGCACACATCCTGGAATTAAGCATAGATGCAGACAACAATGAAATAGATATTGATGACTTCACCTATAGTAGAAGTTATACAGAAAAAGACTACACACCTGGAGTAATTTCAAGCATTAATTTAAGCGAGGGAATAACAATCAAACTAAAAGTTACAAACACCTCTATTGAAACAGTGGATCTTCAACTAGACCAGCCTCCAAGAACAAAATGTGGGGCCGTATTAACTATTGATGACAATCAAGTAGTCATAAGGGAAGAGAGTGGGAGATGGATAAAACTGAACCTTTTAGAAGCGGATGAAGATGATGATATATTGGGCATAAACCTTGATGTTCAAGGGGAAGAAGGAGTAGATTATACTAGTGAGATAATCCAGGATGTAGGAACTATTAGAACCCTACATGGAACAAGGATTGAATGGGATGCTGATGAGGAAAATAGACTAACAAAGATATATTATCCTTGTAATATTAAGAAGAACCTAACTGCTAACAAAACATTCTCTGGTGTTTGGGATGACTATCTTTGGAATGGGACCTTTTCAAATGTAACCTGGAAAGGAATATTTAAAAATAATAGTTGGAGAGGTAATTACACTAACTCAACATGGATTGGTAATTTTACTAATTCTACTTGGAGAGGTAATTTTACTAATTCTACTTGGAGAGGTAATTTTACTAATAGTAGTTGGAGGGGAAACTTTAGTGATAATATTTGGATAGGTAATTACACTAACTCAACAGGTTGGAATAAGACTCTTTATTAATCCAGCCTTTTTTTTTCTTTTTGTTTTTAAAATTTAATTTTTCTTTTTCTATTGTTTTTGTTTAATTCACAGTAAATAATGCACTGAAACCATTACGAAAAATAGGGGCAATAATTGTTAATCCAAGAAATCTTAAGCTGGCAGATACTAAAAAAATAAACAAAGAAATCAAATTTATCCTGATAAGAGGATGGGCAGTTTACTTATGATCGAGATCACACAAATCAAAGTAGAGGAAATAATGAACCAGACAACACTAATAGAAAATTTCAGATTGGCTGAACCAGAAGTTCTGCTTATTTTAAAACAAGGAGCTGAACTGGAAAGAAAAGAAAGTGAAAAAGGAAGAAAAGACAGAATAGATATCATGGATATGTTAATCAAGACAGGAATAAATTTTAAAAAATACCACAGTCTGCTTAAAAAACACAACCTGCAAACATACTCAAAAAAACTAATAACTATAATAAACTATAAACTCTTTTAGAGACTTAAACTATATTGGTTTGAACCCAAGAGCCAAGAGAATACAAACTCAAGAAAAAAGATTTATTAACCTCATTAAAATTATAAGAAAAAAATTAAGCTCTTAACTCAATCTCTTCTCCAGAGTTATAAGCATTAGTCAGAATCTTGCCGACTTCATTTCTCTTGTTAATCTTAATAAGGCCTCCCTTGGAAGCTTTGGCAGTGATTAACAACTCCTGGCCAACATGAATATCCACATCCTTATTCTTCATCTTATGACTAAGATGAAATTGGATATACTTCTTACTAAAACTAAGTTGATAATTAACTTTTTTCCCAAACATTTCTTTTCCAGTATCTGCTGGGCTGGTTGATTGCTCTCCTAAACTGCGAACATCAAGGGAAAGACCTAATCTTTTTTCCAACTTTTCAATATTCTTGCCTTGCTTGCCAATAATCCGGGGTAAATCCTTTTCAGGCACAGAAACAACCGCTTTATTCTCAGAAACCATTTCTACTCCAGCCTGGGAAACCTGTTTCTTGAATTCGCGCTCAATCTTTTCTTTAGCTATTTTAAAGACAGGAGAATAGCTACCAGTATTTTCTTTAACAGGAACAACCACTGTTTCTTCACCATAAGAATAAACCTCGAACTCAAGCTTGCCAGTCTCAAAATCATTAACAGTAACTACTGGACGAGCAAGATCAGCTTCAGTCATACCAGCAGGAACCTTAACAGTCATAGTAACAGAAAGAACCTTGTGAATGCCACCATTTTTAATAAAAACAACAGTGTCAATGACCTGAGGAATGACACCAAGCTCAATTCTTCCAATAAACCTTTGCAAAGCATCAATAGGACTAGTTCCGTGAACAACACCAACCATGCCCACACCAGACAAACGCATATCAGTAAACAACTGAAAATCAGCTGTGTTTCTCATCTCATCAAAAAAAGTATAATCAGGTCTTGAAAGGAGAAGAATATCATGGATCTCTTCTGGTGTACCCCGAGAGATGGCATATTGGGTGATCTCTTCTGGAAGGATGAGGTCACGAGGAGCCTCAACTGTTTTGATAATCTTTTCTTTGGAAGCATAGTTTTCAGCCAGAGCCTGAGCAAAAGTGGTCTTACCATGGCCAGGAGCGCCAGCAATAAGAATTCCCTCAGCCTTCTCAGTCACTCTCTTGGTTAATTTTTCTGAAAGCTGGTAATCATCCAAGGAAAGCCTTTTGACTGGTTTGACAGCAGTGATTTCCCAACCATCAGAAAGGGGAGGCTTGGTAATGACAATACGGTAAGGTCCAAGTTGAATAATAGTAGAGCCCTCTCTTTCAATTTCAATAAAACCATTCTTGCTAAGACGGGCCTCTTCAACAATTTCTTTACTAACCTCCTGAATCTCCTCTTTAGTTAATCTCTTTTTTCTGAGCTCAACAAATTCCCACTGACCAGGCTGGCCTTTTTTAGCCTTAGGAGGAACATCTTCCCTGAGATGGACACTCATAGTAGTAGAATCAAAAAATTTAGCCAGCTTCAGTTCTTTTTTAATTTCTTCTTTTTTAATGTAAAAACTTTTCATGCCCTTAGCCCGAGCAACCATTTCCTGAATCTTATCAGAAGTGACTAAAAGAGCATCTTCAGCATAAGCATAATCGCGAATGAGAGCATCAACCTCACCCATTTTAGCATGCTCAATCTCATAAAGATTGGGTCTTTTACCCCCAAAAGAAAGAATGAACTTGTACTTGGAAGAAAGAACTCGTAACTTTTCCAACTCATCCAAACCAAGCTTACCAATAGCCTTGCCTTGATTAGCCTGGTTTTCAAGTTCAGCCAGAACAGCTTCATGGATGATAATATTCTGAACTTCAAAATTACCTTTTTGAATTTCCTGAGAAAGAAGGCCTTCAATGATGATAGAAGTATCAGGGACAACCTTTTCCCAGACCTGCTGTTCTAATGAATTATTTTTCTTATGTGTGCCTTTCTTATTTTTTCTCTTCTGTTGATTAACCATCTTATAAACCTCTCTTTAATCTTTTTTCTATCTCTTTTTCTATCTTCTTTTTATTTTCTTTATCCCTTTCTTTTTAATTTTTTTCTTTTCATCAGAATAGGTTCCTTAACCAGGAACTTAACCTCTGCCAAAAACTTAACCCTACGAGATTAATATATGCCTCCTGACTGGTTCGGAACTCCTGCTTATTAAAACTATGCTTTTCCCTGATTAATACTCTATTCTGGCCTGGTTTAAGAAGGGCAGAATTAAGAGAAAGAATAATCCTTTGTTGGTTATTGAGTTGTTCTATATCCAATATTTGGGATTCCTTGTTGATAATAATCTCAAAAGTGAGATTAGTTGGAGAAGTAAAAGACTCTTTTTTAATCAGGAAAGTGAGATTAAAATTTTGCTGATAGCCGATTTTTGAAGGAAGGGATTCAATGGAAATAGAAACTTGCGGCGAGTCAAGAACAAGAAAATTAAGAGTGGAAATCTTGCTAATATCCTCATTTTCAGCTTTGAGAACTAAAGCCTGCTCTCCAGCCTGGAAAAAAGTTTTTTCAAATTGAAGAGACTCTTTTTGACCAGCATCAAGAGAAGTGGATTGACACCAATCATCATAACAAACCCTAACATCCTGGAGAGATATGTCTCCTATATTTTCCAGGGAACAGTCAAACTGGAAGGACTGGCCGAGTAAAACCTCTGAGGGGGGCTGGCAATCAAAATTAACCTGCTGAGAATAAATCTTTTGTTTACCTTCTTTTTGAGCAGGAGAAAGAGCATTATATGTTTGATTAAGCTCTTCAAAAGAATAAACTATTTGGCCGGATTCCAGAATGAGATTAGTCTCTGAACTGATATTTCTTAAAGTAGTAGCTCGTAAAGGTAAAGAATAAGAGTGGGAAGGAGAAAGCTGAGATTCGGTCTGAATAAGCCAGTAGAGGATTTTCTCCTCATGAGGAGCTAAGAGAACAAGCTGTGATTCTGGAGAGAGAAGAGAAACCTCCTTTGGTTTATTAAGCCTGACCTGAGTAAAATAATAATAAGGATGCTTATTTTGGATATTAGTTTGGACAAGATTATAAGAGCCAAAACCAGTTTTAGAATGCAAGAGTTGAGTTTGAAGAGAGAGATTTTCTTTGAGAAGAGAACCTAAATCAAGGAGATTAATCTGGTGAAGCAGAGGATCTCCCTGCAGCTGGACATTAAAACCCTGCCAATTGTAATAAACAGAAGGGGTTTGAGAATCAAGGCTGTGCTCCATCTTGATATGAGTGGGATCAATCCAACCAAGCTGCTTATAAGTGAGATCAAAAGGAACCCAGCCATAACCAGGAAAATAAACCTCAGCCCAGGCATGGGGGCCAAAATCATTAAGATTATTGTAATTAGTATAAGCAAGGCCATTAACAAACCGAGCTGGAATACCGAGGGAGCGGGTCATAGCAATAAACAAACTGGTAATCTCATCACAAACACCATACCTGTTTTCAAGAACCCAAGATGATTTTTGAGTGATGTCAGCAGTCAAAGTGCTGAGATTATATTCAACATTGTTGATAATCCATTTAGAGATCTCAAAAACAACCTGGTAAAGATCATTCTCATCCTGAATAATAGAATTAGCCTGAGCAATAATAAGATCATCTTCAGAATCAATATTCTTTGTTTCTCTTAAATACTCTCTAACTGAGCGAATATCATCAAATTTAAGAGGGTAAGGAAGGGAGGCATCAATTTGGACTGGGAGGTGATAAGTGTTGATACTGGCTTGGGCAAAATAATCAAGCTGAGAAATAGAAGAGGATAGATTCTTAAAAACATAACTGGCCTGACCTGATTGCTTATCTAGACTAGTGAGACTGGAAGGTGATGAAGAAAGATTAGTGCTCAGAATCTGCTGATTAATATCTTCAAGAGGAAAAAAGGAGAGGTTAATAACAGCCCGCTGTAGACGAAAAGCCTCTTTTGGATCAGAAGGTTGAAGAGTTAAACTGGAATTGAGACGAAAAGCAAACAAAATAGATTCCCTGTTTAAAAATTGTTCATCCTGCAAAGCATTAACTGAAATCAGGGAAAGCAGGAAAAACAAAAAAAGAGTGACAAAGAAACTTAGATATTTATTTTTGCTGATTGCCATTTTAGTTTAAGATTTTAGTAAATAAAAAGATCATAAATAAAAATACGCCGAGGCTGGGATTTGAACCCAGACATCCAAAGGAAACCGGCTTAGCAGGCCAGCGCAATGTCCTGCCGCACACTCGCTTATGCTCATACACTTATGCTCGTGTGGGTACCAGGTTATGCGACCTCGGCATAAATCTAAATCAGACTAAAGAAAGAATAAGATGTTTTTAAAAGTTTAGGTTTTTTCTCTAAAATCAAACAATTTATAAATAAAAACATCTAGTTAAAGATTAAGTCAGAGCTTGGATAATAAGGATAATTTAAAAAAATAAGTGCGAAGAAAATGAAAAAACATAAAAGGAAACTAATCCTTGCTGGGGGTTTGATTGTAATAATCTTTCTACTAGGGCTGCTCTTTTATTATTTGCTTGACCAGAACAAGATGTCAATGATAAGAGAAAAAGTGGAATTCCAGACTCTTAACTTGTTGAGCCTCCAGACTAGATCTGCTCTGCTGAGCTCGTTGGAAGAAGATGGGGGGAGTTGTCTGGCCATGAGAACCTCAATTGAACAGAGTGTAGAAGAATTAGGAGAGAGCTTAAACCTATTAAAGCATTATAAATCAAAATCATTATTTTTTAACAAAAGAGAATATGAAAAAATACTCAAACACTATGCCTTGGACAATATCAGATACTGGCTGATAATGAGAGAAGCCAAAGAAAAATGTAATTTTAGCCGGGTGGACATACTTTATTTTCATTCAGAAAATAACTGCGAGATTTGTCCAAAACAAGGGCAGGCCTTAACTAGAATAAGAGAAGACTTTGAAGGATTGGTGCTGGTCTTTCCAATTAATCTTGATAACAGCAACATTGAACCAACCATTGAAATTTTGAGAAGCAGATATGATGTTAATAAATTACCAACAATAATTATAGACGGAGAAAAATACACAGAGGTCATGGACTATGATGAACTTAAAAAAGACATTTGTTTCAGACTGCAAAATCTTAATCTCAGCCAGTGTAAGATAGATTGAATAATTGAAACAGAGGAGAGTGAGATAGAGGAGAGTGAGATAGAGGAGAGTGAGATAGAGGAGAGTGAGATAGAAGATAATTAATCCTTCGAGCCAATACATTAAGGTGTTCTATGAAAAATATCAAAATAAAAAAGTGGGTGAAAACAAACTGGCTGGTGCTATCAATAATAACTTTAGCTATCATTCTAAGAATAATCTACACTGCTTTGCCATCAAAATTATGGTGGGATGAAACCATCTATATAGGCATAGCTAAATATATCTACAGCTGGGGGCAACTAGGAATATGGGAGTTATTCAGACCGGTTGGACTGCCCCTGATATTAGGCTTTTTCTGGAAAATTGGAGCAAATATTATTGTGACAGGCAAAATCCTGATGATATTCTTTATTTTGGGAACACTCATCTTAACCTACTTAATAGCTGAAAAATGCTATAAGAAGTCAGGCCTTTATGCTGTCTTAATATTAGGATCATTGCCCTTATTCTTTAAATTTTCTAATGTGATCCTATCAGGAACAGCCTCGTTATTTTTTGCTTTACTGGCAGTTTATTTAATCTTAAAACAAAAATTCTATTGGGCTGGTTTGAGCGCAGGAATTTCCTTTATGATGAGATTTCCCCAAGGATTGGTTTTAGCGGCTTTAGGTTATCCCTTATTGGTTTATTTAATCAAGCATTGTAATAGAAAAGGATTTTGGTTGGTGATAAAACAAGGATTAATGATTCTAGGAGGTTTTTTAACAACAGTGTTACCTTATCTAATCTTTAATTGGCACAGGTATGGAAATTTTTTACAACCATTTATTAGTGCTAACCAAATGATGCAGACAGGAGCCTATCTCTATGACAAGGGACAATGGTACTATTTTGGACAATTATTAATCCAGAATGGTTTGCTGATCCTAATCATAGGCTTTTTAACGATTTATTTGATGTTTAAGGAGCTAAGAAAAAAAGATTCTATCAACTTGGTCCTGCTGATTTCTGTATTAATGGTGGGTTATTTTACTTATCTCATCCATAAAGAAGACAGATATATTATGATTGCCCTGCCTTATCTTTGTATCCTTGCAGGCATCTTTGTTCAAAAAACATTACTCCTGATTTTCTCTAACTCTAAAAAATGGAGGATCAGGACGAGCAATGCTTTTATAGGATTATTTATAATAATAACTTTAATAGTTGCCTATTTCTCAGCTATGCTCTTAGTTGATTACACTTCAGAAGAATTAAGATATTATACCTATTTTGAAGATGATAAAAGTGATAATATCTTGCTGGCTTCTGGACCAACTTTTCTGTTGTTTACTGATAAACCAATTAAATTTTTAGCTTCCTGGGAGTATGCTTATTCAGTTTATGAGCAGTATCAGGATGAAGCAGATTATATTGCCTTTAATCACTGTCAGTACAGTTGTGAACCAGGCGATACTCAGTGTGAAGAGAAAAAAGAAAAATTCTTAGATCTGCTTTCAGAGCTAAAAGTGGTATTGGGAGAAAAGATATATGGTTGCGAGCATAAGATTTACAAGTTAGATTAAATAAGATTTTGTTAGGTTAAATAATATTTACAATCAGTTAAAATCTTTGTTTGGTTAAAGCAATGCGGCGTTCTTTGGGCAGATAATTAAAAATTCTTTTTTTTGCAAGTTTTAATTTACCGCAACCAATAAAATCTTTCTGCCCAGTTCTTTTATCTTTATGATTAAGAATAATAAAACCATCTTCAATCTTTATTTTTTTGTCATTAAGCTCTCTGTTAAGTTCAATGTCCTGGCCATCAAACCACTGGCTTAATTCTGTCTTGTTTAATAAAAGATTGTTTTTAGTGGAATGAGGCCCAACAAGCTGAGAACCCTCCAG
>CAZPDB010000052.1:0-7592 GCA_964585285.1 uncultured Methanosarcinales archaeon
TATGATAATTATTTTTCTTAGAGGTTTTAATTGTTTTAGCAGTCCTCTTAGATTTCATAGTTTTAATTTTTTTTCCAGGAGAGGTTTTAATCTTTTTAGAAGTCTTCCTAGAAGTTTTTTTAGGTTTAACTCTCTTTTTAGCCATTTTTAACATAAATAGGATTAATGCTTTTAAAAATTTTCGCTTTTTTTAGAAAAATAAAGGATTTATTTCCAAAAAGATTAAATAAAAACCGAATTAAACAAACATATGATGAAACAGATAGTAAACCAGGAAAAAAAGGAAGGGGAAACAAAAATAGCAAGAGGAGAAGGAAAGATAAGGAAAGGAGTGAGAGGAGAGGCAATGGTAAGAAAAGAAGATAATGGGGAAAAAGCAAGAACTGAAAATAATAATAATAATAATAATAATAATAATAACAACAACAACAATAATAACAACAACAACAATAACAACAAAGAGGGAAGAATCAGAGAAAAAACAGAAGAAAAAGGAGAAATAAAAAACAAAGGAGATGAAAAAATAGAAAAAAGAGCAGGCAAATCAGGAATCAGCGAGGAAAGGAGAAAAAGTGGAAGGGAAGAAGAACAAGAAACAAGAGAGGGAAACAAAAGAGCAAGCTGGAAGGAAGAGACAAAAGAAGGGATTAAAAGCGGGGGAGAATTAATAGACACACTCAGCAGAGGGCTGGAAAAAGGAATCCTGACAACTGTTTACGGTCCAGGAGGCTCAGGCAAGACACTGCTAGGGCTGATAGCAGCAAGAGAGGCCATAAAAAGAGGGGAGAAAGTTATCTTCATAGACACAGAAGGAGGATTCTCAGTAGAAAGACTCAAACAGATTGACAGGAATTACCAAGAAACCCTGGCTAAAATAATTTTCTTAAAACCAACCTCATTTAAACAACAAAAAATTATCTTTAAAAAACTAAAAGAACTGATGAGCAAAACAGAAATAGGGCTGATTATCATAGATACCATCTCTTTGCTTTACCGACTGGAACTGGGATCAAAGGACACTTTTGAAATGAACCGTGATCTAGGAGTGCAAATCTCATACTTACTACAAATAGCCAGAAAAGAAAAAGTGCCCATTCTCATAACCAGCCAGGTTTACTCGAATGTGGAAAATAAAGGCATGCTCAAAATGGTAGGAGGGGATATCCTAAAATACAGCAGCAAATGCTTAATAGAACTAAAAAAATTTTCTGGAATAAGAAGGGGTGCAGTACTGAAAAAACACCGCAGTCTGGGAAGTAAAAACATTTTATATGATATCACTCAAGAAGGGATAAGAGTGGTAGAAGAGAAAAAGCAAAGAGACCAGTAAAAGAAAAATTAGAGAAAAAAAGAGTAAAAAGAAAAAACAAAATTATTCTTCAGTAAAATCCTCAAGAGAAGCTAATTTTTCAAAATCCTGATCAGACTTAATCACTTTTTTATTCTTCAAAAACTCCCTGGCGAGAAGATAAAAAATCAAACCAAGAGATTTCTTGCCCTTATTATTACAAGGGATAACCAAATCAATCTTATTAGACTGATTATTAGTATCACAGAGAGCAATAACCGGGAGACCTATCTTAAGAGCATCATAAATAACATTCTTATCCGGCCAAGGATCAGCAACAAGAACAATCTTAACTTCCAGATAATTCTCCAACTCAGCATTAGTCATAATGCCTGGAGGATAACGACCAGCAAAGATTCTGATACCAGTAAGCTTCTGTAACTTTTTCAAAGATTTCCAAGCATTTTCCCTACGGGAAACAATAAGGATATCTTCTGGTTCATATTGGGCCAGGAAATTAGCAGCAACTCTCAGCCGTTCATCAATCTTCTGCAGATTCAAAACACTCAACCCATCCGGCCTGGTCTTATAAATAAATGATTCCATATACTTAGTCTTAAACTTGGTGCCAATATGAATACCTGACTTTAGATAAACATCACTGGGAACCAAAAATTGTTCTTCTTCAGCCATTTTTGCTTAAAATTTAATACTTTTAGTGGGATTAATTCTACAAGCAGTTAAAAAGAATTTTTCAACTGCATCTTTATTGCCTCAGCAGTTAATATCCAGCCCTCCTGATAAGTGAGCGCTGGATGTTGGCAATAACACTCTAAATAAACTCTTTTCCAAAGGAAAATAAAAAGGATTTATAAAATTAACTATAAATAATTAAAAATCTTCAGTATCCAAAGGAGTTTCTTGTGGTTGGGATTCCTGACCCTCTGGAGAAACTTCTGTTTCTTCTACTGCTTCTTCTGATGAAGACGGTTCTTCCTCAGGAACTTCCTGATCAGACTGGTCAATCTTATCAGCAAAACCAACCTTGCTTAAAACACGGGTTACACGCACATTAATTTCCTCTCCTTCCTGAGCACCAGGAACAAAGAGAACAAAGCCATTAACACGAGCCAGGCCATCACCTTTTTCGCCAACAGCCTCAATCTTAACTTTTAATTCATCCCCAACATTAACAGGGGGATTTTCAGGCATTCTTGGTTCCATTTATTATCTCACCTTATTTGATTAATTGAACTAATTAAATTCAGAGAAAAAGCCATAGTTTATAAGATTTTTCCTTTAAAAAAGAAAAAAGAAAAAAATTAGAAGTCTTCTAACCTGTCCTTGCGGATAAAAAAGCAGGCTTCACCTTCAGGTAGATTAGGGCTATCAACAAGCTTAGCCACACGACTACCTTTCTTGCCTTTCCTAAGATAGATACGAAAGGTGCTATTATGGCCGACAATATTGCCTCCAATAGCAGTAGTGGGGTCACCAAAAAATGTATCCGGCTTAGCCATAACCTGGTTGGTGACATAAACACAAACATTATAGACTTCAGCTAGTTTAGAAAGCTGGTGCATATGTTTGTTAAGCTTCTGCTGTCTTTCAGCTAAAGTGCCACGGCCAATAAACTCAGCCCGAAAATGAGCAGTCAAGGAATCAACAATAATCACTCTGACCTTTGTACCATTCTTAATAAGCTCTTCAACCTTTTCTACCAATAACATCTGATGGTCAGAATTAAAAGCACGAGCCACCTTAATGTTCTGGAGCACTTTTTTGGAATCAAGACCAACGCCCTTAGCCAACTCCACAATTCTCTCAGGACGAAAAGTGCTTTCAGTGTCAAGATAAACAGCTACAGATTCATCATCTTGTTTTTGACAAGTGACAGCAAGCAAATGGGCTACCTGAGTCTTACCAGAACCATACTCTCCAAAGCATTCAACAATGGCTCCAGTCTCAAAACCTCCATCCAAAAGCTGGTCAAAATTAGAACTGCCAGTTTTAATCTTAATAACAGACTTTCTTTTTTCCAAAAGATCTGTTCCAGACTCAAACCCCATCTTTAAAGAACTGCGGGCAGCATTAATCACCTTGCGAGCAGCAGATTCGGTTAAGCCAACAAGATTAGATATTTCAGCAGGAGTGACCACAGCAAGGCTAAGATAATTATCAAAACCTGCTTCCCTCAATTTTTGAGCAGTGGCCTCGCCAACACCAGGCAACTGGGTAAGAGCATCTTTTATTTCCACTTCAATCACATCATTTTCTTTTTCTTGTTTCTCTTCTTGAACTTGTTCCTTTTTTTGAACAGAGGAAGAAACAACCTCTTGTTGCTTGGATAATTCTTTTTTGTTTATATCTTTTTTGGACATTTTAAACAACCTCCAGAGTAGGGTAAATTTTTTAAAAAATGATTTTTTCTAAAAACCACTTTTTGATAACTGGTCAGCTTAAAAATAAAAAAATAAGCAAAAAAAAGAGGCTTAATAGGCCTCTTTTAAGGAAACATACTCATAAGCTTTGTTGAGGGCAAGAACTGCTCTGGGAATATCGCTAGCACGCAAAGAAGCAGTATTTTGCCACTGGCCTTGCTTATCTTTATATACTCTTTGCAGAGAAAGAGTCTTAAAATGGGCTTGCTCGCCGTTTTTTCTCTTGCCAATATTGTCCCAGATAGAGACAGATATTGGACCAGCACTGAACTTTTTTTCAGGCAGGTTGCCGGTAGTATTTTTATTTTCCTCACTGTTATTTCCCTTATAAGAGGGATTCTCCTGACTTGCCAACCTATTTTCTTGTTTTTGGGTTTCCATTTTCACACCTCCGATTGCTCCCAAAAAAATTGGGTCCGCTTGAGCGGATTCGCTTTTTGTTTCAACCTCTCCTCTTAGCACCAGGTTATGAGCAAAAGCCAAAATAAAGGCAAAAGCTCATAAGGAGGGGGAGGGTTAGGAAAATTTTGAAAAATTTCTTTTTTCCTAACAAAAAGGTAGAGGCAAAGCCTGTTTATAAATGTCGCACGAGGATGTCCAGTGGGGGTGGCAGGAGTTGTGATTAAATGCTGTTATCTGTTTTGTTATGACTAAAAAGTGATAATTTAACCAAAAGTTTTATAAAGCCAAAAAAATTCTAAAAAAGCAGAAGAAAAAAGTGAGAAAAAAGAAAAAAGCGAAAAAAGCAAAAAAGGCAAAAAATCAGGGGGAAAAGAAAAAAAGCAAAATGTTAAGGAAAAACCTTTCAGGGAAAAACCTGGGAAAAAACAAAGATTTGATTTTTATGATTGAAATAATAATACTCCTACTGATAAGTCTGGGAGCAGGGTTAAAAATAGCAAATGAGCAAGAAAAAGTGGGCGGCAATGAAGCCAATTACAGAGGAGGAACAGAGGTGCCAGTTTATTATCCAGCTGAAAAACCAGAGATGAAGGAAAAGGAATGGCTGAATTACGCTGACAAAAATTTTATAATCAAATACCCAAAAGGGTGGACAGTGATGAGAGAAAAGGAAGGAGTACTCTTTTTAGGTCCGGGCGGATCAATGAGAGTGGAACAAGGATACTATTTTAATGAATATGAACTACAAGATTTTGTTAACCAAGGCAGAGGCCTGGAAAAAATGGATGAAAAAAGAAGTTTCTTTGGCCAGAACGGACTGACAGTAGAAGCGATAGAAAAGAACAAATTAGTGAGACAAGTAATAGGCAGGACAGATGCAGAACCATGGCAGGTAATAATCATCAGCCAAAACATAGAAAAGGACAAAGAATGGATGCTGGAAACAGCTGATTCTTTTTTAGTCAGATAATCCTAATGATTAAAAGAAAATCAGCCAGAACAATAACACCTAAAAAAACTGTTTCCAAAAAAGAACCAGTCCTGATAAAACCCTGAATTCTAAAGGAAGCAAAAGGAGCCAGAAAGTTAAGACCTTCCTGAGTAAGAGCATCAGCGAAAAGATGGGAGAGATAACCAATCAAAACTGCCCAAGCCAGAGCTTTCTGCCAAAAAAGTAAAATTAAAAAGAAAAGAAAAGCAGCCCAAAGAGAATGAACAAAACCGCGGTGTCCAAAAACAAACCTGAGTAAAGAAGGGAGTAAAGGAATCTTCTGTGAGAGATAAGAGCGAGGATGATCAAGATCAGGCAAAAGAGCAGAAAAAAGAAGAAGAAAAAGAAAAGCTAAAAAAAGAAAAGGATGAACAAAAGGATGGGAAAGAGGAGATGAGAAAAAAAGAGTAAAGAGGAGAGCAAGAAAAAGGGCAAAGACAATGTGAGTGCGGGCCATCATTTTCAAAACACCAAAAAGATTAATTAAAACTTAAACTCTAAAAGATCATTTCTCTAATCAAATTTCCCTATTCAATAGTGCTTTCTGAAGCATCCTCATTAGTGTCTTCAGCTGAATCTGATTTGGGAGTATCCTGAGAAGAGCCAACCAGAGAAGAACCTTCCTGAGAAGAGCCATCCAGAGAAGAACCTTTAAGAGAAGAGCCATCCAGAGAAGAACCTTTAAGAGAAGATTGCTGAATGTTTTCCTGAGAATCATTTGATTGATTATCATCATTAATACTCTCCTGGATGTTCTGGACATCCTCTTGAGAAGACTTTTCTGGAGAATCTTGCTGAGTTTTATCCTGAGCACTCTCCTGAGAATTATGAGAGGAAGATTCTGAACCAGCTGACTCACCAGACCCGGAAGAGTTTAAATCATCCAACTCCTGCTGGGGATCAATAGGACTAACCTCGCGAACAATAAACTCAAGACGGTCAAACATATTCTTATTAGCACGACCAACCAATTTAAAAGACTCACCTAAAAGATTAGTCTTAACATCCTCAAACTTATCCGGGCTGTTGCGAAAGAGAAGAATCTCCTGACGAGTCTTGTGAAGAAGAGAGTCAACAGTGTCGCGGAAAAAAGTAACACGAATAGTCTCAGTTCCATCATCAAGAACAAGATTCAGCAGATAATTATAATCTGGCTCAACCTGATTATGGTTTTCGCAGAAAAAACCTCCCTCCTTAGGCCGGGCACGCTTACCACACTCAGGGCAAACCTCATAAAAACGCACATCAAACACCTGAACCACAGTGCCAATAATCTCAACCCTATTATCAGACTCGGAGAGCTGGTTAATATTCTTTCTCTCCACAACCAAAGGCTTAACCTGATCTACTTTTTCGCCCTCAGGATTAATTAAAAGCTTGCTCTTATCATTAAGATGGATTTCTTTCCTGCCCTGATTATCCTTACTGTAACCGCCAACTACCTTGACAATGTCACCAGAATTAATGCCTCCTAACTTATTAGTCTGATCATGCCAGAGAACAAGACGAATAACACCAGTCTCATCACCAACCAACAAAGAACCAACCTTACCAGACCCAGTAGCAGTCTGAAACTCCCTGACATCATACTTTTGAAGAACCTTACCAACTGTTTCCACATTACGCATACCAGCCAGAACATTATCAATCTTAACTTTCCCGGAAATCTGCTCAAAAAGTTTCACTCCCAACTCATTCGCAACAATATGAGCAGCGCCCTCCTTGGAAATAAGACCAGAAAGCTGATCAAGCTTTTTCTGAATTTTTTGCTCAATCTCCTCCTGACTGAGATTAGCAGCCTTTTCAATTTTTTGCAGCACATCTTCATAAGGAATCTTTAACATCAAAATCACCCAGTAAAGTTCTTAAGTTATTATTTAAATAGTTTTGTATCTTCAAGAAGTTAAAGCTGCGCCAGAGGGCAAGGAAGTTAGAGGAAAATAATTAAACCCATAATCAGAAAGAATAATCTCACCCTGATTAAGGGGATTATTAGATTGGTCAAGAGCCAAAACCACAAAAAAGAGGGGAAGAGACTGGGGCGGACTGAGAGTAACAGCTGAAAAGAGATTATCAAACCGGAGGCAATCACCAGGATTAACTGCTGTTAAAGGAGCAGAGCTAAAAAAAAGACAATAATGGTCAATATGATCAACTAATTCTGAACCATCAACATTCTCAGCAGGAGGGGTGCCAGAAACAAAAACCTGCGAAATTATAGGAGGGGTAAGGGAAGTAACAGAAGTAGGGGCAATAGAAATATCAATAATAGGACCAGGAGCAAGATCATCAACTGGCTGAACTTCAACAGACTGGAATTCTGAGTCCTTATTACCAAAGAAATCCTCAGGAACAAGAGCCAAATGATAAAGCTGCCCATCCTCCAAGCCATCAACAACATAAAGATAATAAGGTCTTTGATCAGCAGAAGATTCAGCAGTGAAATAATAAAGTTTTTCTTTTTCAAGAT
>CAZPDB010000052.1:7602-8285 GCA_964585285.1 uncultured Methanosarcinales archaeon
AGCCTGAAAGGGTTTAGCCAAATTAAATTTAAGACTGCCTGAATCAAGCTGGGTGTCCCCCAAATCAATATCTCCATAAATGTTTTCTTCGGAAAGTCTAAAATTAAAAGTTCTTTTGAGAGCATCACCCTGAGCAACTAACTCATCTGCTTCTTCAAGGTTAGAAAAACCATCAGGGCTGATATAAAGAGTGTAATTCTTAGTGTCATTAGCGCTGCTCTTAGGCCATTTGACGAGGAGAGAACTTTCAGCATTTTTAAAGTCCTGGACAAGAAGATCATCAGGGGAGTAAGCAGGCGGGGGAGCTGAGTCATTAAGATAAAGCGCAAACTTAATAGTAGGGCTGTGAAATTGATAATCAGCTGAATACTTATCATACCCAAGAAGGTGATATGGAACTCTTTTATCAGCGCAAAAATAAAAGAACTTTTTTTGCTGAAGGCACTGAGCAAAGGTCTGCTGATATTTTTGTTTAGGATCAGAAAAATACTGGGGTTTAATCATGGCCAGGAGATGATTATCACCAATCTGAATGTGCTGTAGAAAAAGCTGGTCAGCTGTCCAAGAATCATCCTGATCAGCAACAATAAATTTAGGCTGTCCCTGAAGATAAATGAGAGTGAAATTCAAAGACTTCTCAATATCAAAATCAGCAAAAAACGGGTACCTCACATCTATTGAAC
>CAZPDB010000053.1:0-7859 GCA_964585285.1 uncultured Methanosarcinales archaeon
CAGCTTTCTGAGATTAATTATAAAAAGAAAATGGAAATAAAATCAGGGGTTGATCTTGTTCACATTCCCAGATTTGAACAGCTTATGCAAAATGAGAGCTTTATTAAGAAAGTTTTTCATTCTTCTGAGATAAAGGATTATCGCAGAGAACACCTGGCCGGAGTATTTGCTGCTAAAGAGGCTTTTTTTAAAGCTCTTAACCATAAGCATCCTGATTGGTTAATGGTTGAAATTAAAAAACAGAAATCTGGCAAGCCATTCCTGGTTCTTGCTAATGGCTTAAAAGAAAAAATAAAAACTCACGAGATGAGCATTACCCATGAAAAAGACTATGCCCTGGCTATAGTCATTGTTAAAGTATTATCAAAATGAAAAAGAATCCTGATGAAATAACCAAATCACTCAAAAAACAGATTTTTGGTTGGAGTGTTTATGATTTAGCTAACACTATCTTCTCAGCCCTGTTTGTCACTGTTTATTTTCCTGTTTTTATTGTTCTCATTGGAGGCACCCCTTTTCATGTCGGCCTGGTCCTTTCATCTTCCATGCTTTTAGCAGGACTGCTGGTCCCCTTTTTGGGGGCTGTGGCTGATATCACTCAAAGAAAAAAACTTTTACTCTTTATCTTCACTTTTTTATGCTGTCTTTTCACTTTTTTCACTGGTTTTTTTATCCTGCCCATAGTGATTATTCTGGCTTTGCTGGCTAATCTTTTTTACCATGCCAGTCTGGATGTTTATGATTCTTTTCTTGTTAATATTTCCACAGAAAAAAATATTGGTTTTATCTCTGGTTTGGGCACTGCTGTGGGTTATGCTGGCACGATTATCAGCGTTGTCATTGCCTACCTTGTTGGTTCTCTTTATGGTTATGAGACTCTTACTGGCATCAGGATTATTTTTGTCCTGACCTCCCTTTTATTTTTTGGCTTCTCCTTATTCACTTTCATCCTGGTCAAAGAACCTTCCAAAACAAAAATCAAAAAAACTCACTTCAAAAAAGCTTTTCATCGGGTTATTTCTACTATCAAAGGAATTAAGCATTATAAACAGGTTTGGCTTTTCCTTCTGGCTTCATTTTTATATGTTGATGGTGCAAACACAGCCATTATCTTTCTTTATCTTTATGCCCGGGACCAAATTGGTTTGACTCTTGTTCAGTTCCTCCCTCTTTATGTGTTCATGGCTTTGGCTGCTGGTCTTGGCTCTCTTATTTTTGGCAAGATAGCTGATAGATACGGACACAAAAAAACCCTTCTTTTTGTTCTCTTTCTGTGGATAATCATTATTTTCTTCTTATATCTAAAAACAGCTTACTCTACTTTCCTTTTAGTCGGTATTTTTGGCGGTGCCCTGCTTGGAGCTGTCTGGACCATAACCCGGCCCATTCTTATTGACTTAGCACCACAAGAAAAAGTGGCTGAGCTTCTTGGTTATCAGGGCCTGACAGAAAAATTCTCCGGAGTTATTGGCCCTTTAGTTTTTGGTTCTGTAGCCACTTTTGTTGGTTTTAAACCAGCTCTATTGGTTGTCATTGCCCTTTTTGTCCTTGGAGCTTTTACACTAAGCTTGGTTAAGGTTAAAAAATAATTGTTTTGTGCTAGTCTGAGATAGTTTAATTTTTTCTTATTCTTTTCTTGTCTTAAACTTTACTGCTTTGGATTTATATGACTGCCTTGGTCTGCCAGCTAAAGCTGGCAGGTTTTGTCCGCTGACATTTAATGTCGGCGGGCCAGGCCTAATGAATCCCAGCCCAGGCAGCTCTGCAGAGCTGCCTAATCATATTATAGAAATTAAGTATAAAACATCAAATGATAAATTCTAATTAAAATTTCTACTTACTTATAATTGCTTTTTTCAGTTAACTTTTTATATCTTCCCTCTTTATAATCACTCAAAGATATTAAATAATAAAAAGATGGTGGCTTGTAAAAAGTATTATACTCTCAATGACTTAATCAGCCAATTCAGGAACTCTTCTTATGCTAAAAAGACAGCTGTTATTGACAGAAAAGAATTCCGTTCTTTTGCTTACACTTATGAAGAACTTTACTCTTTTATCTTAAAATTCTCCTCATTTCTCAAAAAAAACAAGCTCAAAAAAGGTGACAAGATTATTCTCTGGATGCAGAATAGTGTTGAATATCCTATTATTCTCTTCGGTTCTTTACTGGCCGGAGTCATTGTTGTTCCTATTGACTTAAAATCTGGCCCGGCTCTTGTTAAGAAAATTCAAAAAAAGGTTCAGGCAAAAATTATTTTTCAAACCCAATTCAAACCACCAATCAAAACACTAATAAAAAGTAAGAGAATAAATATCAAGACTGTTTTCACTGAGCAGATTCTTAATTTAATCAAATCTCTTAAACCAAAACAACCCCAAATTAAAATCAGTCAAAAAGACATTGCTGAAATCATTTATACTTCTGGTACTACTGGCAAGCCCAAAGGAGTAATTCTCACTCATAAAAATTTTGTTTCCAATCTCAAGGCGCTTAACCAGGTGGAGAAGGTTACCCCAAAATTCAAGTTCCTCTCCCTCCTCCCCCTCTCTCATGTTTTTGAGCAGATGGTCGGCCTTTTTGTCCCTCTTTCTAATTATTCAACTATTGTTTATGTCAAAACCCTGAAGCTCAGTTCCCTGCTTGAGGCTTTTCAGCAGGAAAAAATAACTCATACAGTTGTTGTTCCACGGCTTCTTGATTTAATCAGATCCGGAATTATGCAGGAAATTAGCAATAAAAATAAGCAAAAGCAGTTCCATTTTACTCTGAAAATAACCAGGCAATTTCCCTATTTCCCTATCTTAAAAAAAATTATTTTTCACAGGCTGCACCAGAGTTTAGGGGGTCATTTTGATTATTTTATCTGCGGTGGTGCCTCACTTGATCCAGAACTTGAAAAATTCTACTATAACCTTGGGCTGCCAATTGTTCAGGGGTATGGTTTAACAGAAACCTCTCCTGTTCTTACCACTAACCTCATTGATAAGAGAAAAATTGGTTCTGTGGGCAAGCCCCTCCCTAACATTAAACTCAAGATTGATCAGAACACGGAAATTCTTGCTCAGGGACCAAGCATGACTAAGGGTTATTATAAGAATAAGCAGCTTACTAATGAACTTTTCAAAAATAACTGGCTCAGAACATGCGACCTCGGCTATCTGGATCAGGACAATTTCCTTTATATCAAAGGCAGGCTTAAGAATCTTATTGTCACTTCTGCTGGTGTTAATGTTTATCCACAGGACATTGAAGAGGTTCTTAACAGGATAGAGGGAGTCAGAGATAGTTGTGTTATTGGTTTGGAGAGTAAATCAGGAGGAAATTCAGCTGGCAGGGGAGAAGAAATCCACGCTGTCCTTTTATTAAAAGACCAGGCCAAGACTCAACAAAGAGCTAAAAAGATAATTGCTCAGGCCAATAAGAAGCTTGAAACTTCGCAAAAAATACAGAATTACACTCTCTGGATGGAAGAGGATTTTCCCAGGACAACCACCATGAAAATCAAAAAGTTTCTGGTTAAGCAAGGTTTGGAGGGAAAAACCAAGCAGTCTAAAATTGTTGGAAAAAAGAACAAAGTTCAAGCCCTTCTTTCCCGCCTGACTGAAAAGCAGATTATTAAAAATTCCACTCTTCAGGAATTAGGGCTTTCTTCTATTGATAGGGTTGAACTTATTTCTCTTCTGGAGCAGGAGTTTAATCTGGAGATTGATGAAGAGAAAATTAGTAGTCAAACAAAAGTCAGGCAATTAGAAAAACTTGTTAAGACCAGGAAGGTGGTTGAGAAAAAGAAGATTTATAAGAAATGGTCATTATCCATACCTTGTAAAATTATTCGCTTTTTGGTTCAAAAGGTTTTTGTCTTCCCTTTGGTTATTTTTTTCAGCCGGCCGTTTGTTGAGGGCAGGGAACACCTTAAAAACATTAAAGGACCGGTCATCTTTGCTGCTAACCACCAAAGCCATCTTGACACTCCCCTCATTCTGATGAAACTTCCGTTTAGATTTCTCACCAATATTGCTATAGCTGCCTGGCAGGGATTCTTTTTCAGGCCTGATTTAGATTTCCGCAGTTTTTCTAAAAAAATCTTGTTCTATCTCTCCACCATCTTTTTTAATATTTATCCATTTCCTAAGAAAAAGGGTTTTAGAAAAAGCATTAAGTACACTGGTTATCTTATTGACCATAACTGGAATATTCTTATTTATCCTGAGGGAGTGAGATCAAAAACAGGCCAACTGGCCCCTTTTAAAACAGGTATTGGCATCCTCGCTCTGGAGATGAAAGTTCCTATTGTTCCAGTCAAGATTGAAAACGCTCTAAAAATTCTTCCTCCTTGCAAGATGTGGCCAAGATTTAACCGGGCCAAAGTCAAGTTTGGAAAACCCCTTTATATCAAGGAAGATTCATCTCTTAAAGCTACGCAAAAAATTGAAAAAGCAGTCAAAAAATTATGAGATAAAAAATGGTTGAATTAACTAATCTCTATTGGAATATCCTCAAGGTAATGATACTAATTATTATTTTTATTCTTGCTTATTCCCTGCTCCAGTTTGTGCTCAGCATCCATCCTCCTCGTTATTACAGCTCTAACACACCCAGAGATTTTAAATTGGATTATGAAAACGTTTCCCTGACCACTGCTGACAACATAAAACTCAAGGCCTGGCTCATCCCCTCTGAAAAAGCCAAGAGCACTGTTATTATTGGCCATGGCTATCCATTTGACAAAGGCAACATCCTGCCAGTAGCCAGGTTTCTTCATCCAGATTATAATCTTCTTTTTTATGACCACCGTTATTTTGGAGAAAGCCAGGGCAGAATCACTACTGTTGGTCTCAGAGAAGTGGAAGATGTTAAGGTTATGATTGATTTTGTTAAAAAAAGATTTCCTCAACAACCGATTGCTCTTTATGGCTTTTCTCTCAGCGCCTCAGCTATGCTCATGTCTAATCCAGACCCTCAAAAAGTTAAGGCTATTATTGCTGATTCTCCTTATGCCAATCTTGAACTGATGGTTAAAAGGATTTATTCACTTTTTGGTCCTCTTAAATGGCCTTTTGTTCAGGTAACCAGCATTTTAACCAGAATTTTTTTTCAAACTAGTCCCAGTCTTGTCTCTCCCCAGTTAGCAGTTGAAAATAAGACTATTCCCATTCTTCTTATCCATGGAGAAGATGATTCTCAAATAGCTGTTGAAAATTCCAGATTAATCTATCAGAGCAATCCACAAGTGATGGATTTATGGTTGGTTAAAGGAGCTGACCATGGACAATCTTATGCCCTTAAAAAAAATGAATATGAACAGAGGGTTAAAGAATTCTTGAAGAAGAATATGAAGTAAGAAAACCTTCTTTGACCAGTTTATCTATATTACTCTTCTGCTAAAATATTTTCAAGATTATAATCATTCTTTAACAGGTCCCTGATTTCTACCAATTCAATCCTCAGACCATCTTCTTTTGCCCGGGCTTTTTCTTCATAAGCTTCCTTTGAAAAAGAAAACCCTATGATAAATCCACAATTCTTATGTCTTCTTTTTAAGGCTGTCTGAAAACTATCTACTACTGGCCGCCCTACCCCCTCCTGCTGTTTAATCTGAAGAGGAAGCTCCCCTCTTAAATAACCATCTATGCCTTTATCTCTAACATGAGGAGTTTTTTCAGAATTGGTCATCTCACAGATAAAATCTTGGAATTCAAAAGGGTTTAGCTCTAAAAGATTAGTTATGGTCAGAGGCAACCCTCTTATCTCCACATCTTCAATACCCTCCAGTTTTGTCATCCTTTTTTGGATGACTTGGCAGGCTTGTGATGAAACATCAATGCCCACCCATCTTCTGTTTAATTCATGAGCAGCAGCAAGGGTTGTTCCGCAGCCACACATCGGGTCAAGCACTAAGTCTCCCTCATTTGAGCTGGCAAGGATGATCCTTTTTAACAACCCTAATGGTTTTTGAGTTGCATAACCAATTCTTTCGCCTGAGGTTCTACCGACCATATCTATTTCCCAGACATCTCTCATATTTATTAATGTGTACCATCCTCTTTCATCTTCAAATTCCTCTACCCCTTTAAATCGGTAGGGTTTTAAATCCCTGTTGTAAGATTTCTCTTTTTGAGGGTTAAAAATATAATCATTTGATTTGGTGTAAAAAAAGATATTGTCATGTTTTCTGCTGAATCTTTTGCTTGAGGCGCCACCGCTTTTGTATGACCAGATTATTTCATTTTGAAAATTTTTTCTTCCAAAGATGTTATCCAATTCAATTTTCAGGTAATGCCCAAATTTCCAATCACAATGAAGATAAAGCGAACCGCTTTTTTTAAGAACTCGGTGACACTGTTCCAGTCTTTTAGATAACCAGCCCACAAAATATTTTACTCTGCCTCTGGTCATCTCTCTGAACATTTTAAAAGTTTCTTTATCATACCAGATTTTTGCATACTTTGGGTCAAAAGAAAAAGGAGGATCCAAATAAATTAAGTCAATCCCCTCTTCAGCTGTTCCTGATGGAAAGGCTCTTTTCAGGGCAGTATAACAATCTCCATGGTAAATAACATTTGCTTCAGTCATAATCATCAGAAAAACAGCATAAAATTTATAAAAACTATTGTCTTGAAAAATACTTATTCTCATAAATATTTTCTAACTGTTTCAAGCTCAACTGTTTTAAGCTTTTGTCAAAATCTCGCATCCATTTTTTTTGACCAGCAAGGTATGTTCTGCCTGGCTGACCATCCCCCTTGCCTTATCTATTAGTGGTGGAAATGCCTGTACTGCTTCTAACTCCCTTAATTGTTTCATTGCTATCCTGATTTGAGCCAGGGAAAACCCTTTATTTTTTAGCCACCAGGTTGTAAAAGGAAGCCCATTATACTTTTCTATCTCCTCCTGAATCTTGCGAACAAATCCAAGCCGGACAGGTTTTTTTTCAATGAGAGAGAATATGGTTGGATTGTCACTTTCAAAAACAAATCCTGCACCTGTGGTAGCAAATGGTTCGATGGCTATTATTTGTCCTTCTTCTAACTCCAGACTCTCTCCTACTTCTATATTAGGTATTTTTGGCTCATCATGGATATTATAAGCAGACAAACCATGCCCTCCCAGGTTTCTTATTGGAGTAAATCCATAACCAGTGATAACCTCCTGAATCTTTGCTCCTATCTCTCCTGTTTTTACCCCTGCTTTGACCATAGGGATTGATTTTTCTAAGGCTTCTTCTGCTGCCTTAATTAGTTCTGTATTCTCACCGCTTAAGTCAACTGTGCAGGCAGTGTCTCCAATGAAACCATTAATGTGGGCTCCCAGATCCAATTTGACCAAATCTTTGTCTTTCAGCACAATTGATTCATCTTCTGGACAGAAATGGGCAGCCACTTCATTTAAAGAAAGCTGGACAGGAAAAGCTGGCTCCCCGCCAAGTTCTTTTATCTTGGCTTCAATCTTTTTACAAATCTCTAAACTGCTTGCTCCTGGCTTGATTAATTCTCTACCATATTCTCTGGCCTGACCAGTTATTTTGCCTGCTTTTTTGTAATCTTTTAACCCCTCTGCTTTCAGTTTTGATTCCATTCAAAAAGAAAGATTATCAGGCTTTATAAAATTTTGTAGTTTTTCTGCTCGTCGCTTTTTTTGTTTTTTAGCCTATTGTATTATTAATTATATTATTACCCATCTCTTATTTTATTTCTTTTGTCTTTTCATTTTGTTTTTTCTTTATCCCAGGCAGTCTGCTCTGGCAGAGCAGGACTGTCTGGCTAGACTTCCCAGAATCCCAGACCAGGACAGAGTCCTGAAAAAACACTGCCAGCTTTAGCTGGCAGGCTAGGTAAGTCAGGTAAATCCAGTTTAT
>CAZPDB010000054.1:0-7772 GCA_964585285.1 uncultured Methanosarcinales archaeon
AATCATAAATCTTAAAAAATAGCAAATAAATCATTTTAAAATGGATTTGAATAAAAAATTAAGGTTAGATAAGAAGGTAAAATTAAATAAGAAAGCCCAGGAATCTGGCGGTCTCTGGTCTACTTTATTGCCTTGGATTATTGGTCTTATCTTGCTTGTTATCCTGTCTGTTATTATTTATCTTTCCAGGGAGAGAATGTTTGAGCTCTGGGAGGGCATTAAAAACATTTTGAGGTTTGGGCCGTGAAGATGAATAAATTGGTTAATCAAAAAAAGAAAAAGCTCTTTTCCAAAGCTATTAGTAATGTTATGCTTGGCGCTATTATTTTCTTGATTTTGTTGGGTGTGGTCTTGTTTATTTATTTTGGCAGGTTTAATCCTCTTGATATTGCTAAGGGCATTCTTGGTTTGGAAGTTGGCGCTGGCGAGCTTAACATTGAGACCAATCCTAATTTAGTCACTCTGGTTAAGATCCAGCCCAGTTCTGGCATTGAGGTTTTTGCTTATGATCCTAATGATTATATTGGCATTGATACTGAGATTGATGTTGATAAATTAAGAGATGGTCTTAATTTAATCTTTGACCAGGAATTAGCTAGGGATGCTCTTTCCCATATTACCATTATGAAAGATTCTACTTGGTTTAAGCCAACTAAAGAAGGGGATTGGCATCCTGCTCCTGAAGTTAATCTGGTTTATCAAAGAGATAGTCTTTTTTTAAATGGTTTTGAAGATGGTAATTATTATCTTATCCGTCTTGAGCCAGAACTTAAAAGTGTTGATGGCAAGGATCTTAATCTTGGCGCTGCTCTCATCAAATTTTCAGTTGATTAAAAACTTTGGCAGTTAGGTAGTTTTGCTTGTTTTCATTTGAAACTTATTAAATCACTTATCTCTTATCTATTCATCATTTGTTTATTTATTTGTTTATTTGTTTATTTGTTTGTTTGTTTGTTTGTTTGTTTGTTTATTAGGGTTTGTTTATGGGGTTTGTTTAACTACTTAGGTCTGCCAGCCAAATGCTGGCAGGCTCTGTTCGCCGACTCTGCAGAGTCGGCATTCCAGACTTGAGGAAGCCAAGTCAGGCAGCTGAGCTGCCTGGTCTAGAATAAGAAAAAGCAAAAGAGAATCAAATAAAAGAGATTGGGGATTATAAGAATATTAATTTAGGATTTAAGCATAAGAGCACAAATTTTGTTTGAAATTAACGAAAGATTTAAATAATTAAAACCCAAATTTTGATTGTTAAGATTATTATTTAAAATTGTGATGAGGTGAAAGAATGAACATTCGCAAAAGAGGTCAAGGCTTGACCATGACAACCATTGTTATTGCTGCTATTGCTGTTATTGTTTTTATTGTTCTGGTGGCTGTGTTTGGTGGTCGTTTAGGGCTCTTTCAATGGAGGGTTCGCCAGGCTGAGAACGAGACTCAACAGGCTACTTGCGGTATTGGTAATTGTGTTCCTAGTGCTGATCAATGTCCTTCAGACACAACCCCTGATGAGACAGGAAATTATATTGATTGCGACATGGTTTGTTGCAAATAATTTTTTTTGTTTTTTTCCTTTGAATTTTTGGTGAGAAAAGATGAAAAAGAGAATCTCTAATAAAAAGGGCATTGAATTAACTCTTTCTACTATTATTCTTGCTGCTCTCTTGGTTATTGTTCTTATTGTTTTAGTGGCTTTGTTTGCTGGCCGGGTTAAATGGTTTGGTCAGACCACTACTGATATTGGTGGGAAGAGGGGTACATGTGCTGATTTAGCTAAGGGTGATAATACAAGATACTCTCAATGTGAAGCTAAAGATTTGATTAAGTGTGATGGAGAGCAGGTTGTTGGCACTTTTGATGATGTGCCTCAGGGAAAGGTTTGTTGTTGCCAATTAAATGAACAAGGATGAATGATTTGCTTTTAAAACAATAATTTTATATAATCCTTTTCTTATTTTTTCTTATCATGGAAAACAAGAAAGGTCAGGGGCTTACTCTCAGGACAATTACTATTGCTACCTTAATGGTTATTGTTTTGCTTGTTTTATCCACGTTATTTTATTATTTTGTTGTTAGGCCTTCTCGGCAAACTGCTGCTGAGCTTTCTTGTCCTCGCGGTTTCATGCTTGGTCCTCAGGAGTGCTCTGAGCTTGGTGGTGAGCCTGGTCTTGCTCTGCCTGGTTTAAGATCTGGTGGTCTGGTTTGCTGTCTTTTTGATAGTTGTCCAGAAGGATATGACTGTAAAAACCTTGATGAGGATGATGGGGTGGATCAATGTGCTGGGTTTGCCAAGCTCTGCAATCTCAAAGATAAAAAAGATACCAGACAATGTTGTCTTAAAGAAGGCGAAGAAGTAACTCCTGGTGATGGCGCCCAGACCAGTCCAAAACCTTCACTTGAGGAGAGCAAAGATTTAATCACTGATTATCAGGAACAATTGTGTGAGTCTAATCAGGTTTTGGTGGTTGGTTCTCCTCACGGCTTTTCTTCTTGCACTTCTGTTTCTCAGCCACCTTTTACTTATTTTTGTTGTCCTAAGAGTAGTGCCTGTCCAGGTAATAAAATTCTTATCCCTAATATTGATTATCAAAAGCATGAGGATGATTGTCCTCAGGAACCTACTCATTCTGCTTCTCACAATCAAGTAACTTATTACTATTATTGTTGTGACTAAACCTTTCCCTAAATTCCATAACCTTTAAATATCTCTTTTCTTCTTATTCTTTGTATGGTTGTTAAAATAAATAAAAGAGCAGTTGTGTTTCCTTATATTCTTGGTATGGTTCTTTTGGTGTTTATTCTGGTTGTTCTTTCTGTTCTTATCTATAATTTTCTGGTCAAGCCCTCAACCGACACAGCTAAGGGATTGCAGTGTCCTCAGGGATTTATGCTTTCTCTTGATGATTGCCGTTCTTTTAATGGTGATCCTGGTCTTTCCCTGCCTAAAGAAGGTGGTTTGGTCTGTTGCGAGTTCTCTTCTTGTCCTCAGGATCAGGATTATTCCTGCCAGCCTGTTGATGAGGAATCAGAGCATAAAACTTCAGCTGAGTGTGCTGGGTTTGCCAAGAACTGTAATCTAAATCTTGAGGAAAAGAAATGTTGTTTTTCATCAGCATCCACGAGTTAATCTCTTCTCCAAAACTTTTAAATAACCTTTAATCCTATTCTATTTATAATGAAAAAAAGAGCCCAGGTTTCCCATATGTTGTTAACAGTTGTTGGTCTTGTCTTGATTGGTTTAGTCCTTGTTGTTGCTATTGGTTTTTTTACCAAGTTTGGTTTTTTGTTTGGTTCTCGTGATAAGGATTTGGCTCTGACTAGCTTTAAAAAAGTCTCTTCTGCTATTGAGATTCTTTCAGAGGAGGAAGGTGATGCTGATTGCCATATTTTGATTGATTTGAAAGCTGACTATGCTCTAGTTCCTTTTAATCTCAACTCCAATCTGGTTAAAGAAAATTCTTTTTTTAATGAACAGATTCAAAAACCAGCTTCTCTTTGCACTCACCAGGCATGTCTCTGTCTTTGTCAGATTGGTGATAATGTTGAGGAAGATGATTGTTTGAGAAGAGCTGAGGCTTGTCTTGCTTATGATGAGGATAAGGTTACTAAGATTATTGCTCCTAAGGATGGCGTTATTCATTCTGAGTCCCAATATTTCAAGATAAATATTAATTTAAGGTATCTCTCTATTAGCAAACGCGGTCCTGTTTTTGAGCTTAAGCCTTTGGAAGAATCCGGCTTGTCCTCGTGTGAATACTCTCTTCAGGAAGATTAAAAAATTTTTCAATTTAAAAAGGGGTGGAAATGAGATTATTTCAGTTTGGTAAAAAGGCTCAGGTCACTCATGAAGTCTTTTATACTATTTTGGAACTTTTGATGTTAGCTCTTTTTTTAGGCTTTGGTTTTTATTTTGTTATGGGTGAAGCCCAGAACACTACTTTTGAAAAGAATTATCTGGCCCGCGATTTAGCTCTCAGCCTCTCTACAATTACCATTGCTCCTGCTAATATTTATTATTCTTATCTTTCTGACCGCGCTTTGATCCAGAAGTTTGTTTATCTTTTTCAGCCTCAAAAAGTCACTGTTAAAGGCCTTCAGCCAGAGGATCTCCAAGCCCAAGCCCAAACTTCTCAAAATCAGCAGAAAATTTTTCATTCCTGTGAAGAGCTTAATCCCAATGCTATTCGTCTAACTAGTCTGGGCAACCATCTTCTGCCTGGTCAGGATATTCCTCTCCAGCTTAATCTCCTCAATTGCCCTCATCTCACTCTAAAACAGTCTTTTACCCTGCATCCAGCTTCTGATCACGAAAAGATTAAAGAACTTTTTTCTCAATTAGATTCTCTTGGTTTACCCGCTTCTGAGCTTTTAACTCTTGAGCAGGCTCTCCAATCATCTCTTAGTTCTTCTCATCCTCCTTCTTCTTCTTCTTCTCCTTCTCAAATTCTTATTCTTATCCGCGATTTTTCCAGTTATGAGCAGAATAATCCTATCAAGATCTTTATCCCTAAAGATTATTGGTCCCAAAACTCTCCTCTTGCCTGCCAGCTTATTAATTCTATTCTTCAATATAATAACTTTCAACTTCAGGGTATTACTTCTACTAATCTTATTGCTACCTCCTGGTCTCAGAACATTCTCTTAATTGAATTAGGCAATTCCCAGACTCTTGAAGATGAGAATAATCTTTTAAATCATCCTCAGGAAGTTGCCCACTCCCTTTCTCAAATCCTGACTGAGGTGGAAAATGGATAGAAAAGCTGGTCTTCAGATGTCTTTTAACCTTGTTGCTGTTATTCAGAGATTATTTTTTATCTTACTCCTCTCTATGACTCTCTATTTTTTTGCCCGGGTTTATATCATCACTGAAATTAATATTCAGAATCAGCGAGCTGATATTTTTACCAGCCAAATTCTTTATTCTCAAGCTATTAATCAAAAAAATAATCTCACTCAGCAGGTCCAGCCTGGAAAAATTCAGTTAGAAAAATTTAATGAGCAGGAAATAAAAAAATATATTGATTACAGCCCTGATCTCTTGGCTGCCCGACTTAAGATTACTTATACTAAAGAAAATCAGCCCCAGCAAAAGACTGCTTATTATCATCAGGCCAGTTTTGAGCGCTGGATTGAGCTGGTTGGTTTAGAAGGTGCTCCCCTGCTTTTTGAAAACAAGAATTATGTTTTGATTAAAGAGAATCAGCCTGATCACTCAGAAAAAACTTATCCAGGTATACTCCAGATGCAGATTCTGGTCAATGAAGAATAAAAAATGGTTATATTGCATTAAAATAAGATGGTAAAGATTAACCCCTCCCCCAAACTTGGCAAAAAAGGCGCTTTAGCTGATGCCCTTAGTGATTTAATGAGCTATCTCTGGTATTTTCTTGTGGTTTTTATTTTTATTCTTCTTTTTTCTATGCAGTCCTGTCAGGTGAGGCAGTCACAAAGAATTTATGGTGCGTTTGATCCGAGGATTAAAGCTGATCTTTTGCTTGATAATCTTCTTGAAACCCATCTCTCTTCTCTTAATCTAAACACTCTCGATCCAGCTCTCAGGCAGGAGATGGAAAGAATTATTGCCTGGCAGCCATCATGCACTTATGCTGATTTTCTCACTGCCCTGCCTTATACTAATTTCAATAATAAATATGATGCTTTTCAGACTGTCACCACCCAGCTTTTTGAAAAGCATTTTCTGCCTTATGATAAAAATCTTTTTTTTCATTTAGAGGCTGTTATTGAAGGCAAAAGTTACAGGATTTTTATTCCCAGAAATGGCCGCTCTTTAGCTGCCACTACCCAATCCTTGCCTTTGCCTGATGGTACTAAAATCCAGGTTATCCTTAATTTATTAAAAGAATAAAAAAACTAAAGAAAAAAGTGAAAAAGTGAAAAAATGAAAAAATTCCCCTGCCCTTTAAAATCAAAAAAAGCCCTTGGCTTGAATATTTTTGCTGTTATGATTTTGGCTATTTTTCTTACTTCTCTTTTTATTATTATTTCTGATAAGGCTGCCCGTCTTAAAGCTGGTCAGGGTGATGAAAAGGATAAAGGTCTTGGCGCTCGCCAGTCAAAAATTTTCCTTCTCTACAGTCAAGGAGAAAAAGCTTTGTTTTACACCCAGCAAAGCGCTCAGTTGGCTGCTCAGCAGTCTGTTTTTGATTTGGCTCAGGCTGGTGGTTTTTATCGCACTGGCTGCCAGCGCTTTAACAATTATAATTTCTGGACCAAAGAAGTCCCTCAGAATACTAACCAGCTCCAATTTTGTTTTCCTATGGCTCAGACTAATTATGCCAGCCATCTCCAGCTAAAACTTGATGATTTTCTTTATGCTTATCTGCCAGCCAACTTTTTTGATAACAATTATGATTTCCTTATTGAACAGTCAAGAACCGGCCTTAACCCTCTCCTTACTCTTTATGGTTTTGCTAATCGCAATGTTCTTTTTCAGGAGATTACTAACCGCCAAGGACGTATTTTGGATACTCCTCCAGAGGATTATGTTAAGGATGTTGAAGACGAGAATATTCCTGATGATATCTTGTATCTCCAAGGCCCAGGAGAAGAACAAGAGGAAGAAATTGAGGATCTTGAAGGTATTTCTCTTTCCTCAGCCGAGCTTGATTTGTTAAGGCAGATTAAGAATAATTATGGCCAGTCTATTCTTGAACAAACTAAACAGCTCTCTCCTTCCCCTTCTGAGTCTGTTATTGCTGCTCTTGTTATGCAGGAATCCCGCGGTCAGGCCCAGGTTATTTCTCCTACTGGTTGCGCTGGTCTTTTCCAGTTTTGTTACAGAACATCTCTTGATTATTCACATATTTTTTCTCGACTCACTCGCTGTGATTGTTGGGGTTCTACTTGCAATCTTCAGCAAGCTGCTTGCCAGCCTTCTAATGATGATCGCTTTAACCCCCTTAAATCTATCCAGGCTGGAACAGAGCATTTTTCTCGTTTGATGAGATCTTTCCGTTCTTTGTCTGATCAGGAAAAGTTTGCTTTGGCTTCTTATAATATTGGTCAGGGAGTGATTTTAAGAGCTCTTACTCAGTTGGCTGAAAAAGGAATTTCCGATCCTGGGTGGGAGCAAGTTAAGGCAGAGCTCACTCCTGAGCTTCTTTCTCATTTCAGGGTTTATCAAAAGTATTTTCCTCTTCTTAAGGATAAGCAAGCTAAGATTCGGGAGGTAATCAATTATGTTTCCAGGGTTTCTGCTTATAAGCAGGCTTATCAGCAATTGCCTTCTTCCATTTCCTCTTCTTCTCCAGCTCAATCCTCAGTTTCTTCTCCTCTTTCTTCCTCCCCTTTTCCTTTTTCTCCCCTCACCGCTGCTGCTGTTTCCACTCCTGCTGGCTATCAGAATCTGGAGGCAGATAATTATTTTTATTCCCTTAAACCAAACTTTGATGTTAATCTTAAGTATGACCTTGCTGATTATGATGAAATAACTGAGCTCAACCAACATTTCCTTGAGTGTTCTAATCAATTAGATCGGGAAGAATGTATCCAACAAACCCAAGATTCTTTTAATCAAGATCCGGCTAATTCCCTAGCAGTCCAAGAATTTTGTGGTTCTCCAGTTGAAAAGATTTTTTATTCTTTTGTTGATCAGTTTCAGAACTGTTTAGATTCTCTAAATCAAAACTGTTACTGTCCTCTTACTTTGCCTCAAGGTATTTATCAGGGGACTCTTCAGATTCTTGTCAGCCAGATTAAAGAGACCAGAAATATTGATGGTCAGCAGCAGGAACAATCCCTTTTAAGGTTCCAGCTTC
>CAZPDB010000055.1:0-4975 GCA_964585285.1 uncultured Methanosarcinales archaeon
ATGATCCTCGCTGCCAGCAGGTCATATATTTCTTCAAAGTTTTTTTTATCTCTGAGCATCTTGTGATAAATAGAATAAAATGATTTAGCTCTCCCGCTTATCTTAAAATTAATACCCTTCTCTTCTAATTTCGCGCTTAATATCTCTATGATTTTCTTGATATTTTTTTCTCTATCTGCTTTTTTTTCATTTACTTTTTCCTTTAATTCCTGATAAATCTCTGGTTTCAGAAATCTTATTGATAGGTCCTCTAATTCTGTCTTGATTTTGAAAAGACCAAGCTTATAAGCAATAGGAGCATAAATTTCCAGGGTTTCTTTAGAGATTCTTTTTTGGCTTTTTTCATCCAAAAATTTCAATGTTCTCATATTATGTAACCTGTCAGCCAGTTTTATCATCATTACTCTTATATCCTTTGAAGTTGCTAAGAGAACTTTTCTGATGTTTTCTGCTCTTTGTTCATCTTCAGTCTCTAAATCAACCTTATCAACCTGTGTTACTCCTTCAACAAGTTTTAGGACTTCTGAACCCATCTCTTTCTTTAGCTCTTTGGGTTTAATCAACCCTGTTTCTATAGTATCGTGCAATAATCCAGCAGCAATAGTTGGAGAATCAAGTTTTAGACTAATCAATGTTTTGGTCACTTCTAAGCAATGGGCAAAATGAGATTCTCCTGATGATCTTTTTTCCTTCCCATAAATTTTTAAGGCAAGTTCATAAGCTTTTTTAATCATTCCTTTGTCTGCATTAGGATTCTTCTCTATTACTGATTCTATTAATTTCTTTTTCTCTTCTTCCCAGTCTGTTTCTTGTTTATAGGTTTGATCACTCTGAACCATAACCTGTCAAAAAAAGTTTGTTTATTTAAAGTTAACCAATTTCATAAGCAAGAATTTAACCTTCTCAGACTCTCTCTCTCACCCTCCCAAAACCGAAATCTTTAAATACTATCACCACTTAGTAGTAATTATGAAACCATTTTTAGGATTAACTAAACTTTTTTTGAATTTCGGAGCTTTTATTATCCTAATGATTATGATGTTACTTACCTATTCCCAGTTTAGTCTTAGCAATGAACAACCAGGATTAGAACAATCAGATATCCCTTTTAATCCCCACCTTATTGTTGATGTGCCCAGTCCAGCTAATAGGATCAGTGAAGACCAGATTAAGGTTTATGAAGATCGTGTTGTTCTTGAGATCAATGGAGTCCAATGGGCTAGTTTTACAGATACAAATTCAATGGATCCAGTTATTGACACTGGCGCCAATGCCCTCCAATTAGTGCCTAAATCTCCACAAGATATTATTCTTGGAGACATTATTAGCTACCAAACAGACAAGGGAGTTATTATCCATAGAGTAGTTGAGATTGGCCAGGACAATCAAGGATGGTATGCTATAACTCAGGGAGATAACATAGCTCAAAAAGACCCTCAAAAAGTAAGATTTGGACAAGTCAAAAGAGTGCTGATTGGAATTATTTATTAATCTCAAGTAATGCCTACTAGTCTTAAAAATTCTAATTTTAAAAATTAACTTTTATTGCTCTGCTTATTTTTTCTTATATTTCGTCTTTGATTATTATTTTTCTTTTTCATGTCTGAGTCGGATCAACCACTTTTCCTAAGAACAATATATTTCCTGTTTCTTTTTCTTGGATAACAAAGATAAAGGGGTGATCTGCTCTGAAGGTCTTTGAAGGAGCAATAGATGTGGTCCCCATCCCAACAGCTGTGGCAGCTGCTGCTTCTGTACCTTTCTCATCAACCTTAACATAAGCTTGGTGTATTACCTGGCTGATAAAGAGCTTTTCAGCAGTAGCCATACCAGAGAAATCTGCTCTTTCTGGATCAAAAGCAGCTGGCATGCCTAACTCATTTAAATAACTGTTTAAAGTATATTTTGTTTCAAATTCAAATTTAGGGAAATATACAATATCTAATTTTGTTTCCTCCATCTGTGATTTATATTCTTCAAGTTTTTCTGCTGATAATCCAATATCTCCAAGCCAATAATCAAAAGTTATCATCTCGCCTGTTTCATAATCATAAGCCTGTCCTTGTTTTGGTAATAAGACCAGCATGGAGATTTTTTCTCCTTTGTAAGGCAACTCAAGAATCTGTAACTTTCCTAGATCAGCATAATTAAATCTTGCTTTATCAGGATCCATATACATCATTGGAGTTTTTACAAGATTATCTGGTCTTGTTTTAAAATTCATTTCACGAGTATCAGATTTGTCAAATTCCCATTCCCAGGTTCCTTTAAAGTAGATAGCATTAGTCAAGACTAATCTAGTCATTGGATTAAGAGTTCCTGATGGAATCAAATCTTTAATCTTATTATTGGTCTGCTCTTCAATAAAATTGTTAATGGTCTGTCTGGTTTTTTCTGTTTCTTTGACAAAATCAACATTAGCTGCTTTCCCCCCATAATATCTTTCCACTTGATTAAGATACTCTTCAATAAAAGAATAATCTTGTTGCACCCATAAGGCGTTGCCTGTTCTTAATTCATAAGCTTTGTCTCCCTGATTAATATCATTATAGATAGCAGCAAAATTTGGCATTAATATTTCATTTTCAGGAAAATAAAAAACAGATTTCATTTCATCTGCTGTTTGTCCTTTGGCCCCTTCATAGGTCATGGCCAAGGCAGCTGAAACACTATAAGGAGAGTAGAAAATATTAGTATCTTTGACCTTATTTAATTCTGAATAGAGATTAAAAGCAAATTTATTGTTTGCTTCTACTACTTCCTGAATCCCCTCTAATGTTGAGCCAGTGTCATCTGCTTTCAGTGGTTGGTCTGGCTGGTAAGGAAAAAAAAATAAGACTGCAGTTCCTGTTACTGCCACTGCCAACAGCAATACTAATCCTAAAGTTATGATTTTTTTATTCATAACTTACCTAAAGAAGTAGCCCATATATAAATGTTAGTTTAGTTTCAGATTAGGTCAAAGCAATCAATATACCTTCTTATGCTTAATTATTATGTCCACAAAAAAGAAAGATAGGACAAAAATCTTTGAGAGAAATAAATGAAGCTTTAAACCATAAAGAAGCTTTTGATTATATCTTAAAAACAAAACAAGATATCTCTAAAGAATTTATATTCAAGCTACATAAAATTGTTATTAAAAATATTTTAAAAAAAGATCTAGAAAATCAAACAGGAAAATACAGAAAAATACAAGTTTATATAAGAGGAGTTGAATGGCTTCCTCCCAGACCAAAAGAGGTTCCTAAAGAAATGAGATCTTTGCTTAGCTGGTACTCAAAAAATAAAAAGGATCTTCACCCCTTAATCTTAGCAGCTTATTTTCATATTGTTTTTGAATTGATACACCTTTTTATTGACGGCAAAAGGAGAGTTGGAAGATTAATTATGAATTTTATACTTCATCAAAATAATTTTCCGATGATAAACATACCAAATAAAAAAAGGCTAACTTATCACAACACTCTTGAAGAAGCTCAAATAAAAGGCAATTTGAGGCCTTTTATTAAATTCTTGATAAAACTACTCAAAGAGGGAAAAATCAAGTTTTAATTTTGTGTGCCTATAATAATAATAATAATAATAATAATAATAATAAGAATTTTAAATTAAAGTGGACATAAAAATTATTTATTTTATAATCCCATAACCAATCAATCTAAACCTATTTTCTACTCTTCTTGATATAGCCACTCTTGATTCTTTTTCTGCGCAAACAGGTAATTTCAATTGACAGCTGATTTCTTTTGGTGATAATTTAATTACAACACCAACAGTGGCAGCAGAATTAACATTTAACATCAATGGTTCACCCATCTTGATTGGCTCTACAGTTAATTCTTTCTTTGCTCCGACCACTCTTTTCAACAGATGAACCTTTAACTTGAGAGTGTAATGAACAGGAGGTAATTTCCCTGGGCTGCCTGCTATGTTCCCCCCCAGACCATCTGATTTAGTCAGGCTCGGATCCAGTCCTGTTAATACCCCAATTGAGCCTCCTGGTCCAACCTCCTCCACAATTTTATCCCCAGTTCTTAAACCAACTATCCCTGTCCTGACTGTTTTATTGATTAGTTTATTTTTCTCTTCTTTTATCAGTCCAGGAGAAATCTCTATCTCTTCTCCTTTTTTTAACAAACCTTGTTTTAAGCTCCCTCCTAACACTCCTCCCACCAGGTCTTTTGGTTTTATTCCTGGCTTGTTTATGTCAAAAGAACGAGCTATCAACATAATTGGGTCTTTTTCTGGGTCTCTTTTTGGAGTGGGAATTTGTTCTTCAATAGCTTTGATTAAGAGATCTTTATTTACTCCTTTTTGTGCTGACATCGGAATTATTACTGCCTCTTTGTAGGCAGTTCCTTTTAAGAATTCTCTGATCTCTTCATAATTTTTCTTTGCTTCTTTATCACTCACCAGGTCAATTTTATTCTGCACTACAATAATGTTTTTTGCTCCCATAATCTCTAAGGCCATGAGATGTTCTCTTGTCTGAGGCTGAGGACATTTTTCATTAGCTGCAATCAATAATATGGCCCCATCCACAATAGTTGCTCCGGCCAGCATAGTTGCCATTAAACTTTCGTGTCCTGGAGCATCAACAAAAGATATTTTCCTTAAAACTTCGCATTCCCCATTGCATTTTGAACATGTGGGATTAACACTGTAACAATCAGGTTCTGGGCATTTTTTGCATTTGTAAAATGTGGTGTCAGCATAACCTAATCTAATAGTGATTCCTCTTTTGATTTCTTCAGAATGAGTGTCAGTCCACTTGCCAGAAAGTATTTTGGTTAAGGTAGTTTTTCCATGGTCAACATGGCCTATTAATCCTATATTTACCTCTGGTTGGATAACTCCAGCCTGTTTTTTTGTTTCTGTTTTTTTGGCCATTATTTCTTAGGTTCCTCCTCTTTCTTTTCCTCTGTCTTTTCTTTTCCAGCCTCTTCTTTCACTTCTTTCTTCTCCTCTGTCT
>CAZPDB010000055.1:5075-7723 GCA_964585285.1 uncultured Methanosarcinales archaeon
CTTTCTTCTCCTCTGTCTTTTCTTTTCCAGCCTCTTCTTTCACTTCTTTCTTCTCTTTTCCCTCTCCTCCTTTTTCTTGGTTAGAGGGTTTTTCTTCTTTCTTCTCTGGTTCAGGTCTCTTCTCTTTTCCAGCTTCTTCTTTCACTTCTTTCTTCTCCTCTGTCTTTTCTTTTCCAGCTTCTTCTTTCACTTCTTTCTTCTCCTCTGTCTTTTCTTTTCCAGCCTCTTCTTTCACTTCTTTCTTCTCCTCTGTCTTTTCTTTTCCAGCTTCTTCTTTCTTCTCTGCTGGCACTTCTTCTTTTTTGCCATGCAATTCCTCTAATTTTTTAGCTCCTTCTTTAACAACTTTAAGATTGATTTGTGATGTTTTGGTGTGGATAGTGTTGCCACAGACAGTTTTTCTTTTTTTCCCACCTTTTCTATTTATTTTTTTGATGCCAATGGTTTTTGTTGATAGGATTTTTTTCCTGCTGGCGCCTTCAACATCTCTTCTCATTGGAAATCCAGCATAATCACTCCCTCCACTGATTTCTAATTCATATCCAGCTAATCCAAAATCATCCCCTTTGACTTTATCTCCAATTGCTTTTCCTAAGAAAACATCTGCATCCTTATCCTTAACTTCTATTTGATAAGACTTGCCATCTTTATTTCCAATTACTAATTTAAATTCAGCCATTTTCTACCTCCCGAGCCTGTTCTAATTGACAAACTCAGCCATAGGTTATAGAGAGAGGAAAGAAGGGTTTATTTATAAAGATTATGCCAAAATACTCTTCAAAAGTTAATTATTTGAACTTAAAAGAATAATTTAAATAAGGTAAACTCTAATGAGGATAATAATGACCCCAACTGTTTCCATCTGGAAAAGTCAGTATAGAAAAACTTCTACTCAAAAAGCTCTTCAATTAATCCAGAACAAACAAAAACTTTCAGACAGGCTCAAAAAAGCCAAAAATATTGTCATCAAGCCAAATTGTCTTTCTGCTAGTGTTCAAAAAGCAACCACTCATAAAGATTTAATTGAGACAGTTATTAAGTTCATTAGAAAATTCAACAATAATCCCATCACTCTGGCTGAAGGTTCTGCAGAAAACACTTTCAAAGCTTTCAAAAGATTTGGTTATTATGACTTAGAAAAATATGATACTAAATTTGTTGACAATAACAAAGATGATTATAAGATTTTTGCCATTTATAACAGAGATCTAAAGAAAAATATCAGGATAAAAGTTTCTCAAACTATGCTTGAATCTGATTTTCTTGTTTCTTTAGCTAATATGAAAGTTCATGATTGTGTTGTGGTCACTTTAAGCCTTAAAAATTCTATTATGGGCAGTATTGTTGGCGCTGATAAAACTTTAGTGCATCAAAGCATCAAAGCAATTAACAAAAGTCTTGCTCTCTTAGCCAGATCATTGTGGCCAGATCTTGCTCTGGTTGATGGTTTTTCTGCAATGGAGGGCCGGGGTCCCTTGCACGGCCAGACTTTCAATAAAAGAATTATTCTGGCTAGTTCTGATCCACTTGCTCTTGACATCACCACAACCAAGATTATGGGTGTTAGCTATCAAAAGATTGGCTATCTCTATTACTTAGCTAAAAACAAGCCTTCCAGCACCAAACCAGAAGTTATTGGTAACACAGAAATTAAAAAAGAGATCCATCCTTTTAAACTTCATGAGAATATTGAAGAACAATGGCAATGGCACTAAATCTTCTTAAACCCTTTTTATTTTAGATACTCTTTTTTTAGGTGTTATTCTCTTTAACAAGTCCTTAAATCTTTCATCATCTATTTTCTCTTTTATCTGTCCTTGTTCTAATAAACTGGCTATAATGGCTATAACTTGCATTGCTTTTTGAGGATAAGCTAATTTGAGATTATTATATCTCTGCCAGGCTTTTTTAGTAAACCACTGTTTTAACATTATCTCCAACCGTCTTATCTGCTGCTGGAGTTGTTCCTCTTCAGAAGCCTTGCTGGTTGACTGTTCTTGCTGCTCTTTCATTAATTCCATAATCTTTTTTTTCTTTATTTCTTCAGCATCCATCTTAACAGAAAAATTTTTTTAAAAATTTAAAACTCAATATGCTCTGTTCCTCTTAACTTTTATTCAGCTTTAACTTTTTCAGCTGTTGATTTTAAGAGAGCTTTGCCTTTGGCTGTCAACACCCTTCCTTTATGCACTCCTTTTTTAACTTCTTTGACGAATCCTGCTTTTTCTAATTGCTGCATCATGTTTCTGAGCATCTTTCCAGAGCCTTTGTAGAACCTTTTTGGAGCCACACCCCTGGATTTTTTGCCTCCATACTTTGTTCTTAATTTAGAAGTGCCGATTGGTCCTTTTTTATAGACATTTCTTAAAACACTGGCTGTTCTCAAATACCACCAATCTTTTTGTTCTGGCGGTCTTTCTTTGTGCCGGCCTGTTTTAACAAAATTGGACCAGGCTGGTACTTTAATCTCTTTCACTTTTTTTAGTTCTTCAGCTAACTCCTTAACCAAGTCGCTGGCTTTAACATCTTCTATACCCATTTCAGAAAGAAAAGTTCTGGGAGGATTTATAAAAGTTTTGGAATTTCTTCAGTTATCTGTTATCCCGAAACTGGTTAACGCCTCAAAACTGGTTAACGAGTTCGTTCCA
>CAZPDB010000056.1:0-1955 GCA_964585285.1 uncultured Methanosarcinales archaeon
TCGGAACATTAACTGAAGCCTTAGAAGCAGGCCAAATGATGCTGGACAAAAAAATGGGGGTGATGGCCAGCCACCGCAGCGGAGAAACCTGCGATGATTTCATAGCTGATCTGGCTGTAGGACTGGGCTGCGGACAAATAAAATCAGGAGCTCCCTGTAGAGGAGAAAGAACAGTCAAATACAATCAATTACTGAGGATAGAAGAAGAATTAGGGAAAAAAGCCAGATTTTTAGGGAAGAAAGCCTTTGTTTATTGAAAAATCAATTTTAATTGTTTATCAAAAAAATGAAAAAAGAAATTACTGCCATAAAACAAAAAGCCAGTCCAGAACTAAAAACAGCTATTGAAGCAGCTTTAATTGCTGGAAAAATACAAAGAGATAATTTCTTTTTGAAAAAAGAAATTAATCAGATGAAAAGATATGATATAAAACTACAGCTTGATAAGAAATGCGAAAAAAAGATCATATCAATCCTGCAAAAAAAATTTCCTGAATATAATGTTCTCTCTGAAGAAGATTTAAGCCAGAACAGGAAAAATGAGTTCACCTGGATTATTGACCCCTTAGATGGAACAGTGAATTATTTTCATCAAATACCTCACTTTTGCGTCTCTATTGGATTAATGCAAAAAGATAAGCCGGTGCTGGGAGTGATTTATGATCCCATAAGAGAAGAATTATTTTATGGTTCCAACCTGGAAAAAGGAAAAGGAAAAGGCAAAGCTTTTCTGCTAAGCAAAACAAACAAAACAAGAAAAGAAAAATTAAAAATAAGCCCGGTAAAAGAAATAAAACGCGCTTACTGCCGGATAAGTTTTGGCATAGATAAGAAAAAAATCAAAAGAGATGTTAAAACATTAACTACTTTATCCTTAAAAAGCCAAAAACTCAAATCATCAGGTTCAGCTTCACTGGACATTGCCTATCTGGCAGCAGGAAGAATTGATTTTTACCTGCACTATAATGTCAAAATCTGGGACTTAGCAGCAGGTTTTTATTTTATCAATGCATCAGGAGGAAGAGTTGAGTATTTGAGCCAGCCAAAAGCAAAAGACCTGGATATAATCGGAAGCAACCCCCAACTCTTGAAAAAATTTAAAAAGGTGTTAAATCTGAAAAGAGTGAAATCAAGAAAATGGCTCTAAAAAAGAGGATAAGATGAGAGAAATAAAAAAAACAAAAAAAAGAAGAAGAAAATTAATGGAAAGAGAAAAAAAGAAAAAAGGGAAAAAGAGTGAGACTAGAAGAATGAGTAAAAAAAGAAGAGGCAAGAAAAAAGCAAGAAAAAAAATCAAAAGCAAAAAAAGAGGAAAAGCTAAAAAACAAAAAAGATCCAACCCATTAATTTTGATAGTGCTGGATGGGTGGGGGATTGATAAAGATAAAAAAGGCAATGCCATTGAATTGGGGAACACACCCAATTATCACCACTATTTTAAAAAATTCCCTTCTACCACACTTAAAGCTTCAGGAGAAGCAGTAGGACTGCCTAAAGGCTACATGGGAAACTCAGAGGTTGGACACCTGCACTTAGGAGCCGGAAGGATAGTGCCTCAGGACCTGACCAGAATAAATCAGGCAATCAAGGATAAGAGCTTTTTCAAGAACCCTGCCCTCTTAGGAGCAATTGAACATGTTAAAAAGAACAAATCAGCCCTGCACTTGATGGGTATGGTCTCGGACGCAGGCGTGCACAGCCATATCAATCACCTTTTTGCCCTGCTTAAACTAGCCAAAGAAAACAATCTTTCCAGAGTTTATATCCACTCTTTTACTGATGGAAGAGATACTGGTGTTCATGACGGTCTGAGTTTTATAAAAAAGGTCTATAAAAAGACAAGGAGGTTAAGAGTAGGAAAAATAACCACTATTATCGGCCGGTACTATGCTATGGACAGGGATGAAAGGTGGAGACGAGAAAAAAAAGCCTATGATGCTATGGTCAAAGGAATA
>CAZPDB010000056.1:1965-7311 GCA_964585285.1 uncultured Methanosarcinales archaeon
GGTCTAAGATCCAAAACACCAGAGCAGGCAGTAAAAGAAGCTTATCAGAGAGGAGAAACAGATGAGTTTATCACCCCAATTGTTCTGGAAAGAGAATGCACTATTGAAAATGATGATGCTATTATCTTTTTTAACTTCAGAACTGACCGGGCCAGACAAATCACTGAAGCTATTATAGCTAAAAATTTCAGGAAATTCAAAAGAGGGCCAACCCTTAAAAATATTTATTTTGTTGGCTTAACCCATTATGATGACAAGTTTGACAAATGCCCTTATTTTCACACAGCCTTTCCTCCCTTAGAAATAAAAAACACCTTGGGAGAATACCTCAGCCAGATAGGGAAGAAACAGTTAAGAATAGCAGAAACAGAGAAATGGGCTCATGTAACCTTTTTCTTTAACGGTTTAAGCGGAAAAATATACAAAAAAGAAGAGCGAATCCTAATCCACAGCCCTCACGTGCCAACCTATGACCTCAAACCAGAAATGTCAGCTGAAAAAATAACAGCAAAAGCAGTCAATGAGATAAAAAAGAAAAAATATGATTTTATACTAATGAATTTTGCCAATGGAGATATGGTCGGGCACACAGGAAGTATGCCAGCCACACTCAAAGCAGTGGAAACAGTTGATCACTGTCTCAAAAGAGTAGTAGAATCAGCAATTCAGGCAGGGATGACATCTATTGTAACTGCTGATCACGGTAATGCAGAAAAGATGCTCTATTCTAACAACGAACCTTGCACTACGCACACTACCAACAAGGTTCCCTTTATTGTCATAGGAAAAGAATGCAAAATGAGTTCTGGAGAAATAAACCAGGCAGCTCCTACAGTTCTGCAATTAATGGGCTTAAAGAAACCAAAAGAAATGAAAGCAAAGAGTTTAAACAGAAAATAACCTCTTTCTCAAATATTAAAACAAAGATTAAACTCTGCCATAGTAAAGCTTAAAAACAAAGAAAAGATTAACTAGAAGGGATTATGGGAAGCGATGTTGATGTAATCAAAGAAGTATTTAGGATAGGCTCAAGAATAGGCATAGATGAAGCCATAGAAATCTACACAGCTAAAGTAGTTGTCAGAGAAGCTATCTACTGGAGAAAAAGGTATTCCCAGGATTACAACTCAAACTGGTGCACCTTGCCCAACACTCCCAAACCAGAGGAAACAAAAAGACTGTTAAAAGAATATAAAAAAGCAGTGCTGGTTATGGGCCATTCAGACACAATTGAAAAAGAGGTGTTCAAAGATATATCTTATTTTAACGGCAATAAGAACAGGATTAAGAAAAAGACAATCAACAGCAAAAATGAATTCAGAAAAGCCATCATAAAAATTGAAAAACAACTAAGAAAAAAGGGGCTTTACCGTGCGATGGCCCTCCTCTCCCATCCCTGCAGCTTATGCGAGCCCTGCTTTTATCCAAAAGAATGCCCCAAACCAAAATTCAGGAGACCGCAGATAGAATCAATGGGTGTTGACATCAAAGGAACAATGAGAAATGTTAAAAAAGGATGGTCATTCCCAGAGAAAAAAGAAGTTTTTTATTCTATCATCCTCCTGGAATAATTTTAAGAAAAATGAAGATTTCTAAAATAAAAAACAAACTACCAGAAAAGGTTTATGAGGTATTAACCAAAGAAAAACTGGAAAATTTTTTGCCAGGGCAAGAAAAAGCTATTAAACAAGGAGTATTTAAGAACAAAAATCTGCTGGTTTGTGCGCCGACAGCCTCTGGGAAAACACTCATTGCTGAACTGGCTTTAATGAAAAACATTCTGGAGAAAAAAGGAAAAGGGGTTTACATTGTCCCTCTCAAAGCTCTGGCCACAGAAAAATATAATGATTTTAAGAAAAGATATGGGAGCCTGATTAAAATTGCTTTGAGTGTAGGAGATGTTGATTCAGCAGAAAAATACCTGCTTGACTATGATCTTATCATTTGCACTTCAGAAAAACTGGACAGCTTAATCAGACATCACTCACCTTGGATAAGATACCTTAACACAATAATCATTGACGAAATACACCTCCTTAATGACCCCAGCAGAGGACCAACCTTAGAAATACTTATCACCCTGCTCAAAAAAATGCTGCCCCAATCTCAATTGATAGGGTTAAGCGCGACCATAGGCAACCCAGAAGAATTAGCTAAGTGGTTAGAAGCTGAACTGGTTCTTGATGATTACAGGCCAGTAGAGCTAAAAAAAGGGATTTGCTTTGAAAACAAGATAGAATTCTATGAATTAAAAAGATAAAAAAAGTTAATGAACAATCTTAATATGTTTAGCTGAATCAATCTCATCCTGGACCAGGTTTCGACAAAAACCATAAGGATAATATTTTTTCTGTTCTGACTCAAACAAAAGAATCTCATCATAATCTGAAAAAAGATTCTTATAATAACTATCTGCAGGAATATAAACAACAATTTGGGTTTGGCTATTACTGGGAAGCTCAACACTCTTTTTCTGTCTAAAAGGATAATCTAAAAAAAGAAGAGAATCCAGACTGCGACGACTCTCAACAGTGTCCGTATGACTATACCTTAAACTAACCTGTCTGGAGCGAAAAGAATCTTCATAATCATAAAAACAAGCAATCAGAGGGGGCAATTCATATTTCCGAGGTATAAAAAAATCATTAGTGAGAAAGATGACTTGAAGAGGGTGGGAATCACTCAGATTAATAACATCAGCAGTAGTAGTTTCTACTTTTAAACCAATACCACTAGTACTTAAAAAAGTTAAAACCAGAAAAATAATTAAAGGAATGACCACACCAAAAACAAGCCTTTTATCCACTCCCTGATTCTGTTTTTGAGATTTTTTAATCGCAACCATTTTACTTCTTAATCAGTTTAGAAATATAAAAACCAATATAAATCATCACCAAAGCTGAAAAAGCAAGCAAAAGAAGAATCCAATTTTTGGAAAGCTCAAAAACATCAATAACAAAACAAAGAGTAAAAATATACAAGGCAATAGAAATAAGATACATAATAGGGTACCATTTTCTTTTAACAGCATAAAGAATAATAGATACAATTAAAGAAACCCAAAAAATGCCATAACCAACAAATGGATACCAGTACCAAACCATTTAAATATCCCTCCGATTCATATAATCTGCCAAAAAAAAGAAAGCAACAGTTAGACAGACAAGAATAATTGTTTTAATTGCATCAGACAAATTAAAAAGATACTCATAAGAAAAATAAATGACAGTAGCAAATAAAAAAATAATGCCAACAACATAAAAAATATATTGGGCTTTGACCATCAATTTTATTATTCTTGTGCTCATTTATATAGTTTTCGTTTTCGTTTTTGATTACAGGAAAAAGCATACGAAGAAATATTTTAGCATTTCTTGTAGGCAAAATCATATTTGATTTTGCTCTACCTCGCCTTTAGGTGAGGTTGTTGATTTTCAGATAAAAAAGTACAAAAACAAAAAGTTTATAAGAATGAATTAGAAAGAAAAAGATATGATCAAAAGAGAAAAATTAAATTTCTGGGATAAAATAAATTATATTTTCTCCAACCCAAAATATCTCTTTGACCAAGTCAAAGGAGAAAGTATTGGCCCTGCTTTCCTGATGTTTGTGATAGTAGCAGCAGCAATGCAATTGATTAAATTTGGAATGCAGACAACACTAGGCAATCTATTTTTAAGACCACTGCTGGGAGGTTTAGGATCAATGGGAAGGGCTCTTTTTTTGATGCCTTTTTTAAACTTCTCATCCAGTAGGGATGTTTTTTATTTCAACTATATCAGTTATGCTAAGCATAATCACCAGTTTTGTTTTTTCTGGGTTAGTTCAGATAATAATACTTATCTTCAAAGGGGAGGCTGGTTTTACTGGAACCTATAAAGCCTATGCTTATGGGATGATACCTTTTGTGATTATTTCAGCTGTTCCCTTTGTTGGCTGGCTGTCATTCATTTATGGTTTGGTGTTAATGATAATTGGTGTTTCCAGGTTGCAGAAAATCTCATCAGGCAAAGCAACAATAGCTTGCTTGATACCAATTGTGGTATTAATGGCTTTAATTTTTGGATTAGTTTTTTTCTTTCTTTTAGCTGTTTTTCGAGCTTTTTAAATAATTTAGAATTATAACCCCAAATTCTCCATAACCAACTGAGGACTGAATTCAACCAGATCAGAGTATTCCTGACCAACACCAAGGTAAAGAATAGGCTTGCCAGTAATATAAGAAACAGAGAGAGGAGCGCCTCCTTTTTCATCAACATCAGCCTTGGATAAGATAATTCCATTAATATCAACAGTTTGGGAGAAATTCTTAGCCTGTTCAATACAATCATTGCCAGTGATTGACTCACCAACAAAAAGGATAAGGTTTGGTTTGGCCACGCGAACAATCTTCTTCATCTCATCCATAAGATTAACATTAGCATGCTGGCGACCAGCAGTATCAATGAGAACAACATCAATTTTTCTGGCCTTGGCATGCTCAACAGCATCAAAAGCCACAGCAGCAGCATCAGCACCATAGCCATGCTTAATAACATTAACTCCTAATCTCTGACCGTGCTCTTCTAACTGGTCAATAGCAGCTGCTCGAAAAGTATCAGCAGCAGCCAGCACAACAGAAAAATTATTATTTTTAAGTAATTGAGCAACTTTGGCAATAGAGGTAGTTTTGCCAGAACCATTAACACCGATAAAACAAATAACAAAAGGCTTTTCTGCCTGTTTGATCTGCTCTAAAAAATTAATTTTTTCTTTTGGCTCCAATATCTCCTTCAGACTATCTTCTAAGCTTTGAGTGATAATCTGTTCAATCCGGTTCCTTTTCAAAGGTTGATCAACCAAATCCTGTTTAAGATTTGATTTTATCTTTTCCACAACCTCCACAGCAACATTATTTTCAAGCAATGCCAATTCTAAATCCCAAAAAATTTTATCAAACTGCTCTTCAGAAATCTTCTTAGTGACAACTTTTTCAGTTAATCTCTTAAAAAAACCTTTTTTCTTTGGTTTTTCTGGTTCAATTCTCTCTTTTTCTTTTCTCTCTTGTTCTTTTTCTTCTTTTTCCTCTTCTTTCCCTTCTTTTTCTTTTCTCTCTTGTTCTTTTTCTTTTTCTTTTTCTTCTGTTTTAGTTTCATCTTCCTTCTCTTTCTTTTTCTCTGCCTTTTTTGATTCTTTTTCTGGTTGTTCTTTTTCTGGTTTTTCTTCTTCTAATTTTTCATACTCCTCATAAAGTTCTTTCAAAGTCTTGGCCTTGTCAATCTCTTTTTCCAGAACTGGTTCAACTACTTCTTTTTTCTTTGGTTTTTCTGGTTCAATTCTCTCTTTTTCTTTTCTCTCTTGTTCTTT
>CAZPDB010000057.1:0-7153 GCA_964585285.1 uncultured Methanosarcinales archaeon
TGAGAACCCTCCAGGCTTAACCTGATTTCACCATTTCTTTCCTGGCCAAAATAAAGGCCAATCCTATCAACTTTGAGCCGGGGAGTGTCTATTTGGCCCAACTCCTTATTAATAAGATAAAACTTGTTCTCAGGAGAAAGAAGAAAACCATACCTGTCTAAAAGTGAAGAGAGCTGGCAGCCAAACCTTTTTTCAACAAGAGAGAGATGAGATTTAGCCTGTTTTTTGTTAAGGATGGCCAGATTTTTGATTTGGTGGGGGTTAGTCATATGATTCATATAAAGAAGAAAATCTTTTAAACATTTAAAACTTTTCTTTTGAAAAAAGTATGGGGGCCGTAGTGTAGGTTGGCTATCACTCCAGCCCGGGGCGCTGGTAACCCGTGTTCGAATCACGGCGGCCCCATAATTCTGCTCATACTCCCACCAATTGACTGGCTTGGCCCTCTTTAATATGGTGTTTTAACTACTGAAGAATACTAACTTCAGGGAAAGATTTATAAATGATTTGTTCTTTCTGGAATGTTATGGGGAGAAAAAAATTCAGGCAAAAGCAAAATAATCAGCCAAGTGAGGATGGAGTAACTTTAATTGTTAGAGATAATCATAAAAAAAAAGCAATCCTTGAAAGTTATGCTACTCAAGGAGCTAAGAAGAGAGGCCGAAATAGTATTGTTATACCAGGAGTGACTCCAGAAGATCTTTTAGCTCAAAAATTTGGTCCAAGTGTGGAGGTAAATTATCAAAGAGCTGTTAAGGTAATGGATGAGGGTTTAAAACAAGAAGCAGTGAGCTTAAAACAGCAAATTGAGCAATTACTGACGCAATCTGCTTTGCAAAAAGAAGAATATGAAAGAAAAATAAAAGATTTAGAAGAAGCTAGAAGAGAAGCTAGAAGAGGACAAATCAGCACTCAAGCCCAGCAAAAGAAAATAAGAACTTTAGAACAAGAATTAGAAACAGCTAAAAAAGATTTAGATATATCAAGAAGGGTTAATCCAGAAATAATAATTGATAACCTTGTGGGAGCTGTGGGAGATTATAATGAACAAGCCTATAATGATTATGAAACATTGAGTGAATTAGAAAGAGAAAGTTTAGATGAAGTCAAAGTTTTAGCTGAGATGGAATTTTTTGATTTCTTGCTTCGGGAATATCCTATATTAGAAGAACTGGATATAACAAATGAAGAGACATTATCAAGAGAAATAAACAAGGCTAAAAACGAGTCAACAGGAGAACCAAACCAGAAAAGATATGAAGAGGCAACTAAGAATCTTAAATTTTATGCTCAATATAAGGGCAATGAGGGAGATTTACCAGAGGCTCTTCTTGATTATTTTAATTCAATAGACCCTGAAACAGAAAAAGCAGCTGTTGATGAGTTTAAGCAGGCAACAGCAATTCAAGGAAGAAGAAAAAAATTATTAGAACTAAGTGGGAAATTAACTGGATTGAAACAAGAACATCAAAATTATAGAGAGATAGTTGAAGCAGGAGAGGGGTTGGTTGATAAAGAAAAGTTTTACTTGGTGATTGGATTAGAAGGAATGCCAGCACAAAAAGAAGATAGAAAAAGGTATATTATTACAATCTACAATCCAATGAAGAGTAGAACTAATGAGCTAACAAAGAGTCTTGAAGCAGTAGCTAACAAACAAGATGGAATTCCAATTAGAAGAACAAAAAAAGGAATTGAATTATTATATAGTAAGAAGACTCATAGCAGAGAGAAGATTTGTGCTAAATTAGGCCAATTAGTTAACGAGCTCTATGAAAATCTGAGAGAAACAGACTTTTGCAAAGCAGGATATGCTGTCCAGATTTTTCCAATTGGTTCTTTTTTAGAAACCAGCAGACAAATAGATGGAATAGATGGGGTAGAGGAGGAAAGACTGCAAGCCGAATCAATGAAAACACCCTGTGATATACCTGCTACTGTTCTTGATGCAATTAACCAAAACCTTGAAAAAGCAAAAAGAAGAGAAGTTTATGAGGCGATTGTTAAGGCAATAGGGGAAGGTGAAATGCCTCCTCAAGAAATAAAAAAACATTTAATAGGGAACGGAATGTTGGATGAAGGACAGCAGAGTGTTGTTCATGATTGTTTAAAATATTTATCACGATGGGGAGCAGTAGTCAAAGAGGGGAGAGGTCAGCAAGCAGGATATAAGCTAAAGGTTAAAGATTAATAAGAATTAAAAATAAAAACCAAAACTTTTAATAATCATCTGATTATCTTTTTCTGATTATGGTCAAAGGAAAAATAAAAGAGCAGACTAAAGAAACAACAGAAGCTCTGCCAAAAAAGTTAACAGCAAAAAAAGAACAATTTTCTGAATGGTATAATCAAATTACTCAATTAGCTGGGCTGATTGATAAAAGATATAATGTTAAGGGTTGTTTTGTCTGGCTTAATTATGGTTATGAAGCTATGCTAAACATAAAAAAGATGTGGGATGAGCTGTTTAAAAAAAATGGTTATAAAGAGATGTATTTCCCTCTCCTGGTGCCAGTAGAATATGCAGAAATAAACAATGATTGGTGGCAGGGATTTTTGACTGAAGCTTTCTGGGCCAAAGGATTGGAGGAAGAGAAAGCAAAATATGTTCTAAGGCCGACAGGAGAGCCAGCAATGTACCCAATGTTTTCATTGTGGATAAGATCATGGAGGGACTTACCTTTAAGGATTTATGAAACAGTTTCAAGTTTTAGATATGAAACCAAACATACCAGGCCGATTATTAGGGATAGGGAGATAACTGTTTGGCATGAAATACACACCTGCCACAGTACTAAAAATGAGGCTGAAGAAGAAACAAAACTGCATATGAAGATGTGGGACAAAATCTGGAAAAAACTCTGTCTGCCACCTCTAAAAGTTGTTAAACCAAAATGGGAAGTCTTTCCCGGAGCAGTAGGAGCAGTAGAATACTATTCAGTCATGCCAGAAGGTAAAGCTATGGAAAATGGTTCAGTTAATAATCTGGGACAGGCTTATTCAAAAAAATTCAATATTACCTTTAAAGATAAGAAAGAAAAAGAAAAATTTGTCTGGATGACCTGCACAGGTAATGGCGCCAGGTTACTGGCAGCAGTCATTGCTGTACACGGAGATGATAAAGGACTGATCCTGCCACCAGCAATTGCTCCTATTCAACTAATCATTGTTCCTATCTACAAGAAAGAGGATAAAGAAAAAGTGTTAAAAAAAGCCCAGGAATTGAAAAAAATATTAGAAGCAGAAGGAGTAAGGACAGAGATAGATTTTAATGATGAGGAAACTCCAGGAGCCAAATATTACTTATGGGAAATGAAAGGTGTGCCTTTAAGGATTGAGCTGGGCAGCAGAGAAGTTAAGAATAAATCAGTCACTATCTACAGAAGAGACACTTCGCAAAAAACAACTCTCAAAGAAAGTGAAATGATAAAGACAACAAAAGATTTGTTAAAAACAATTGAGAATAACCTGTTAAAAAATGCAGAGAAACAATTTAAAGAAAAAATAGTGGCAGTGGAAGAAAAAGAAGAATTGATAAAAAATTTAGAAAACAATAAAGTTGCTTCTGTTTATTTCTGCGGAGAAGGCAAGTGCTGGGATGAAGTCAAAGCATTAAAAGAAGGAATAGAACTCTTTGGGACTGATATAGAAAAAGCTGAAGAACAGGGAAAATGCATCATCTGTGATAAAAAAACAAAAATCAAAGGTTATGTAGCTCATACTTATTAAAAATTAATTTATGTTATAATCCTAAGTTTAGTTAAAAATAAATAGAAAAGAGAATAAAAAATAAGACTATTTCTTCTTTTTTCTCTTGCTTATCCGGCCTAAAGCCACACCAATAGCAGTTCCAATACCAGCAGCGATGACAGCTGCCTTTTCTGGATTCTTATCAATGAAATTCTTAGTTTTTTTCTCTGCTTGGGCAAATTTCTTTTTAGCTTTCTGCAATTCTGCCTTAGCTTTCTTCTGCATCATTTTAACATCTGCCTTAGTCATTTTTTTCTTTTTAGTCTTGCCTGTTTTCTTTTTTGCTGTTTTTTTTCTTTTTTTAGCCAAATAAATCACCTCTTCTTTTTTCTTCTTTTAGATTTTTTCTTAGTCACTTTCTTTTTAGCCGCCTTTTTTTTGGTTCTTTTTTTTGCTGGTTTTTTCTTTGCTTTTTTCTTGGTTGTTTTCTTTTTAGCCGCCTTTTTTTTGGTTCTTTTTTTTGCTGGTTTTTTCTTTGCTTTTTTCTTGGTTATTTTCTTTTTTCTTTTAATGGTTTTCTTTTTAGCCATTTAAACACACCTCTTACTTTTTCGAACTAATTTGTTTTTTGAGATTGAAATAAGAAAAGATTATAAAAATAATAATTAGAATTGCGCCAATAATAAAAAAAGATGAGGCAAAACTGAATCCATTTTCCTTAAGATAAAAAACTGCAGAGATAGCCAGAAAAATAAAACCAGCCAGAAGAATAAGAGCAGAGATAAATTTGCGGGTAAGCACTTCTCCTGTTTGGTAAATCCTTGACTGCATCTCATTAAGAAACTCATCTAATCTTTCTCTTAGTTGAGAAAAAATCTTATTCTGAAAAAGGTCTTTTATAACCTGAAGCCAGGAGTATTTTTTCTCTTCTTTTTCTCTCTTTTTTTTAGTCATTACTGGATATTTGATTTTGATTGTTAATAAATGTTTTGTTTTTAAACTCCCCAAACAGAATTATCTTTCCTTTTAATTTCAGCGATTTCCTTAAGAATTTTAATCTCATCTTTAGTCAAATATTTTTTAAGCTCTTTTAATTTGCGGAAATCTTCCTCAGGAGTACTGGAGTAAAGAATTTGCCCCTCCCTAATCTGTCGGCCAACAGTCAGACCAGGCAAAGCAATAGCAACCTGAATACCTTTTTTAGCTTTAGTTAAACTTTCCTGTTCCCTTTGGATACTTTTGATCCTGGACATTTCTTTTCCCTGTTCATTCATTAAAGGCAAATCAACCTTGATCTCTCCCTCGAGAATATCAACACCAACCACAGCTGGATTGTTCTGACGGAAAACATAACCAGGCATGATCTCAATCTTAGCTGGCTTAACAAGCTTTTCCAATTTCTTCTTTTCAAGAGCTTTCTTTTCTTCTTCAACCCATTTTTCATAATCCTCAATAATCTTGTAAATGACATCATTAATGATAATCTTAACTTTTTTTGACTGGTGAGGCTGAATATTAAAACCAAGAATGATAGCCTGTAAAGGATTGCTTTTGAGATTAGCCTCAGCATCAACTAAATCTTTTTGATTAATCTCACCAATGCTAGCCTTTTTGATGGTAATGGCTTTGTCTTTTAGAAGAGAAACCAGAGCTTCCAAACTACCAAGGGAATCAGCCTTGACAACAACACCAGAACCCTCTGTTTCAATAAGCACCTCCTGAACAGAAACTTTTACTTTTTCCCTAGCTGCTTCAATCTGTTCTTCTTTCTCCTCAGGGACAGAAACAAGAGGCATACCAGCAATAAAATCATGCTTGTCAGTGGTGGCAATCTTGACTCCAGTAGCAGCAGTAACTTGTTTAAGAGGGATAAAATTACTCTTTTTTTCCCTGATTTCGGATAAGGGGGCTGGTTCAAATAAAGCCTTGATTTTGGTAACAATCGGTTCCTGGAGAGATCCGATAACTACAGTATCACCGACATGCAAGGTGCCATCATAAATAATAGTATTGATAGTTTTGCCTAAACCTTTTTCTTCTTTGACTTCAAGGATGGTTCCTTTAGCTGGCTGGTCAGGATGAATAATTAATTTTTCAGCCAGAAATCTTTGAGCCAAGCCAACAAGGACCATAAAAAGTTCAGGAATGCCGGCACCAGTTTTAGCTGAGGTGGGGATGATAGCCACTTTTTTAGTATAATCCTCAAGACGATCAAAGCGGTCAGCATTAAACTGGTGTTGGTCAAAAAGCTGGCCAACAAGTTTATACATCTTCTCCTCAATCTCTTTTTTAACTCTTTCAGGCTGAAGTTTAATGCTTTCCAAAACAGTTTTGTTAGGATGGGTTTGCCAGCCAGAGATCAAATCAATCTTATTAGCAGCAATAACAAAAGGAACCTGGTGCGATTTAAGAATCTCGATGGCCTCTTCTGTCTGAGGTTTAATACCTTCATTGATATCAATAACAAGAATAGCAATGTCAGCAATACTGCCCCCCCGTTTTCTTAGATTAGTAAAAGCAGCATGGCCAGGGGTATCAATGGCCAGAAAACCAGGAATAGTAATATTTAGACCAGCTTTTTTGGTTAATCCACCACAAACTCTTTGCACAGTCTTAAGAGGGATGATAGAAGCGCCAATAGCTTGAGTAATAAGCCCTGCTTCTCTTTCAACCACAGTAGTGCCCCTAATCTTATCAAGAATAGAACTTTTGCCGTGATCAACATGACCAAGCACACTAATCAAGACCTTCCTTTTGGTCTCTGACTGGGATTGGGGGGATGTATTAGCCATGAAAAGAAAGCAGGAGAGTTGTTTTTAAAAAGGTTTTGGAGAATTAGTGAATTTAAAGGCGGTGACATATGTCATTGCAGAACACATAGAGAATTAGAGGATTAAGGAGATTAAGGAGATTAAGGATAAAAGAGAAAAAAATACTTTTAAATTATATCTTCAATCTTCTTATTACTCCCCTTTTTTTGAGAAGATTTGTCAACTGCTGCTTGTTGTTGCTGAGCAATCTTTTCTAAATCAACACCAAGATCTTTAAGAGCCTTGACATGCATCTGCATTAACTGCTCAACAATATTCAATAGTTTAGCTAATTCTTGTCTTTCTTTAGCTAAGGTAGTTAAAGATCCTTTGTGAAAACCAATCTGTTCTTCTTGACTCATCTCTTCTTGTTTTTCTTTTTTCTTGGCCATTTCTTCACCTCACATTTGTAAATAAAGATAGTTTACTGTATATATATTGTAATAAAAGCAAATGATTTTTAAATGTTGTTAAAATAAATAATTATTCTGGGCCTGTCGTCTAGTCTGGATAGGACAGCAGCCTCCTAAAGCATAATACTATGAAGAGAGCTGTAAACCGGGGTTCAAATCCTCGCAGGCCCGTTTTTTATTTTTATTGTTTTTTTTATTTTATTATTACTATTATTATCATCATTAGTAGATCATTCTTTA
>CAZPDB010000058.1:0-6374 GCA_964585285.1 uncultured Methanosarcinales archaeon
GGAGAATGGTTTCTACTTGTTTGGAAGTGTTGGGTTTTTTCTTGTGAGTAATAGATGAATGGTTCATTGGTTCTGGCTTTTGATAGACTAACTGCTTTTTTGGATAACACTCTTTTGGATTGAATTTGACACCTCATGCTAGCACCTTTTTTGATAAGTTTTTGATTTAATTTAATATAATCCCCAATTTAATATAATCCCCAAAGAGGTTAGGGTAGATAGGATTTATAAGCTTTTTCATTCCCTTTTTCTGAAAAATAAACTCCAAAAAAAGACGGTAATTGGATGTTGATACCCCCTGTTTCAATGTCAAAATGCTGATAAAAATTCTAAAGAAGGGGAGGGAGAAAGAGTATGAGCTAAAGAATGATTAATCCTGCACATAGCATATTTAAAATAGAATAAGATAATTATATTCTGATATTCTGGTTTAGAATAAAATCTAATAAGTAAACATCATGTCTGGGCCTAGCTCTAAAACGCAGGGCTGAAGATGTTGTTCAGGAGTCTTTTATCCGGCTTGTTAGAAAGAGAGACAGTTTGCATTTTGCAAATTCATCAGCTGTTAAAAATTTTTTATTTATGTTTGTTTGGCAGCGTTCTTTGGATTTATCCAGGGATTATTGGTCTAGCCTAAATTTCTCATAGATTAGCTGCTAGTTATTGCGCAGTCAAACAAGCTAATTATCAGGCTAAACAAAAGTTAAAATCTTCCCTACAAAAATCAGATGCTCCTAATATTTCTTGTTTTTTTCAATAAAATAATGAGTCTCACCTGTCAAATCTGTTAAGTTAGGGATTGTTAGATTTTGGATTTTTCTCATTAACCAATCTGCTGTTATTATAATCAGCCCTGAATGAATTTTCAAAAAGTTGTACAAAGGATTGGTTGGAAATCCACATCCCCTGGTCACGGCCGTAAATAATGTTATCATCATCAGGAATACTCTCCACCAGGAGGCATTCCTTGCCATCTATTGAAAAGAGATTGCTGGTAATAGATTCTTTGTGTTTAACTTCACAAAAATTTAAGGATTCAACATCTTCCATATTATTCTTGGTGAGATTGCTGATGATTTTTACTTCTACTTTTCTATCTTTTACTTCTTTTAAAAGTTCCTTATGGATGACCAGTCTTTTCAAAGCATTTTCTGTACAAATGATGCAGATATTTTTTTTAGCTTTATTTATCAACCCGTCTATTCTTTTATTAATGTTTGATCTTCCATTAACAATTCTAAAATCATTTTGGGAGTCTATAAATTTTTTCCTTTCTTTGAAGACAGGTTCCAAATGTCTTGAAATTGTTGATTCTATTTTGTCAAATTTTTTGCTGGTTTTTGTTCTGACTATTTTTATTATTTCACTGGGGTTGATAGCTTGGCATTTCATTGGTTTTGAAGGTATGATTAGGACAAAACCTCTTGAAGCCAGGGAGTTAATGATTTCATAAACCTTGCCATAAGGGATAGAAGCGATATCACTGATATTCTTAGCTGTGGATACTCCTTCAGAAACCAAGGTTAGGTAAACCAGGGACTCATATTTATTTAATCCAAGTTCTGTGAGAGAGTTGATTATCTTATTAGTGGGCAGGTTTATTTTATTCTGCTGATCGTTTATGGATTTCATAGTTCCCTTTTTGTTGTTGTATCTTCTATCTTGTCTTATTTTTAGCTTAATCTCTCTAAAAAAATAAAATTTTTTTATTCCTTTTTTAAGGTTATATTTTCATTTGAAATAAAAGATAAATTTTTTATCTCTTAAAAGTGGATAAGCTTTTCTTCAGTCTGTTTTTGAGATACTCTTTTTAGGTCTCTGTGATACTTTTTAGATAATATTTATCCTGGTTAATTTTGAATATTTAAGAGAATAGGATAAATCTTTTATTTTTTTATCCTTAAAGTGTAATCTTTCAAAATTTTTTTAGTATAAATCTTTATCTTTGGTGAAATTATATTATTTTTTATCCCAATCTTTGTGTTTAGGATAAATTTAGGCAGTAAATTTAATCTGTTTTCTTAGTCACAGTCTATGAGTAATAACTATAAAAAGATGAAGAGGTGATAACATTTCTAAGGGGCTATTAGTTAATTATGCAGGGAAACCTTTAGCTTTGAGCAGTCTAATGCCAGATAATGGTTTGGCTAATTTAGCTGCTTGTTTGTTATCCAATAATCATGAGGTAAGAATCCTGGATTATGGAACTATTAAGGTGATGGAACAATTGAAAATACCCTGCAACGAAGGAAAAAATTTGCAAGAACTAACCAGGACTTTGGCTCAGGATTTGCAGTCAGGCAAAGAACCTGTTCAGGACAAGCTGGCTGAATTGAAATATCTTGAAGCAGGGATAAAAGAGGTTTATCAACAAAAAGTGTTAGTTATTGCCAGGGAGATAGTCAGGACAGTTGAGCAGGAAGGGGCTGATTTTGTTGGTTTTAAACTCTGGAATGGGGATGGTTTTTCTGGTTCATTACTTATTGCCCAAGAATTAAGAAAATCGTGCCCCTCTCTACCTCTTTTTGCCGGCGGACCTCAGGTTGATTGGTTCAGAGAATCAATCCTTGAAGAAACAAAGTGTTTTGACGCTTTGGTCTATGGAGAAGGAGAGGAAACTATAGTCAGGTTGGCAGAATATGTTGAAGGGAAAAAAGCGTTAAGAGAAATTCCTAATCTTATTTTCAGAGAAGATGATGCAATCATTTCTACTCCGTTAAAAAGAATAGAGAGTTTAGAAAGTTTGCCTTTACCTGTTTATGATGAAGAGATTTATCCAGCTATGAAGGGTAATCAGAAAATTAAGTTGATCACTTATGATGAAAGCAGAGGTTGTCCCTTTGGCTGTTATTTTTGTGTCCAGCCGATTAAAAGTGGGAGCAGGTTAAGAACTAAAAATGCTGAAATAGTTGTTGATGAGATTGAACAGCTTGTTGACCATTACAGATTTAATACTTTCAGATATGCTGGTTCCAGCACTCCTTCCCGCTTGGCTAAAAACATAGCCAGAGAAATTTTATCCAGGGGATTAAAAATAAGGTATAGTTCTTTTTCTCGTGCTGCAGGATTAAATTATGAAGATTTTAAGTTATTAAAAGAGTCCGGGTGTTCTGCTTTATTTTTTGGCATAGAAACCGGTAGCCAGGAATTATTAACCAAGATGATAGGTAAAAAAATTAGACTTGACCAAATGAAGAGTACTCTTTTTGAGGCTAAAAAAGCAGGCCTTTTTACTCTTGCTTCCATCATCTTTCCTCTGCCAGGGGAAACTGAAAAAACTAAGAAACAAACTCTGGATTTTCTCTTTGACATTAAACCTAATGCTGTGCCTTTATCCCCTCCAGGTTTGATTCCAGGAACAGATTGGACAAAGCATGTTCAAAAATATGGTTTTCAACTTGAACCTGGTTTTAAAAAAAAATTAATGAGGTACAAGATAAAACTGCTTTATCCAGGGATTCTTTGGGATCCATTGCCTTATCAGGTTGATGGCAAGTCCTCCCACCAGTTTTTAGGAGAATTGAATGAATTTTCTTCCTGGCTTGAAAAGAATGGTTTATTGACTATGTTCTCTGATGATATGGCCTTGATAGCTGAGCTTACCAATTTAAAGCCGAGAGATCTTAGAGATAAGAGCAGACAGATTTTTTCTTCAGGTGATGTTGATGGACTGGCATCGCTGGTGGAAAAAGTTAATTCAAATCTTTGCATATAAAAATGGGATTAGAGATTAGGATGGCTAAAACCGAAGAGGAATTAGAAAGGATTTTTAGATTAAGGTATCAAGTTTATCACCGCGTGGGTTTTACTCCGGAAAATCCTCAGGGAATTCTTAAAGATAACTATGATCAGTTTTCTACTAATTTTTATGCTTTGAGAACACAAACTCATGAGGTTGTGGGAGCAGTTAGGTTAGTGCACCAATCCGAGATAGGTCTCCCTTGCGAGGAATTATTTGACTTGTCTTTTTTAAAAGAAAAAGGTGGAGGAGTTGGGGAAGGTTCAATGAGAGTTACTCTGCCTAATCACTCCCAGAGCAATTATCTGCTTATTCACGCTGTCTTGTACTATATGGACCTTCTTGGACTAACCTATTTAGTGGCTATGGTTGATCCTGAGCATTTGGATTTTTATTATAAGCTGGGTATGCACCAGTATGGAGAAATTAAATATTATGAAAAGGTGGATATGCCTGCTGCTTTTGTTTTTGTTGATTTGAAGGATTTAGCTGAACCTCATAAAACCAGATTCTCATTATTGCCTTCAAAGATTGTTCTGGAGGAGTTGGTTAATGATGAGAATTCCTGAATCTGGTCAGAGTGATTTAGAAGAAGCAATAACCTACAACGACTTAACCCAGACTAAGGACAACTTGTTTATTGATTATTGTTTTGCTTTTTCTGCTCTTAATCTGGGTGTGGCTTTTGGGAAAATGTTGGATATTGGCACAGGTCCTGGTTGGATACCTGTTCATATTGCCCATTTGAACCATCATCTTGAAATAGATGCTGTTGATCCTTCGCTGGAGATGATAGAGGTTGCCAGACAAAATGCTGAAAAAAATAATCTTTCTTCCAGAGTCAATTTCTCTTTGGGCAATGCCTTAACCCTTCCTTTTGACGATGGTTATTTTGATTTGGTTATTTGTCACTCTGTTTTTCATCATCTCCAGCAGCCGGTTAAGGCTTTTAATGAGATTTATCGGGTGGTTAAGAAGGATGGCGCTTTTATAATCAGGGATTTGATTAGGCCGCCGGCTTTGATTATCCCATTTTATGTCCAGGTTTTTGGTCAGCCTTATTCCTCTCCAATGAAAAAATTATATACTGATTCCTTAAGAGCAGCTTATACCCTTGGAGAGATAAGTGAATCCTTGAGAAAATCTAAGATACAGGAAGCTAAAATTAGGCGTAATTTTATCACTCATTGGACTATCTTAAGAAAATCATCCAGAAAAGAAAAAGCTTCTGTTGGAAAGTATCTTCCAGCTAGTTTTTTTCATAAGCTGATGAAGAAATTTTATCTAATAGAGTAATATTTTAATATTCCTGAATAAATGTTTTTATTTTAGCTCCTAACTCTTCTGGTGATTGAAGTTCTTTAACATACTGTTCTTTGAATTGTTTGTCTTTTTTATCCCAATTCCTGACTGGTTTGATAACAAATTCACAATATCTCTTCCCCATAGCTAAACAAGCAGTCTCCATACAAAAAACCTTTTCTTTAATTATTTCTTCTACAAACATAGAAGCAATACCAGCCAAAAAATAATCTACTGGGTATTTCTTAATCCCAAATATTTTTTTATATTCCTCTGCTAATGATGATCTTCCGGCTAGGACACAAAGTTTGTTTTTTAAGTCTATTCTTATCCATTGAAACTGGCCATGCCCAACCACTTCACATTGTGTAGCTATAACCTTTAATAATTTTGCTTTGTCCTTGATGGTTTTTGCATAACCAAACCTCCCACTTAACATCCTAAAAGCTTGTTTCCCTTGATGTCTCCCTACTGTGTAAAAATAAGCTCTTGATTTTTTCAATCCCAAATTTGTTTCCAACAGTTTTTGTAGATAAACCTGAGAAGAGAGGAGAGAAAGAGTTCCATAGACTCCCCACATAGAAAGTTTTCCTTCTTTATGCTTTAAAGCTTTTAACCCTAATGCTTTTAAAAGTAAAGGCGAGACTTTCGCCATTTTATTTTATACTATGCACAACTAATCCTTTTTTGCTTATTTCTAATGGGTGCACATCCTCATCATTTTTAATTTCTCTCATCTTTCTGATAATCAGACTGCGGGAGAATTCCCCTCCCATTGATTCATAAACAAGATGAATTACTCCATCGCATAAGAATTCGCTCACTTTATCGCTGGACAGAAAATCTTCAGAAACATTTTGAGACACTAAGAGTGTTGTTGTATTTTTCAGGAGTTTTAGTCGGTCTATGAAAGAATAAATAAACCTCTTGATTGTAAACTCCCCTAAATCAGTGACATTGGTAAAAACTGTGGGGATATTGATTGAAAGGGTTGAAACTGAATCGATAACCAGGCGGTTAATCTTGGAATTTTGCGCTAATTCAATAATATCCTCAACTGTGTTCTTGCTTAAGTCTGTTGCTGGAATGTGAACAATTTTAAGTTTTTTCTCTTTTTCTAGTTTATCAAAATTCCAGCCAAATTGATGCGCCTGACTTTTTAAACTGCCTACTTTTTCTTCAAAAGTGATGTAAACGCCTTTTTCATTATATTTGACAGCGCCATTATAAAGGTATTCTAAGGCAAAGATGGTTTTGCCTGTGCCAGGTGTACCGCTTAAGAGGATTATTTTCCCCTGCGGAAATCCTCCTTTGACTAATTGGTCAAACCCTT
>CAZPDB010000059.1:0-5583 GCA_964585285.1 uncultured Methanosarcinales archaeon
CATTTTCTGCTTAAAGCAAAACCAAAAATCAATGCCATAACCACTGAGCAGATTGGGGAGATAAGTTTTCATACTCTTCGCGATAATTTTATCAGTGTTTTTAAGACCAGAGGTAAAACAGTTAAGGAAGTTATTGATAACTATATCCATGGAAAATTGGAGCTTTTAGAAGGACCTACTAAATCCAAAGATTAGAAACAAGAAATCAAAATTAAAGATTAAAAGTAAGAAAAGAAAATTAATTAAATTAAAGTTTTAAAAAAATTTAAAATAGGAAAAGATTTAAAAAAGAAAAATTTATTACAATTAATATAATTAGTTATTGGGTTTGAGGTGAGAGAATGTTTAAAAGATTATTGATAATACCCTTACTTTCCTTATTAGTCTTGTCTTTAGCCCTGGCTCAGGAAAATAAATCTGTGGAGAACATGGAAAAAAAAGAAGTAGTTCTTTATGTTTTTTATGGTCGGGGTTGTCCCCATTGTTCGCAATTATTGGAATTTTTGGACAGTATCAAGGATGAGCATCCTACTTTAAAGGTAGAAGAAAAAGAGGTTTATTTTAATCAGGATAACAATCTTCTTCTTCACCAAATGGCTGATGCTTTTGGCGCCACTATCAGTGGTGTGCCTACTACTTTTATTAATCAGGAGATTATCACAGGTTACAGTTCATCTTTATCCAAAAAATTTGAGAGCAAGATTAAAGAATGTGAAGAAAAAGGTTGTGTTGATCCTTATCAGTTAATGCAGGAGAATATGAAGGATAATTCTAGTGAAATTACTGTAACCAGGGGGGATTCCACTCTTTTTGTTGATTCCACTCCTGAAACCGGTTTTCATGGGTTGATTATTTTGGCAGTCTTGTTAGTTGCAGCTATTGTTCTTATTGTTGTAGCTTTGAAAGTGCAAAAAGCTTGCAGGATTAATTTAAAAAAATCTAAATTCAACTCAAAATCTGAGTCTGAATCTGGGAATAAAAAGGAAAAAGAGGAAAAAGAGGAAAAAGAGGAAAAAGAGGAAAAAGAGAAAGATTAAAAAGGAGAAAAGAAATCAAATAAGAGAGGGATATGAATGATTGGTGGTTTAACTTGGGCAACTCTTTTAGGAGCCGCTGCTGTTGATTCTATTAATCCATGCACTTTAGCTGTTCAGATCATTCTTCTTAGCACTATTGTTGCTGTTGGCAAGAGGATGAAGATTCTCACTGCTGGTTTGAGTTTTACTCTGGCTATTTTTCTTTCTTATTATTTTATGGGCCTTGGTCTTTATACTGCTATTCAGGCCACTAAACTAGTCCATGTCTTTTATTATGCTGCTGGAACTCTGGCTGTTATCATTGGCTTGGTTAATATCAAGGGATTTTTTAGTTACAAGCCAGGTATGACCTCTATTGAGATTCCTGTTAAATGGAGGCCGACTCTTAAGAAGATTCTTAGCAAGGTCACTTCCTGGTATGGAGCAATTGTGTTGGGAGTTTTCTGCAGTCTCTTCCTTCTTCCTTGTTCTTCTGGCCCTTATCTGGTCATTCTTGGCTTGCTGGCCAAATCCAGCACCCGCTTTGTTGCTATGTTCCTGCTTTTTATTTACAATTTTATTTTTGTTTTGCCAATGATTGTTATCACTCTGCTTATTTTTACTGGATCTACTACAGTCCAAAAAGCCAGCCGATGGAGAGAAAAGAACATTCGCCTGCTTCATCTGATTGAGGGAATTATTATGCTTGGTCTTGGCATTCTGCTCTTTGTTGGTATGGGTTTGGGTTGGATTTAGAAATTGTTTAATCTTGCTGCAATTTTAACCATATATAAGGTTATTTTAACCATATAGTTTTATCAGGTTTTATCATTAACGGTTTTATCATTAACCATGCGATAGAATGATTATTACTGCTACAATAATCCCAGCAGCCAAAGCAAGTAAGCTGTATTTTTTTCCTTCATGTTCTATTTCAGGCAATAGATGGGTTGCTCCTACATAGATTAGTGCGCCAGCTGAAAGAGATAATAAAATCCCCAGGATTGGGGCTGAAAGTGTGCTGATAAACGGCCAGGATATAATGCTCCTAGAGGAGTGGTTATGGCTGCTGCCAGAAAAGCATAGAGGGATGATTTTCTTTTTTTAAATCCAGATTTTATCAAGAGCAGGAAAGTTATGATCCCTTCTGGAAATTCGTGCAGCACCATGCCAATGGCAGCTAAGACTCCAGTAAATATGCTCACACTGAAAGTTACAGAGTAAATAACTCCGTCTATAAATGAATGGAATCCTATGCCCAATGCAGGGATAATTCCAAAAGCATAATCTTTGCATTTTCCTTTTTCACAGACAAAGACATTCATAAACCTGTTTAATAAATGAAGAGCCAAAAAACCAACTAATAAATATATTGGAGCATTTTTATTCATCTCAAAGGATTCTGGTACAATGTGCAGGAAAGAAACAGAAATCAAAACCCCTGCTGCAAAAGACATAAAATAGATCACATTTTTTTTGCCCCATTTGGCAAACCTGTTTATTATGTATATGCCTATTGTTGTTACTAAACCAGCCAGGATTGCTGCAGAGATTGTTATCCAAAAAATACTTTCCACCATCTTTTTTATCTCCTATCTATCTCCTACCTCTTCTATTTATCTCTTATCTATCTCCTATCTATCGGAGAGTATTTAAAATTTGTGTTCAGTTATGTTTAAGGTGGAAGACAATAAAAATTTAAATAAGAGATGAATAGCAGGTATTATGGGAATTAACCTATCTGAAAATCTGTCTAAGGATATATCTAAAATTTACCTCTCACTTCTCAGAAAGTATGGTCCTCAGGGTTGGTGGCCTCTTTCTAATCTTCAAAAACCAGTGGGTGATAAAGAGCAGGACCAGGATTTTCAAACCTATCGTAAATTTAATCCTGATGGGACTCTTGCCGATTTTAAAAAGAACTGGCCCCGCCATCTAGGTATAAAACCTAAAACAGACAAACAAAAACTTGAGATTATGCTTGGCGCTATTCTCACCCAGAATACCAACTGGGATAATGTTTCCAAAGTCATTTACGCTCTCAATCAATCTAATCTGATGGATAAAAAGAAACTGCTAAAAATAAAAGAACAAAAATTAGCCCAGATTATCCATCCTAGTGGTTATTATCATCAAAAAGCCAGAAAAATAAAAATACTTCTCAGATTTCTTGATTATAGGAAAAGGCATTCTCCGATCACCAGGGAGAACCTCTTAAATCTTTGGGGAATTGGTCCTGAAACAGCTGATTCTATCCTTCTCTATGCTTATAACCGACCTTTTTTTATTGTTGATACCTACACTAAAAGAGTTTTTTCTTGTTTAAATTTTATCTCAAAAAAAGAGAGCAAAAATAACTTTGAGAATTATCATTTTATTCAAGAATTCTTTCATTCTAACCTGCCGAAAAAACCCCAACTTTTCCAACAATACCATGCCCTGATTGTTAAGTTAGCTAAAGATTGTTGTAAAACTAAACCTTTCTGTTCTGGTTGTCCTTTAAAAGCAATAAAATTTAAATAGGTTTTAAATAACTTTAAATAAGTAAAACTTAAATAGGTAAATAACTAGATAAACTTATATCAACTATCTTCATTAAATCTAATTAAGTAATAATAATCAAATAATAATCAAATAAATAATTAAAAGAGGTGGAAAGAATGGCTGTGATGAGTTATGTTGTATTCCTAATATTATTTGTTATTTTGGGTTTTTTGTTTTTTAAACTTTTCAAGAGTGTTTTCAAGACTGTCTCCACTCTTATTACTCTCATTGTGATTGTTGGAGCCATTCTGGCAGTTCTTATTGCCCAGGATGCTGCCTCTCTTCAGGAGGATCTCAGCACCGGCCCTAATCTTTTTCTTTTAAACTCAGGAGTAAATAATGGGAAGAATGGGAAAGAACTCCTGGCTGCTGCTGTGATTACTGCTCCAGAAGAATTCCAGCCAGTTAATTCTTCTCTGCTGGAAGAGTATAATCAATATTATCAACAAGAAGATTTTGTCCAGCTTTTAGAAAGTAATAAGAGAATACTTTTGATCAAAAAGGAATTCCTTAATATTGATGGTTCAGTTGAGATTGCTGAAGAGGAGTTCACTCATCAGGCTCTTATTTCTTTCTTAGAATCAGATAATGCTCTTGACCAGTTTGCTCAGGCTCTGGCTGAGAAAAAAGGTATTCCTCTTGAACAAGTCAGGACTAATTTGCAGGAACAGGCAGGAGATGATGGTGTTTTCAAAGCCCAGATTTTCATAAATCTTTTTGGCACTCTGATGGAAGGCAAAGAAGGAGATTATATTGCTGAGCAGCTTAGAGCAGGCAGCATTGATGTCCTTCCAGAAAGCACTGCTGTTAAGGCTATTAAACAATTGCCCCAGTTTTTGTTTGAGATGGTTAAGAAAAAGATTAGCCAGGAAGAGCTTCAGGCAGGGAACCAAGTGGATGGTGAAAAATAAACAATAATTAAGCACAATAGAGAACAATAAAGAACAATAGAGAACAATAAAGAACAATAAAGAGAAAAAATGAGAACATTTAATAAAATATTATTCCTTATCTTATCTACTTTTCTCTTCTTGTTTTTCTCTGCTTTTTTTGTTCAAGCAGCAGAGATATTGGAAAAAAGAAGCACCTATTATTCTGGAGAAAGTGCTTTTATCCGCGATAAGACTTTTCTTGTTTCTGTTGAGGAAAGATCAGTCCAGATGACAGTTGATAACACTTTTCTTTTTTTAAGAGAAGATGAGTGTGAGACTTATGGCAGTATCAAAGTTTGTTTGGAAGAGATTTCTCTTGATCTGGAAGAGGAAAAATTCAAAGCCAGGATGGCTTTTTATACTAAATCAGCTCTTTTGGCTGTTTCCAGAAAAATAGAAAAAAAAAGATTTTTTGTTGGCGAGGAGGTGGAGTTCACTCTTACTTTGACTAACAGTGGTTCAGACAAGACTGAGGAGATGATTTATGAGGAGCAGTTCCCAGAGGGCATCCGCATTGTTGATACTGATGGTTGTCGCCAAGTAGGGAATAAGATTGTTTTTGATAAGCAGTTGGATGTTGGTGATAAGGAGGAGTTTTCTTACACTATTATTGCTGATAAAGAGTTTGATCTTTCTCTCAAGGCTAAACTCACCTATTTTGATGGGTTTGAATTTCAGGAGGTTTATTCCTCTCCTCTCCATCTCATTGTTGACCAGCCAGTTGAATTAACCAAGAATTATAAGACCAGGTCCATGACTGTTGGGGACAAAAAATATGTTGAGATTAATATTACTAATCATTTTCCAGAAAAAGCAAGGATTTATCTGGAAATAATATTTCCTCGTGGTTTGGAAGCCCAGACTTTTAGTTACGACCCTGCTCGTCTTTATGATTATCCTTTTGCTGATGATAATGAGATAACTTCTAAGGAAATAACTGCCACTCCCCTGCCCCGTCTTAAAAAAGCAGGTTTTTCTTCACCAACTTATCTTCTCCTTAATCGCACCCTTGAAACCAATAGTTCTATTATCAGGAAGATGGATTTGTTGGGCAAGCGCATCGTTAACACTAATATTATTATTAATGGTAA
>CAZPDB010000060.1:0-5062 GCA_964585285.1 uncultured Methanosarcinales archaeon
AGTCCAGCTACCAGCCAAAACAGCGAGCTTATCAGCAGCTTTTTGACCAAGAGTAAGATGACGTTTTTTCCTTAAAATCTTCTGATGCTCTTCCACCCTTTTGGTTAAGACAGGATGAACCCAATTATTTTTTTTATTTGATTTAGAATTCTTTTTAGACTTAGCTGGTTTGGAGTTACTTCTGGATTTTTTTTTACTTCCGGATCTTTTATTAGGTTTCACCTTTTTTTTGGGCATAGGAATTAGAAATAATAAAAAGAGTTTATAAAATTTTCTTAAAAGGAGGTGAGATAAACTAAACAAGAATTTATAAAGGATTAAATATTGATTTAAAATCAATGATTAAAAAAATTCTGCTTCATATCTGCTGCGGGGGATGTGCCAGCTGGCCGATTGACCTACTGAAAGAAAAATATGATAAAAAAGAAGATAATGAAAAAGAAAATAAGGTTGAGATAATTGGCTATTTTTACAATCCCTGCATCCAGCCCAGAGAAGAATATGAAAAAAGATTAAAATCAGCTGAGAAAGTTATTAAAGCCAAAGGTGAGAGAGTTAGTCTGATTGTTGGAGAAGATGGGAGTGAAGAAGGCTATGAGCTTGAGATGGGCAAATGGCTGGGATTAATAAAGGGGCTGGAGAATGAACCAGAAGGTGGAAAAAGATGCGAAATCTGTTTTAGGATGAGACTTGAAAAGAGCGCCAGGACAGCAAAAGAACTGGGCGCAAATTGTTTTACTACTACCTTGACTTTAGGACCGCAGAAAAAATCTGCAGTGATTAACAAGATTGGGCAGAAAGTGGCTGAAGAATATGGTTTGGAATTTCTTGAATTTGATTTTAAAAAGAAAGATGGATTTAAGAAAAGTTTAGAGCAAAGTAAAGAGCTAGGAATTTACAGACAGAATTATTGCGGGTGTTTGTTTTCATTAACCAAAAACATAGCATCTCCAAGAGAATAAAACCGATAATTCTTTTTAATGGCCTGCTGGTAGAGGTTAAGAATGTTCTCTCGGCCAAAGAAAGCTGAAACAAGCAATAACAAACTTGATTTAGGCAAATGAAAGTTGGTTATCATAGCATCTACTCCTGATTTGAACTCAAAACCTGGTTTGATGAAGAGGTCTGAACATCCCTTATCTGGAACAATTTTTCCATGTTTGTGAGCAACTGTTTCCAATGTCTTGAGGGTAGTTGTACCCACAGCAATTAGCCTTCCTCTATTTCCTGCTTTATCATTCTTAATTGCCTTATTAATAATACCAGCATTTTCTTTAGTAATCTCATACTCTTCCAACCCAGTCTTGTGACTTTGAATGTTTCTGACAGGTAAAAAAGTAGAGAAACTTATATGAAGACAAACCTTAGCAATCCTAACTCCTTTTTGTTTTATTTTTTCAAGAAGCTCTGTGGTAAAATGAAGTCCTGCTGTAGGCGCTGCCAGAGATCCTTGTTGCCTGACATTAGCATAAACAGTTTGATAATCCCTTTCCCTAACCTTGTTCTTGATATACGGAGGCAGAGGCATTGTTGATCTTTCCTTTTTTAAATCTTCAAATCTAACCGCAAATTTATCCTCGCTCTTCTCAAGAACTTCTCCTCTGGCTTTTTCAAAGACTAATCCTGTCCCTTCCCTGACCTTATTGCCTTTGATCCGGCACTGCCACTGATTGCTCTTGGCTAATTTCTTCTCTAAAATAACCTCTACTCTGCCACCAGTATCTTTTTTTCCTGTTAATCTGGCTTGAGAAACCTTGGTCTCATTTATTACTAAAACATCTCCTGAATTCAAATAATCAATAAGATTAAAGAATTGGGTGTGAATGGTTTGGATTCTCTCAGATTTATCTTGTTTAGCTTGATTCTTCTGCTTGACTGCTATCAAGAGTTTAGAATGATCCCTGGGAACAGCTGGAGACTGAGCAATGAATTCATTAGGCAGGAAATAATTGTATTTCTCCAGTTCAGAATCAGAGTGAGTATGATTATCAGAATTATCTGCTGGCATCGGCTTGTCTTTCTAAATCAAGTTTTTTACTCAGGGAATTAGATTTGGGATCAAGATTATAAGCAGCAATAATCTCATCAGCTAACAATTCTGAAAAAGACTTTTTTGATTTATGAGCTTTTTGAAAAGACCCCTGAGCTATGTTTTTGAGAGCAAAATCAATTCTTCTTTGAGGAGCGCACTCAACCGATTTGGGATAACGAGCACCACCATACTCAATAGTGACAATCTCCTCCCGGGGAGCTGCATTCTCAACAGCCTTAACCAAAATCTTGATTGGATTCTGCTTAGTTCTTCTCTCAATGAGTTTAAATGACTCAACCAGTTGGTTTCTGGCAGTGGAAGCTTTGCCAGTGATAGGTCCGCTGGTAAAAAAATGCTTTTTAGCCTTATGGCCAGGGACCATTAGCTTATTAATGAGTCTCTCCACAATAAAAACCTTTGATTTATGGAAGCGATTCTTAGCATATCTGCCTCCGGTCTTAGGCACAAACTTAGGTTCAAGATTAACATAATCCACCAACCCAGGATCCTCAACCTTGAGCTCCTGAGGAACCTCCCAGCGATTAAAAACCTTAATATTAACATCAGCCATTTTAATTACCTTCTAGCCCTCTCTAACCTACCACTAAGAAGGGCTTTAAGACTCTGATCATTAACCTTAATCACCTGCCACTTAACACCAGGGATATCACCTTTAGAACGGCCCATCTTACCTCCAATACACTCAACCATAACCTCATCGTGTTCATTAATCATTTTGATAGCTCCATCACCAGGCAGAAAAGCAGTAATCTGACGACCATTCTTAATAAGCTGGACACGAACACACTTTCTCATAGCAGAGTTAGGCTGCTTAGCCTCTTTTTGGAGCTTTTCCAAAACAATGCCCTTAGCTTGAGGAGACCTGCCAAGAGGACTGGATTTTTCCCTTAAATCAAGAGATTTTCTCTTGTATTTTTTACTCTGCCATCTAGCTTTTCTTCTTTTCCTTCTCAATTTCTTGGCTGTGTTCAATCCATTAGGTTTTTTCCCCATGTTAAATCTGAAAAATGAACCTATTTAAAAAGCTTTCGCTTGTGAATTGTGGTGTTTATGATTGGCTTTCTGGCTGAGGCTGAGAAAAAGTATTTATACTTCTTCCTAGGATCATTAATAATAAATCTATCTTTCTCTCGTCTGTGAATAATTCTAAAAGAAGAGATTCTTATACTTCTATGGCCCTTAAGTTTATGCTTTAATGGCTTACCTGAGTTTGGAAGTTGTTCAAGCTTTTTAAGATGCTTGATAATTTTAAGTCTTGTTTATACTTAATCCTCTTGTATTCTTTTCTAAACTTGACTAAAATTTTTGTCTAAAAAGAACCAATTAAAAGAAAAAATTAAAAGAAGCAATTTACCTATTGCTGATAAACAAGAAAAAAATTATTTCTTATGTTTAGTCTTATGATGGGCCTTTCTTCTTTTTTTCTTTCTATGTGAAAGAAGAACAATTATAAGAAGAATAGCAACAATGACAGCTGCCCAGACTAATCCATTTTTAGTTTCTTCTTCTGGAACTGAAGGAACTTTATCTTCCTCCCCAGGAGCCGATTCTGCTGCAGGTGATTTCTCTTTATCAGTTACTTCTACTTCTACTCCTGGTTCCTGAACTTTTTCTTCTGGAACTTCTTCTGACTCTCCAACAGTCACACCAGTTATTTTAGGACCAGCTGTTGTTTCAGCAGCAAAGACCTTCTGGACAAAAATCCTGGCCTTATTACCACTAATAGACCTCAGAGCAGTATAAATATCATAAAAGTTGTCATCATCAAGATTATAATATCTGGGCTGAGCAAAGTAAAGAGTGTCAGTGATGGGATCAGAGCTGATAGTCAGTTTAACTGAATCCAAACCAATATAATCAAAGGAAATGGAATGATTCTCCTCATCATAAATAAACCAGTAGGTTTCATCTTCCTCTGCAATCAAAATAGTGCCTTGAGCAGTCAAATCAAACTCTCCGCCACCAGCAGTGTAATCTGAACTACTACTGCCTCCACCACCATTACCAGAATTAGTAAGTGAAGAAGTGGACTGACCAATAAGGAAAACAGAAAAGCCAGGAGTAACAGCACTATACCTGTAAACATTACCTGACTGTCCAAGATAAGTTGTGGTTAATTCTGTCCAGGCATTGTTATGCAAGCGATATAAAGAAACATCATCAGGATCCAAACCAGCAGGAAGGAGAGAAGCATTAATACCAAAATAAATAGTTGCTTCCTGATCATCCTCATTACCAACATTAGTATCTAAAGTGATGTTAAGATAGGTAATGGCCTCAATAGTTCCTGTCTTGCCACTGGGAGTGATAGTGGAAAGAGCAAAATTAGAAGTGTTCATTGTAGCTGACTTGGAAATAGTAACATTAGCATTGCTGACATTACCAGTTAGGGAGATATTGAAAAGAGGTGAAGTTGTATCATTAGGATCTTCAGAGAGATTTAAAAGAGTGGTATTATCAGTAGCATTATAAGTTGGAGTGAATTGGGCCTGACTGGCATTAATCTCAAAATAACCCTTGGTAGATTGCAAAGAAAAATCAGCAGAAGTTCCAGAGCGAGCAGCAGTCAAAAGAGGGGCGATACCATGAATGCCTGAGCTGAAACGATCTGTTTGAAGGGTGATTTCAAAAACCCAGGAATTAGAACTTCCACTCAAACCATAACCATAACCAGCAGCCCAGCTAACATTCTGATAACCACTGCCAGGAACATACCCATAACCATAACCAACACCAGAACTATAATTACTTGGCGATGATTTTTTAGATATTCTTATGCCACCACAATCTGAAAGAATGGTTCCACTTTTATCAAAAACACATTCTCTTTCCTGAAAATCCTGAGTATCCTTAATAACTAAAGAAAAATTAGAAACAGGCACATACTTATCACTATTTTCAAGAGTGTAGGTAATGTTAAAAGTTAAAGTGGGTTGAGTTGTCTGAACCCTGGAAGTTGGACTGGACTGATTAGTGCTGAGATTAGAAGAAAAACTCATTGTAATAGCA
>CAZPDB010000061.1:0-5059 GCA_964585285.1 uncultured Methanosarcinales archaeon
CCCTTTAATGCCTGTTTTTATTTTAACCATTTTAAAACTGATGTTTATCAACTATATAAATAAAAATGACCTTGCTTTTTGTATCAATTCTCTGGCAGGAAACATTTCCATTAAATTTGATGTTGCGTCTTAATTGACGGGGTATTAAAAAATATTTAGTTGCAGAATTGGTTCCCCGCATAGAAAGGTTCGTTTTGATGTTGGCAATTTTTTCTGAAAAAAGATGGACCTTATCTATGTGCCCTCTTAACTGCAATGCTTCTTCGTGGTCCATACTAATTGTAAAGATAATCTCTCCATTATTAGTTACTTTTGAACCTAATATTTGTCCCATACTACCCCCTCTTTTACCACATATTCAGGTGATAAAATTTTTCCTTGATTAGGTAATAAAATCTTTAGATATATAAATTTTTGGGATAAGTTATCATAATTATTTAAAAATCTTTAATTTTTGCTAATTTTTTACTCCAAATTTAAATTTATTTTGAATATTCTTTAATTCAGAATTCTCTCTAATTTAAAAATTAATTTGACTAACTGATTATCTCTTAACATCACGTGTAACTCTGAATATTCCTAACATGAATTTCCTGCCCCCGATTTGGACTGGCGCTGTTGAAATACTGACTGGAATTCTTTTTTTATTTTTTGTTATAATTTCTGATTCAACCATTTTTATCCGACCTTGAGATTGTTTCTTAAAGCCTTCCATAGTTTCTTTTACTCTATCTTTTGGGTGAAGTTGGGCGGCTTTCATTGACAAAATTTTCTTTTTTGGGTAGCCTAAGAGTTTCTCTGCTTCTTTATTGCAATCTACTATTTTTTTTGTTCTTGTATCTGCAATAAAGATGGCTTCGCTTGCATTTTTAAATAGTGTCTTATATTTTTCTTCTACTTCTTTTAGCTTTTTTTCCTTTTTCTTCTTTTCTGTGATATCAGTATGTACACCGACAAGACCCAGAATCTTCCCTTTTTTATCTTTAATCGCATAAGCACTCAGAAGGATAGTTAATTCCTTTTTGTCCTTCCCATACATTTTAACTTCACCCTCCCATTCCTTACCTGCCTTGATGGTTTTAAACACCTTCTCACCCACTTTTTTATCAACATAAATCCTGGCCGGAGGGTTATCTCCAATCTCTCCAAATAATTCATCAAACGCCTTATTTTGATAGTAATGTTTTCCTTTCGGAGTTGACATTCCTATTGCATCCGCAGATGCTTCAACAGCTTTCTGGAAGTATCTTAATTTTTCCTCTGCTTCTTTTTTGGCTTCTAAAGCTTTTTTTGTTCCTATCCCTAATTCTTCTTTACTCGATCCTGTTCTTAAAATAGCCAGTTTCATGCTGACTAATATTTTGTTTAATGAATCTGTTAATTTTTGAATTTCTTTAATCTTGCTCTTTTTTAATTTAACTTTAAAATTCCCTTTTGTTATTTTATCTACGCTTTCTGTTAGTTTTTCTATTGATTTTGAAATTGCGATTGAAAAAGATGAGGCTGATATTGTTGATAATATTATTAAGGTTATTCCCATAAATAAAATAATTTTAAGCAGGCGATAAAGAGAGGCGAATTCTTCTTGCTGGTCAATTTCTGCTAAGAGGCACACCTCTAATTCAGGTATCCATTTATAATAACCAACAACAGGAATCTTCCGGTAATCATTATAAAAACTAACTCCTTCTTTTTTTCCCAGGCATTTTTTCACCCCTTCAGTTTGAATTGTTTTTTTGAATTTTATATTTTCAATAAATCTTGATTTGGTTACCACGAGGTTGATTTGGTTGACTAAATAAGTCTCTCCTGTTTGGCCAAGACCTGACCTCTCTGCCATTATTTTGCTAATTCTTTCCAGATTTACTCTTCCTGCCAGAACTCCAAGAAGTTGTCCTTGCTCATTTTTTATTGGAGTGGTAATGACTATGCTTGGCTGTTGCAAATTTAAACTATAATAAAAACTTTTAACAAATGTGCCTTTCTTCCCCCTAATAAAATACTCTTCATTTGTTTTGATTTTGCCTTCCTGATTTTTGTTAGTGGAAAAGTAAATATTCCCCTCTAGATCAAGAATGAACACTTCAATCAAATTTTTTGCATCAACACTTATCGTTTCCCAGGCTTGTTCATTCTCTGTTTGATTTTCAGTTTTTTCATTATTTTCTAATCTGCTTATAATCAAATGTCTTTTTGCTATTGATTCAAGTTCTTTTTTCTCTTCTTCTATAAAGCTCTGTAATTGATTTTCTTTTAGGATAATCACACTTTTAAGATGGGCCTCTGATTTTTCTTTTATAGCTTCTTTGCCTAAAAAATAATAAGCAGTACTATTCGCTGTAATAACTACAATGAGCATAACCGAAATAAACAGGATTAGTCTAGTTGATATCTTCATTTTTTATTATTCCCTTTTCTAGATAAATCTCTTCTAAAAATTTTGTAGTGTAGGCTTCACTCGTGTTAATTTTTGTTTTCATTATCCCTTGCCGTAAAAAAATATTTTCTGCTTGTTCAAAAATTTTCATTTCCATCCAGCCGATATGTTTATCTCCAGTGTGAATTAAGGGCAGGCTTGATTTTAAACCAAATTTTAAATGCTCTGCATTTGCAGAAGGCTCGTATTTTTGTGTGAATAAAGCCGCTTCCTCCTCATTTTCAATAGCATATTGCCAGCCTTTTATTGTTGCCCTTAAAAAAGATCTGAATAATTCTGGTTTATCATTTATATCTTCTTCTCGAACACAGATTAAGTCAGCATACCAATTCACTCCATAATCATAAGGCAGAATATAGTTATAATTCCCCACACTCTTTTGAACAGCATCTCCATCTGTTACCCAACCAGCTTCAACATCATACTCATCAGTGGATAATTTGTCATAAGTATATTCTCTTTCTACAATCTTCACTTCTTCAATATCAATGCCGGCATTCTTTAGCATCGCTTTTAGAGGATATTCTTCAGAGTAAGCTACTCCCACAGTTTTACCAATAAAATCTTCTGGTTTTAGAATGTTTTTCTCTTTTTTGGAAAAATAAACAGTAGGCATAATCTGGTAATCAGCAAAAATAGCTTTAACTGGCAGGTTTTTTTCTCTGGCTAAAAAAAGACTGTCTGTTTGTAAAAAAACTATATCATACTTCCCTTCAATCAACTTTTGGGCTAAATCTTCATTATTAAAAGGATGGAACTTGACCTTTAAGCCTTCTTCTTCATAATAACCTAACTGGTCAGCAGCATATAATCCAGCATATTGGGCTTCATGAATCCAGGATAATCCAATATCGATCTCAGTTTGTTTTTTTTCAGCGCATCCAAATAAGAAAGAAGAAATAAGGATAATTGTTAAGACAAGAAGTAATTCAGTGCTGTATAAAAAAAATATCTTTGAAACTTTTATATTGAAAAATTTATGGTTTTGGTCTTTTTCTTTTTTTATTAAGCTAATCATTTTTTCTACCTCTTTTTTCTCTTTGTTCTACTCTTTAAGCTTCACAAATAATCCCTATCTCTCGTCTGAACCGGTTCCCTTTTCCTTTGGTTAGCACTCCCTTTTCAATCAAGTCATCAGTGTATCGTGCCAGATCTGTTTTTATAAGCTTGTTTCTTTTTTTGAAATTATCCAATTCAGTTGAACCAATCGGACCTAAGGTTTCATTGAATAAGGTCTTAAGATTTTTTTCTATTTCCTCGTGGACAGAAAATAATAGTTTGATTGGTTTAATCTTTTTAACTGGTTTTAAAGGGAGAGTGAAATAAAAAGTACTGCCCTGACCTGGCTGGCTCTCTACCCAGATATTTCCTTTTTGCGAAAGAACTATGCCCCGGCAAATAGCCAAACCCAACCCAACCCCTCCTTGTTCGCGATAGATGGTCTGTTCTGCCTGAAAAAATGGTTCAAATAATTTGGTCTGGTCTTGAGCAGAGATGCCTACCCCCTCATCTTTGATACTAAAAAGAAGATGGTTTTTCTCAGATTTAACATTCACTTCCACTTTACCCTTTTTTTCTGTGAATTTGATGGCATTGCTTATGAGATTTCTCAGAATTTGGCTTACCCTGCCCGGGTCAGTTTCAATCATAGGCATTTTTTTTGCTTTGGTCTTTGAAATTCTTGTAATCAAACTTATTTCTTTTTCAGGCATATAATGTTTCATCCCTTCAATTACCTCTTCGATTATCTGGGGAATATTGACTTTTTTAAAATTAAATTTTAATCTGGCTGCTTCTATCCTGGAAACATCTAGGAAATCCCGGATGATATTATCAAGGCGATTAGCATTTCTTAAAATAATCTTAATGCTTTTTTGCTGTTTTTTATTTAGAGGGCCAAAATAATTTTGATCGAGCATTTGCAATTGTGATTTTATTGGAGTCATCGGACTTCTTAATTCGTGAGAGGTAATGCTTAAAAAACGGGTTTTGGTTTTATCAATTTCCCTGTGTTCTTTTTCAATATTATGCAAAGCTTCTATCATTTTGTTAAAATTATCTCCAATTTCTTTTAATTGACTATTAGCTTTAATGTTAGTGTGTATGTTAAAATCTCCCTTTCCCAGTTTAATGGAAGCCTTATATAACTTGTTCAGGGGTAAAAGGGCTTGTTTTTTTACCAGACCATTCATAAAAAGTAAAGCTGCAATTGAGATTCCAAAACTGCTCCCAATTAAAATCATGGGAGTTGAAGTAATCTGTTTAGCTCTGAACAAAGAAAAGAGATTCAAAAAGGAAATTGAGAATAATATCAGGAGCAGAGAAGAGCTAACAAAGAAGATAAGTGATACTCTTTTGTTTGTTGTTCCCCAAAAAAAGGTTTTTAAAGATTGACTGCCTTTTTTTCCACGGTGAAGTCTAACCATTTTTCAGTTCTTTTTCCCTATTTTTGTCTAATTACTTCATCCACAAACATACTGCATTGTTTGATCAGACTTTGATGTTCTTCTAAATCCAGAGCCAAAAGAATTGTTTTTGTTTTTCTGGCCCTAACTTTATTCATAATAACTGAGATGAATCTTTCCACTATTTTCAGATTATCATAAATCAATAAACTATTCA
>CAZPDB010000062.1:0-4862 GCA_964585285.1 uncultured Methanosarcinales archaeon
TCACTCTTTCTAAATCTCATTCTTCTTTTAGAAAAAGAAGCAAAAGAGGGGGAGTTCAGGTGCTACTCACACGCTCAAAAATGTTCCATTTTTGGCATCCTAAAAATCTCTGATTTTTATGATATTGACTTTTACTTTGTAAAAGAAATTTATTATTGGTGGAACAAAAAGCAAAAATATACTCACAAAAGTATCTGAAAATATTCAAAAATAAGATGCAAATGTTTATAAATATGTATTCATTAAGGAGTAGTTATGGAACAAGATGACAAATTTGCTATAGGATTAGGCATAACTTCAGCTTGTAATATGGGGTGTTCCTTTTGCTCATAGTATTGCTTCATTTATGATGCGCAGATGTTACGATCAACTTTATCAGGCAGTTGCAATACCTAATTTAAATGTTAATGTAGTTGGAGTCTATGCAGGATTAAATGGTCAAGATGTCTTTTCAGGACTCGCTGAAAAAGAAATTAATGCCCTAAAACGTGGAAAAGTTCATTTTGAGCAGTCAAATGAACAATTAACTAAGCTTGCTAAAGAAAGAGGGCATAAGGTTTCTGCCATTTGTAATATTGAAGATTTACTGCCAGAACAGATTGAGGGGCTATCAGTTTCGGATTTTGTCAGAATAAGGGTTAATAATCCTTCCAGTGATTTAAGATCATTAGAGGGTTTGCCAAGAGATTCTCTCTTGTCTTGTATTAAATTATATGTTGGAGATGGTTGTAATTATGGAGATATAGCATTACAAGCTCGAGAAATTGGTTTTGATTTTCTTCATGTTGCTAAGAGACTTGAAAATGGGCAGGATTTACTTCAATTATCAGAAGAAGAAAAACAAAAAATAATGGATTTGCAAGAACTTGAAACAGAACAATTTAGAGCGGTAATTCCTTCATCATTAGAAGAGAGATTTGCAAGGAGATTTGTGATCACTCGGGTATTAGGTAATGTTTCCTCATGCGATTTTTCAAAATATAGATTAGTTTTGAAGGGAAATAGTTATTATCCCTGTTATACTCAACAAATACTAACACAATCAGGGTTTACAAGAAAAGGAATAGAAAGAAATTCGGGAAATTGTTTAGACTGTGCTTGTATTTATGAGAACGATATGTTGCAGGATATTAAAACTAAAATGAGAAGATATAAAAATACTAGTTTTGCTTTAGAATATATAGAAAATGGAAAATAATAAATTTGGACTTGGAGTAATAGTATGCATTTTTAATAGAGACTTCTCTAAGATATTTCTTCTAAAAAGAAACAAAGCGAAAAGAGGCCTAAACAAAGCTGATTGGGGAAATCCGGGGGGAAGAGTAGAATGGGGAGAAAAATTAGCTGAAGCCTGTGTAAGAGAAGTAAAAGAAGAAAGTGGAATTGATTTAGATCCAAAACAACTAAAGCTTTTGAATATTAAAGAAATAACAAAAAATCCCATTGTTCCCACAGTTCATTTTTTACAATTCATTTATGCTACAAAAATAGATCAAATTGAAGGAATAACTTTAAACGAGGAATCAGAAGAATATGGATGGTTTAATTTAAAAGAGTTGCCAGATAAAACTCTTGATCCAAAAGAGGAATTAATTAAACTAAGCATTGCCGCAAAAAAGAAGTTCTCTGATGATGAAAACTGAAAATTTAAAAAAAACAGAGAATCCTGATTTTGTTCACTCTCTGTTTAGGTATCCGGGTAATCAAATCTATGCTCTTGATACGCTCTTATCTCTTATTCCAGGACACAGATATTATTCTGAACCATTTTGCGGAGGTGCTTCAACATTTTTTGGAAAACCAAAAGCAGAGTGTAACTGGTTGAATGATGTAGACCAAGAACTGATAGATATATATATTGCGATAAGAGACCAACCAGAAAAGCTTATTGCCACTTTAACTAAGGAAGAAGTTTCTGAAAAGCAATATAACCATTTTAAAACAGAATTTATTCCAAGGAATGGATTTGAGACAACAGTGAGATGGTTTTATTTAAATAGAACTTCTCGGATAGAAACCATGAGCAGATTTTGGGAGCGAGACGATAAAATAACCCCTCTACCCACTGATTGGGCTAATAGTGTTCTGGAATGTTCTAAGAAGTTGCAAGGCGTAAAATTAATATCTGGGGATTTTGAGAAAGTTGTAAATGAAGCTCCAGAAGGATCATTTTTATTTATCGCAGCACCTTATTCAATACACCATTCTTCAGCTCAGAATAGATTGCACAAGTATCCTTTTGAAAGAGAATCTCATTTTAGGCTTGCAAATGCATTGAGATTATTGGATGGGAAAGTAAAATTTATAGTTACTTATAATGACAACGAAGAGTTAAGAAGAATGCATTCGTGGAGAGAACATATTACCACTTCTAATTTACCTAATGAACCTCCACAAAAAGAAGAGACTGTGACCATGAATTATAAAATTTAAAAATAGAACAAAATGGCAAAAAATAATTTATTTGTGGTTGGTGGTGCTAAGGGAGTTGGAAAAACAAGATTAACATTAGATGTATCTTCTGAGTTAGGATTGGCAAGAATAGAAACTGGAAAAGTTGTGTTTGATTATATCTTTCAAGGATTGCCTTTAGAAGGATTAACAGATTACATTACTGGAGAAGTTTTATCTCAGAATCGAAATCTTGTTTTGGATACTCATTACGCTAGATATTCCGATAGAGAGGAGCCAAATAAACAATTTAGAAGAGGACTTGAACCTGAAGATTTAGAGAGATTATTAGAGAAATTTAATATTTTTCCCTGTCTTGTTGAAGTTCCTCTATGTGAGCTTGAACAAAGAAGAAAAAATGATCCAAAAAAGAGAGTAATTAACCCATTTTATATTATACAAGAAGTTGAATTTAATCGTAAGGGTTATGAGCTTTATCTTCAAGAAGTTAATCAAAAACCCTTTGTTCTGTCTAATAATCTTTATAGCAGTGCTAGAAATAATTTAATTAAATGGATAACTGAAAATAATGGTGCTCGAAATGGATGAAAAAAGATTTGGGGCCCAGAAAGTTATGCTCTACTTTTCACAAGTTATAAAATAAGCATATTTGTTGTAGGGATTTTTTGGATAATCTCTAATATTCTTAAACCCACTTTCATCTAACATCAATTTAAGTTCCTCAACTTTTGGGCCTTTTACAACATTTTTTACATGGGCTTTGCTTGACTCTTGAATATACTCCCATTCTTTTTGATATTTTGGCAAAAGGCCTTTCTGTTCCAGTTCTTTTTCCAAGAGATCCATTATTCCATACCAGCTATCAGATACAGGAGCCCAGGCTGAAATAGTGAATTTTCCGCCCTTTCTTAAAACCCTATAAACTTCTGAGAAATATTTTTTATTATCTTTTACAAATGGAATTACAAACATAGAACTAACAGCCCCAAATTCATTATTTCTAAAAGCTAACTTTTGAACATCCATTTTTAGAATTTTCAATTTATTCTTATATTCTTTACATTTTTGCTTTAAAATTTCTAATGAAAATTCATCTAGATCTATTGCTGTTACTTCTTTGTCTTGTTTCAATAACTCAAAAGTTAAATTTCCAGAACCCGCTCCTGTATCTAAAATTTTTTTAAAATACTTTAATTCTTTTAAATGGAGATCTATTGTTTTTCTGTATCTCTCTGAATTGTTCTGAAACAAATCATAATACTTAAAATGATGTTCCCATACCTTATCCATAATAAACATAAAATTCCTTTATTTATTAATCTAACGATCCTAACTTTTCCCACCCTTAAGAATAGTCTGAAATTAATCTCGCTTGCCACGCCTTGCCGGCTTTCAGAAAATCAGATATTTTCTTCAGGTCGCTGAACAGGGCTTAAATCCAATAATTTTTAGTGGCTAAAAAGTACAAGAGGAACAGTTTTAAAAAAGAGAAAATAAGTTTTCGCTAAAAATAAAAACATTTATATGGCTCATTTATTTTAATTAATATATGAAATCAGATTTTAAGATTGACAAATGGTATAAATACATATTTTATGGATTAGGTTGGTTGTCCTTTTTAAATATATTATTCTTAGCATTAATTCTTGGAACTTATATTAGAACAAGAAAAGAATATGGTAAATTTTTAAATCCAGAAGTTAACAAATTAATATTTATTTTTGGAATATTTTATGCTATATTACCAATTGTGATTATTATTCTAAGTTATTTGTTGTAATTATTTTTTATTCTTTTTAAAAATTAGATTTATTTTTAATATTAAATTTGTCCTCTAAATTTTTGTTCTTTATTGCTCACTTTGTTCGCTCAATAGAACACCTCTCAAAATTACTCTGCTGAGGCAGGTTTTCGGAACTTCGTAACTGAAAACGAAACTAACAGCGATAAATGGAGAACTACATTGTGAACAAGATAGTTGCGCAGAGTATGCTCCTGAAGGTTGTGCTATGTGTAATCTATTAGAAAAAGCCAAAGCAAGAGGTTTAACTGCAAGGGTTGTTTTTAAAGATGAATCTATTAGTAGAATAGTTGCAGAAGAAAAACCAGAGGTCATTCTAGGTATGACTTGTTCTCCAAAAATTCAAGAAGAAATTAAAAAATGCAAAGTTTGTAATCTTTGAAAGTAAAAATGGACACTTCAAAATATCTGAATTTCCTGAAATAATAAAAATGATTAAAGCAGATGTTAAAAAGCAATAAGGGATTTTTGCTAGTTTTAGATGATAGATTATTTCAAAAGTCCCAGCCAAAAAGTGCTCTTTGATTTATAGAAAACAAAAGGTTTTTTTACAATATGTCGGTTATGCTGTAAACACCTGGTTCTTGGTCTCTCAACCAGTATGCAGAATCAAGAGCTCCTTTTGCAAATATTTTTGGATCTCTTACTC
>CAZPDB010000063.1:0-4740 GCA_964585285.1 uncultured Methanosarcinales archaeon
CTCGTTCTTTTAAAGTCTGCAAGGTTTGAGCCATCCATTCAGGGAAAATTTTTTGACCATTTTTTTTAGCCACTTGAAACATACCAATCCTGAAAAGATCAGTCATAATAGATGTTTTAATCTCTTTGCCAGAAAGTTTAATCTCCTGTCCATGATTCTGGTGATAATATAACTCCATACTATCAGTAATGCCCAGAGAATCTTCAATCTTGTTTTTGAGAATGTTATAATGTTCTTTGGTGGCATGGAGTTTTTTGATCTCTGATTTAGAAGGCTTGGGTAAATCAAGCACTTTGTAGCGAATGAGATTAGCTTCTTCAGCTACAAAAGGCTTAATCAAGGTTCCAGAAAAATCAATAACCACAATTTTTTCTGTCATTATTTTCAACTCAAATTTATTGGTCTTTATACGCTCACTTATTCTATATATAATTATTCTTCAACCAGAACAGCATTAACAGTTCCTTCCTGGCCTGGCCTGGAAGTGATCCTGGCTTTGCCTAAATCTGTTTCAATAATTGAACCTTTAGTAAGAATGTTTCTTCTGGTATAATGACGATTAGCAGGATTATCAAGAACACGAACAATCTTGGCTTTTTGATATTTGTTGGTCTTCTGGTCGAGAACATTAACAGTGTTAATCTCTAAAAGTTTCTGTTTTTGACCGCCGCCCAGAGTGCGGCAAACTTTTTTCTTTTTCTCGCCAACCCTGGTTAAGGCTGGACGACCAGCTAATTCATAAAGTTTCTTCTTGCGATAATCAATATATTTCTTACTGGAAATCTGTCTTTTTGGTCTTAAGGAACTTCTAGCCATAAAATCAAAAAATTAAGGTTGATTTATAAAGTTTACTAATAAGGGGTTAATAAAAGAGAAGATTAGTTAGGTTTTGCTGCCAGACCAGACTAAAAAGCAAATAAAAGATTCAAAAAAATTCAAAATTCAAATCCGAGCAAACATAGTTTCCTGAGGATAAATAACTATTCCTTTTTTACCAATCTCATAAACTCTTATTTCTTTATCGTGATTAGTTCCTCTCATCTTACGGACAGAAACACCAGGGATAAACTTGCTGCCTTCTCTGATAAGATAAAGCACAATAACTCCATCAACAATAAATTCTTCGATTCCATATCTGCTCAAATCCATACTTCCCTCTTTGGTCTCAGAAATGAGAAGGCTGGTACAGCCCAAAGAAGAAAGAGTATGGCAAAGACTAGCCAAAGCATTTCTTTTCTCACTTTCATCTTCAGCGAGCATAGTTAAAAGATTGATAGAATCAATAGCCACCCTCTTTATCTTGTTCTCTTCAACTACTTCTTTAATCTCATTAATCAGATGGATTATTTTAGCGTCAACTTTAGCCATAGAGTTATTAATCTCCCCAATAGAACTGCCGACCAAAAAAAATTTCTTGGTTTTTTCTAAACCCCTAATGTCCCAACCAAACCCATCCATATTCTCATAAATCTTTTCTTTCGGCTCCTCAAGAGTGATAAACAAACCAGGTTCTTTCTGCTTGACAGCCCCAGAGTAAACAAACTGCATAGCCAGAGTTGATTTCCCACTGCCACAGGGCCCGGATAAGAGAATATTCCTTCCAGACAAAAAACCTCCTTTTAACATCTTATCAAGCCCTGGAATGTGTGTTTTAATCCGCGAATTTGATTTCAATCCCAATTTAACACCTCCTTAAAATAAAACTTTTTCTTTTAGAGATTATCCTTTTTAATTTATTAGTACCAAAATATCCCAGCAATCCAAAAACCAGGCCAGAAAAATGAGAAAGCGACTGGTTTAATTCCAGCTGAAAAGTACTATCAATGAATGTGCCTGAAAATAAAAAATAAACCAGCTTATAGAAAACCAAAAAAAATAAGCCAAGCACAAAAAGACCTGGTTTGAGTCCGTAGCGGTCCAGGCCTAAAGTTAAAAAGCCCATACCAGCAAAAATAGCTGTTGAAGCGCCCAAAGCATCAAACTTCAACAAGAACCAAAGAGGAAGAACAGCAAAAAATCCAGCAGCCAAAAAGAGTATTAAAAATTTATTCAAGCTCAGCTTAAGCTCAAACAACAACAAAAAAGTTATTGTCAAGGTGAGGATATTAATAAGCAGATGTTTTAGATTGAGATGAGCAAATTGGTAAGTTACAAACCGATAAAATTCAAATTTGCCGCTAAAAATCTTTTTGTAATTCAGGGAAAATAATTCAGCGCCCTGAGGGACTAAAAAAAAGAGAAGATAAGTTATTACCAGGGCAATTAAGAGTGAGAGCCAGACAATTTTCATTTTAATCTCTTCTAATCTTTATTTAGTGCCTTCTTTTCCATTTTAGTGCCTTCTAATCCTTATTTTTATTGCCTCTAAGGATAAACCTTCTTAATTTTTGTTTTGTTTTTCTCACCTGGATAAAAAGCAGGGAACCAATCAGCAATAAGCTAAATGTAGTACTCAAAAGAGTAAATCTGCCCTCTGGTTGATTGAAAAAAATAATAAGACTTAAAATCATAGATAAAAAAATCAGTAGAAAGACTAAAATCATCCTATTTCTAAACCTATCTCTGAAAATAATTTTTTCCTTTTGCATTTTTTTGCCTTCAATCACATTTAATTTTGGGGGTATTTAGTTTAGTGGTATTTTTTCATAATCAGGATAATCGCCCCTAAGAATAATAACAATAGGGGGACAGCCAGAAAATCAAGGGACAAAGGGATGGGTTCAAGATTCTCCTTAATCTCAAGAGAGGATTCTTTTATCTCTGTAATCCTATCCTCATAGATAACATAACTCATAATCTTATAAAAGCCGGGTTTTTCTGGAGTAAAACTAGCTGACAAATTAACAGACTGATTATTTTTTACTAATTGAGTTGGACTTTCAATTCTCTCTACGAGTATATCATCAAGATAGATATTGGCTTTAAACTTAGCTTCTATTTCTGACCGGCCCCTATTTTTGAAAAGAGAATTGATTTTGACTTCTGTGCCAGGAGATGCTTCCTGTTGATAGCTTAATTCTTTTAATTCCCCTGCTTTAAACAAAGAATCATTCTCTAATATCTCAAAAGGGATTAGTTGCTCTCTTAAATGCAGCTGGTTTAAGGAAACAAGAATCCTGGCCCAATAATTTCCAAGGGGTAAGTGTGAAGGCAGATTAAACTGGCTGGCAAAGGTCTCAGTTGCAGTGGGGAGAATTTTTCCACAACAGGGATCAGAGATTAAAGAATGATTAAAGAGTGCCAAACTTTTCTTATCCTTATCAAGAATTTCTATGGATACATCAGGTTCAATCACAACATTGCCCTGATTCTCTATTTCAGTTAAAAGTATTAAGGATGAATTCTTTTTTGTATTTTCAGTCTCAACCCAGATATCCCTAACCAAAGCCTGTTTTATTTCCTGCTGTGTTAACTCAACTATCACTTTAACAGAATAGCTGGATAAATCTGATGAGGTAAGCTTATTTTTGGCCAGAACAGGACTAAAAATGATATATCCTTCATACCAGCCAGGAGAGATGTCGGGTGGAGTCCTGACTGTCACTTTGATTCTCTTAGATTTATTCTGACTGACTTGTGTTTGTTTTTCTAAACTAATCCAATCCTTTATTGGGCCAGCTATAGAAAAAACTAAACGCACAGGTTCAGTACTATCAGTAGTGATGAGCAGATAATCCTGGGCAAATCCTTTTCTGAGAACTTTAGGGAAGCGAATTTCTTCAGGGTCAACAGAAAGAGAATAAGCACTGGCGTGACCAAAGAATAAAACAATTAAAAAAATAGACCAACCAATAATAAAAAACTTTTTTCCTGCTAAAACCATTAGTATAATAATGGAAGCAGAGCATATTAACCTTTTCATACTGATAATCAGAAGAAGATAATTCTCTTTAGTGGGATAATAAAAAAGATTAAAGTTCTCATCATGACTATAATAACTACCTTAGTGAATACCATAGTAGATACCATTAGTAGAACCTTGTTTTTAGGGATATTTTAAGCCATTAAAAATGTGAAATTTTTAAATTTAACAGGTGAGACTTTTGAAAAAGAAAATAATGATTGTAGACGATGAAGAGGATATCCGTCAAAGTGCCAAGATGATATTAGAAAAAGAGGGATATAAAACAATATTGGCGATGAATGGAGATGATTGTCTTAAAAAAATAAAAACAAAAAAACCAAATTTAATCTTATTAGATATTATGATGCCTGGAACACCAGCCAAAGAAGTGATTAAAAAGATAAAAAATATACCAGTCATTTACTTTTCTGTAGTTAGGCTATCAGAAGCAGAAAAAGAAGGCCTGTTAGGCAATCGAATAATAGTAGATTTTATCCAAAAACCATTTGAAATTAAAGAACTAATAGATAAAGTAAAAAAACATCTTTAATCTTAATAAAAAGTAATCAGGATACTCATGGATATAACTAAAAAATTATCCAAAACCCAGACTGTCCTTCTGGTTATGCCCAGTGATAATTATAACCATCTCATAGTTAAGATAACTAAAAAATTAAGTCAAGATAAGAAGAGTAAGATTTGTTACATTACCCTCAATAAAACAGCTGACTCATTAGAAGAAAGGTTCGCAAAAGAAAAAATAAAAACTAAAAACCTGTGCTTTATTGATGCCATTTCAAAATCAATTAAGAACATCAAAAAAAATGGGGCAAGAAGATATTTTGTTAGTTCGCCTGGAGCTTTAAACGAGTTATCTTTAGCTATTGACAAGGCTC
>CAZPDB010000064.1:0-4696 GCA_964585285.1 uncultured Methanosarcinales archaeon
AGGCAGAAGGAGTTTTGAAGATAGGCCTAGAAATAGGAGAGATTCTAATCATTATAGCAGAGATAAAGGAGTGAGGACTAAAGTTATTTGTTCTTCTTGCGGTGATGAGTGTGAAGTTCCTTTCAAACCAACTTCAAGTAAACCTGTTTATTGTGATGATTGTTTTGCAAAAAAAGGCAAAAGTAGTTCTGGTAGACGCTCTAACAGAGATCTTGACCTGATTAATAAAAAACTTGACAAAATAATGATTGCTTTAAAGATTAAATAATTCATTCTCTCCCTTGAAGTCCATTATAATCACCTCTCCACTCCTTTTCACTCCAAACGCCCTCAAAAAAGCAAACCTTTTAAGGAAAACAAAATTCTCTTTCTGAACAAAGAACTTAATATTTAATTAAATCGAAAGTTTTATATATGTTATAATAATTTTAACAATTGTTACTAAAATGATAACATTATTAAAGTCAGGCTATGAAAAGATCATGCAGTTGTTCTACAAGGATAAAACTGCAAAACTGCACTTAAGAGAGATAGCCAGACAAACAAAACTGTATGAACCAAGTGTTACCAGATTTCTCAACAGTTTGGAAAAAGAACAAATACTGGTTTCTGAGAAAGATGGCAATCTTAAGAAATACTCAATTAAAAAAACAGCAAAAACATATTTAATTTTTGAAACATTTGATCTTGAAAAGTTTGAAAGACTTCCCAGCATAAGAAAAAATGCAATAAAAATCTATTTAGATAATCTACCAGAAAAACCAGTTTTTGCCATACTTTTTGGTTCAACAGCAAAGAGAACCTATAAAGATGGTTCTGATATTGATATTTTATTGATTACCAACAATAAAATCTCTGCAGAGAAGGCAGAAAAAGAAACAAATGCACTAACAGCAATGAAAATAAATACATTCCAAGTAACATATAAAGACTTTTTAATTGATCTAAAGATGAAAGAAGATAAAGTAGTGCAATCAGCAATAACATCTGGATATCCATTAATCAACCATATACAATATTATCAGGTGCTTTACAACAGCGGGGTGTTTTTATGAAAGAATATGGTCTTCAAAAAATAATAAATAATCCAGAATTTGTAGAAGAAAAAATAAAAGAACTTACAGAGAAAAAATTATTGTTTAAACAGGAGGTAGATAAAGAAGAAGTCAAAGGCCACATTCTTAAAGCAGAACATAACTTAAGATTTGTCGCAGAAATCGCTCAGAAAAAGTTCTTTGATTGGGCATTAACTGGATGTTATTACACTTGTTATCATGCAGCTCTTGCCTTGATCCAAACTAAAGGCTACACATCAAAAAATCATTTAGCAACACTTTGTATCTTAATAAAGGAATTCTACAAGAAAAAACTAACCAAAGAAGATATAGAAATATTGTCCAATCTCCTTGATTACGAAGATGTCCTATTCTATGTAGAAACCAAGACTAAAAGAGAAGACGCAACTTATTCAACAAAGACATTATTTGACAAAAAAGAAATTGAAAAGCTAAGAATACAAGCAGCAATGTTTGTGAACAAGATAAAAGATATTCTAGCAGAGCAAGGGTGCTGAGCATAAAGATTGTAAAATAATTAAGTGAGTTAAGAGAATCTGCTGAACTTTGTTTGATTTCTTACAAGAATTGTTAATGAAAGATTTATAAGGCGGTTAATAATTTAATAAATATATGATTGATAAAATAAAAAAAGCTCTAAAATATCATCATAAAGAATTAGATTTAGGTGATTTTAAGAAACAAAATGTTGAAGTTAATACTTTGGGCAATGGAGAGAATCATTTAATATATTTTGCTTCAGTAAATGATAAAAAAGCAAACCTTTAAAAAGGAACTCTCAATTCTCTTTTTTGAACAAAGAAGAAAGAAGAATAAAGGTTATAATATGGGAAAATTATTAGTTAAAGAAAAAAGTGTTGTTGTTCCTGGTGAGGAACTGGCTGAGGGTATGGATTTTTTGCCTTCTTTTGGTACTTTTAGAGAAAAAGAAAAGATTATTGCTTCCAGAATGGGACTTCTTAATGTTAATAAAAATATTCTTAAACTCACTCCATTAACTGGGCGTTATGCACCTAAAAAAGGAGACAAGGTTATTTGTAAGGTAACTGATATTCTTAATATGGGTTGGAGATTAGACCTTAATATTGCTTATAATGCTCTTATTCCAATTAAGGATGCCACTTCTGATTATATTGCTCGCGGAGCTGATCTTTCTGCTATTTATGATATTGATGATTATGTTATTGGTGAGATAACTAATGTTACTTCTCAGAAATTGATTGATGTCAGCACTAAGGGTCCTGGCTTGAAAAAGCTCAAAGGAGGGAGAATTATCTCTATTAATCCTCACAAAGTCCCCCGTGTTATTGGCAGGGAAGGCAGTATGGTTAAGGTTATTAAAGATATTACTGACTGTCAGATTCTGGTCGGCCAGAATGGTTGGGTTTGGATTTCTGGGACAGAGCCCAAGATGGAGCTCTTAGCAGTTGAAGCTGTGAAAAAGATTGAAAAAGAATCTCACATCTCTGGCTTGACTGAGAAGATTGAAAAATTCCTTAAGGAGAATAAAAAATGAATCAAGAAAAAAGATCATTATCTTATGAAGAAAGATTTGATAAGCGAGGTTTTGATGAAACCAGACCTATAGTTGCTAAGGCTGGTGTCATTCCCAGGGCTGATGGTTCTGGCTATTTTAAGATTGGTTATACTGAGGCTTATGCTTCTGTTTATGGTCCCAGAGAGCTTTACCCTAGTTTTCTTAAGAACCCTAAGACAGGGATTTTGCGTTGCAGGTATGAGATGCTTCCCTGGTCTGGTTCAGGAGACAGGATTAGGCCCGGGCCAAGCAGGAGATCCAAGGAAATTGCTTTAGTTACTGAGCAGGCTCTTAAGCAGGTTCTTTTATTGGAAGAATTTCCTAATACTGTAGTTGATCTTTTTATTGAGTTTCCTCAGACTGATGCTGGCACCAGGTGCGCAGGTATTTGCGCTGCTGCTATTGCTTTGGCTGATGCTGGAATTCCTATGAAGGATATGGTGGCTGCTGTTTCAGTCGGTAAGGTTGGAGATAGGTTAGTTGTTGATTTGAGTTATGATGAAGAAGCTTTTGAAGGAGGAGCAGTTGATATTCCTGTAGCTATGATTCATCGCAGCAAGGAGATTTCTCTTTTGCAGATGGATGGCGATATTAAAAAAGAAGAATTGAAAAAGGCCTTGGAGATGGCTCAGAAAGCTTTGGATAAGATTAATCAGGAACAGGTCAAGGCTTTGAAAGAAAAATACAAAAAGGAAAAATAAAATGGGAGAAGAAAGAAGTTTAACACTTAAGAGATGGTTGGACAAGGGCATTCGCTATGATGGCCGCAAGTTAATGGATTATCGCCAGGTAGAAGTAGAGTATGGTATTTCCAAATCAGCTGAGGGTTCTGCCAGAGTGAAGATTGGTAATACTGAGGTTATGGCTGGTGTCAAGCTGGCTGTTAATACACCTTACCCTGACACCCCTGATGAGGGCTGTCTGCGGGTTGAGGTTTTGCTTCTTCCAATGTCTAATCCTGATTTTGAACCCGGACCCCCTTCTATTGAGGCTGTGGAATTATCCAGAGTAGTTGATAGAGGTATTCGCGAGGCAAAGGCTATTGATATGAAGGAGATGTGCATTGAACCAGGTGAAAAGGTCTGGGATGTTAGCATTGATGTGGCTGTTATTAATGATGAAGGAAATCTTTTTGATGCCTGCGCTTTAGCTGCGTTGGCTGCTCTTAAGGACACTCGTTTTCCTGTTCTTGAGGAGGGCATGATTAATTATAAGGAAAAAACAGAGAAAAAACTTCCTTTGACCAAGGAGCCTATTGCTATCGGTGTGGTTAAGATTGGCCAGCATTTATTGGTTGATCCTCTTAATGAAGAAGAGAAAATGGCTGATGCTAAACTGGTGGTCACTTCTATTGGCACTGATACTCTTTGCGCTTTGCAAAAGACTGGTTCTGTTCCTCTTACTGCTCAAGAAGTTGAAAAAATTGTTGAGATTGGTTTGAAAAAAGCTGAAATGGTCAGAAAGAGTTTGTGATTAATATGGCTCAGAAAGATAAAGAACAGATTCAGGAATATACTGTTTATGAGAAAGCCCGCATTATTGGCAGCCGGGCCTTGCAGATTTCTATGGGCGCTCCTCCTTTGATTAAACTTTCTAAAAAAGAGTTTGAAACCTTAGAGTTTAATCCTATCAGGATTGCCAATAAGGAATTTGAATCTGGAATCATTCCTATCACTATTAGAAAAAATCTTCCTAAGAAAAAAGAAGAGAAAAAAAGTGAATGATTAATTATTTTTTCTTGTCAGTTTTAGTATTGAACTTGTTGGCTTTGCTTAACTTTCTTGGTCTGCCAGCCCTGAATGGCAGTAATTTTTCGCTGATAAAGTCGGCGGTTCTGGACTTGGTGAAGCCCAGCCAGACAGTTTGCTTTTGAGCAGAACTTCCTGATTCAACTTAAAAAGATAAAATAATTATTTAATCAATAATTTCACCATGTGCAAAACCATAATGTTTTTAAATCATTGTTCTAATTTTTATTAAATCATAGAAATCAGCCGAAATTGCATCACTCCACACTAAAGTCATAGAAATTAAAAATTTCTAGGACACCAAAAATCTCCGATTTTTGCGTGTGTGGAATATG
>CAZPDB010000065.1:0-4456 GCA_964585285.1 uncultured Methanosarcinales archaeon
AAAAGAAAAAATTAATAGTCAAAAAATTTAATCCAATAAAAATGAAAAGAAAACTGATTAAACAAGCTAAACAAGCTCTTACTCTTACTTTACCAATTGAGTGGAGCCGGGAAAATGGCCTTAAGCCAGGTGATGAAATTGATCTGGAAATGGTTGGCAAGGATCTTCTTCTTAGATCAGGTAAAAAAATAATGACTGGTTCTCTCAGCTTAAAAACCACTGGCTTTCAACCACGGCTAAAATTTGTGTTCATGAATGCTGCCTATGCTCGGGGTATTGATCAGATAGAATTAGAATCAGACTCCAATTATTATCCTGATCTGGTTGAAAATATTGGTTTTGCTGTCCTCTCTCAAAAAAACAATAAATTTATTATTAGAGACATCAGCGGGGTTTCTCAAGAAAATCTTGATGACCTCTTCAAGCGAGTCTTTCAGATGATTATTAATTTTTATGAACAAGCTTTAGAAGATATTTTTAGCAGTAACAAAGCCACACTTAACACTATCAATAATATTGATCGTGAAATCAATAAATATGTTCTTTTTTTAGAAAGAGCTATTATGAAACATTCTCATCCTGATCCAGATCTTGGCCGGATCATATTTGCCTATTCTTTTAATCTTGAAAAGATTGGTGATGAGATTCTAAGATTGTGGAGAACTAACATTCAAATTACCAAAATCCCCAAAAGCAAACCACTCCAAGATCTCTTCCTCCTTTTGAAAAACGGCCTTCAGAAGTCCTTTGCTATTTATTATCAATCTGATCCAGAAAGGATCAAAGAAATCTTGGATATTCGGTTAAAAATCAGAGAAGCTAGCCTTCCCTTTCTCTCTCATCCTAAAACAGCCCAGCTTATCATCCATATAATTAGAATTATTGAAGATTGCTATGATCTCACTCATCTCGCCTTGATGAAAAGATTTAAACCACAATAAACAAATAACAAAATCCGAAAAATTTTCAGCTTCTTCGACAATTTTTCACTCCACGGGAATCAGGACCAATGCTTCTGAAAAAGAGCTTTTTTCTGTGCTTCAATCTGTTTAATCCGGAAATTCCTTCTTTTCTCTCGGAACATTTGCGATTATCCTGAAAGATTTGCGATTTTTTCTCCCAAGAATAAATAAAAATTAACTGCTTGTCCTTTTCTATGAACAATTTTACCTTCCTTGAGAAACAGATTGAGCAAAAACAGGAGAAAAATCAGGATTTGGAAGTCCTTATTCGCCTGACTGGCAGAAAAACCAAACGCAAGATTTTGTCTGCTTTGGAAAAGTTTGGCCATGTTGTTCAGGAATATGAATTTCTGCCTTATCTAGGCATCCAGTGTTCCCCGCAGCAAGCCCAGTTGCTTCATTGGCTTATCAACCCCACCAGTTCTAATCAGACTGGCTCCGGGAACCGCCTGCCAACTATCCCTAAGGATAATCTGGCTCAAAAAATTGGTTATGAGAATTTGAGAAAGTTTGACCTTTCTCTTTTTGAGAGTGTTGAAGCAGCCAGCTCTTTTTCTATTTTGCCTGCTCCTCCCTCATTTAAATCTCCTGCATCATCAAAAAAGGATTTTTGGAATTTAAAGAACATTGGTGTTTATCAGGCCCTGCAAAAATCTCAGGGCGAGCAGACTAAAGTGGCCATTCTTGATACTGGTCTTGATTACAAGCATCCTGAGATTAGAAGCATCTTTCAGGGAGGGGCTGATTTTGTCGGCGAAGGCTTAGAGGATCATGAGGGCCATGGCACCCATGTAGCTGGCACTACTGCTGGCCAGACTGTAGGCATTGCCCGTTCATCTCAACTTTATTCTCTCAAAGTGCTTAACCGCCATGGAAGTGGTTCTGAGTTGAATATTATCAAGGCTCTGGAATGGGCTATCAAAAATGAGATAGATATATGTAATTTGAGTCTTGGTGCTCCCCAGGCTTCTTTTGCTTTTGAACAGGCTTGCCGTCTGGCTTATGATCATGGTCTGATTCTTGTGGCTGCTGCTGGTAATGAGGGTTTTGGTCCCAACTACCCTGCTTCTTTTGACCAAACTGTTATTGCTGTCACTGCTGTTGACAAGCATAACCAACATGCTCATTTTTCTAATATTTATTCTACTAATGACCTTGCTGCTCCTGGAGTTAGTATTTTTTCTGCTTATCCTGAAGGGGGATATAAACAGCTTAATGGCACTTCTATGGCTGCTCCTCATGTTACTGGCTCCCTCGCTTTGGTCATTCAGAAGATTAAGAACTGGGGCAGTCTTGATTCTCTTCTCGCAGATACTTCTCAGCCACTTGAAAATCATGAGGGTTATGATGATCATTGGGTTTATGGTCAGGGACTGGTTCGCGCCGATCATCTGGTTGATTCCTTATTTGAAACTGATTCTTTGAGAAGTGGTTTTTTGAAGAATTTTATTAGGAGGTATGCTTAAGATGGATTATCTTCTCACTTTTTATTCTAATCCCCAACAAGGGCCTTGTTTTTCTCTTGAAGAAAAAGAGGAAATTCTCAAGAGAGTTGCTTCTCTTGGTCCTTTAGAAAAAACCTTGGGTTGCTATTCTTTAAAAACTAAAGAAGAAATCCCTTCACCCATTATTGATCTTTTGTCTTACCTGGGTTTAAGAATTGAGATGGCTCAGCCTGTTCAGCTTCTTCCCCCAAACCCATCTCTTACTTACTCTACACTTCCCTATTATGATTATGGAGATTCTGACTCTGGTAACTCTGATTCTGCTCCTCGGCTTTCCCCTAACCCAGTTCCTTCTAAGTCTGTTGAGGTTGTCCCTGATGTATCTGACTCTGGTAACTCTGATGCTGATTCTGTTGTTCCTGATTTTAGGGATGTTGACTCTGCTGATTCAAAAAATGATGATGATTCACTCAATACCTCTTTTTGATAATCTGTTTTTGTTTGCCCTTCTTCTTTTTCTCTTGAGAGGGTTCTCATTAGTTCCTTGATCTTATCTCTTGTCTCTTTTTCATCCTTTCCTGGCATAGTCATTCCCCCTAAATGCTCTTTTATTAATTGCTCTTCTACTTCAGGCAGAGAGGAAACATCTATTTTAATTTCTTTTAGTTCTTCTTGTTCTAATTTTGAGGTGGATATCTTAACATAGTAAGCTGATTTATCATAAAGTGTTTCTATGATATTCTTAAAATCAATCTCCTTGGATTTGCCTTTCATTTCTCCTTTGAGCCTGATGGTCACCACAGTTTCATAAAATTCCTTATTTTTTATCTGGTCCATTATCTCATTTTCTATCTGTTCTGGAGTTTTATTTTCACTTTGGATTATTATGGAGAAGATGGAGCAGACCTGCAGCGGCTCAAATTTGAGTTCTCCCTGGTCATAGATATAAAAACCTCCTCTGGCCAGTTTTTCCAGCTCTGTAAATGAACAGGGAAAAATTGGTCCTGGCTGAACTAATCTCATTTTCTTGTTTTTTCCCTCTTTTACTAATTCTTTTGGCAGGTGGATATGTCCTCCTGCATAATAATCAAAATTTTGGGGCAGGTAAGAAAAAGGCAGGGATTCTACCATAGCTAATTCTTTAGGCATCAACTCTTTTAAGGCTGAATGATAGACAAAAATTTTGAATCCTTCTTCTTTTTCCAGTTCTTCCCTGGCTAATTGTTGGTAATATTCTTTTTCTGTTCCTTTTGATTTTCCAAACAACCCAGTAATTTTTGCTCCTGTTTTTTTGTCTTGGGTGAATTGCAGGTGCAGTTTTTCTTCTATTACCTTTCCTTTGGCTACATTAATAGCTAAACCGGCTTTTTCCAGCACTTCCAGAAATGTTTTGCCTGAAACACTGTAGTCGTGGCTCCCTGAGACCAGGTAAACTGATATCATTTCCTCTTTTAATTTTCTCAGGTACTGCACTGTTTTTTTTAACAGATCTATTGGTGGTAAGGGTGAGTCAAACAAGTCCCCTGAGATGATAACAAAATCAACTTTTTCTTTTAAGCACTTGTTAATTGCTCTAGCAAATGCTTTCAGGGGCAGTCTTTTTAGTTCTTCTTCCCTCCAGCATCCCAGATGGCAGTCTGCTAAGTGAGCGAATTTCATCTTTCTAAAGAAAGGCTGCTCTTTTTTAATAATTTTGGTAGTCAAATAGCCAAGAGTTAGTAAAAAAAGAAAAAGGTGAGTAGATAAAAAAGATGAGTAGATAAGAATATTTTAGATAAAACAGACTTTTATCTTTTCCTACGATTTTTTTCTTTTGGAGATAATCTTGGTTTTTTTTTCAAAGGCCTGAATCTTTCTATCTTTCTTTCATTTTCTAGATGATAGGGAGTTTTATCTGGCGGACTTATTGAAGCTATTTTTTTCAATCTTTCTTCAACACCTTGTTTTGAAGTATACTTCTTGATTTTTGTTTTTTTGCCTTTTTTCTTGTGTCCCATTAAAACCACCTCAAGATTGATTTCTATTATTATTATTATTATTATTATTATT
>CAZPDB010000066.1:0-2691 GCA_964585285.1 uncultured Methanosarcinales archaeon
TTTTAAAGACTCCCTCACTCATCTTTTTTTTCATAAATTTTCTGGATAACCTCTTCAATTGGCAGGTCAGAGATAATCAAATCACCCACATCATAGTGAGTAATAAAATAGTCTACAACTCTTTTAAGCTTTATTTGTTGGGTGTTTATTTTTAGGATTAACTGATATTTTCTTTTTTTCAGGGTTTCACATCCTGATAGTCTAAATTTTCCTACTGGTTCTAAAAATTTAGCATTAACTATTTTTGTTTCAAAAAGTTTTTTGATTTTACTCATTTTTCCATCATAAACTATCTTTCCCCTGTTTATAATGACAATTCTTTTGCATAATCTCTCTATATCCTGCATATCATGAGTGGTGATGATGAAAGTTGTTTTATATCTGCGATTATATCTTAAGATTAATTCCCTTAATCTGTCTTTGGCAATCACATCTAATCCAATACTTGGCTCGTCAAGAAAAACCAGGGAGGGATTGTGCAGCAGTGCTGCCACTAGTTTTGATTTCATTCTTTCACCCAGTGAAAGATCTCTGGTGGGTGTTTTGGTAATGTTTTTTAATTTCAGCACCTCTGTCAGTTCTTCCAGTCTTTCCTCGTATTCTTTAGTCGGTATCTCATACAAAACTCTGTTTAATTCAAAAGTGTCTGCTGGTGGCAGGTCCCAGATTAATTGAGGTTTTTGTCCAAAAACAACTCCTATATTCTTCACATATTCTATCCTTTGTTTCCAGGGCACATAGTCCATCACTTTAACTTCTCCTTCTGTTGGGTAGAGTATACCTGAAAGAATCTTGATCAGGGTTGATTTGCCTGCTCCATTTGGCCCTATCAGCCCCAGAATTTCTCCTTTTTTTACTGAGAGGTTAACTCTCTTTAATGCTTGTTTGTATTCGTGCTCTCTCAGAATAAGACTTTTGATAGAAGCGAGTAATCCTGCTTCTTTTTTTAATGTCTTATAGGTCTTTTTCAACCTTTTTATCACTATGACTTTTTTTTCCTTAGCTCTTTTTTTTCTTGCCATCTCCACCCCTTTTTAGATTAATGATTAAAGTTTTTTAACTACTGGTTCTTTGGCTGTGTCATCCACCCTCCATCCTCTTTCTTTTATTTTTTCTCTTAACTCGTCTGACTTTTTCCAGTTCTTATTCCTCCTTACCTCTTCTCTCATTTCCACTAATGCTTTTATCTCTTCTGGAATCTCTTTTGCCACTTCAAATCTGAAAATATCCAGGACAGAATCTATTTTCTTCATCATTTCAAAGGTTCTTTCTGTTTCCTCATCACTCATTTGTTCCAGGTGTTTATTCAGTTCTTTCATCAATTCAAAAAAAGCTGCCAGACCATTAGATATATCCAGGTCATTATCCATTGCTTTTTCAAATTTCTTTTCAAATTCATCCAAGTTCTTTTTTATTCCTGCTCCTGTTGCTGTTTTAATTTTTTTTCTGTTTTCTAATTTCCTTACTAGTTCATCTATTCTTTCCAATGTTTTCTCTGCTGCCTTAACATCATCAAAGCTAAAATTTAGTTTTTGCCTGTAATGCGTTGACAGCAGAACTAGACGAATTGCTCTTGGTTTGCATCCTTTTTTTAACAAATCGCGCAATGTATAAAAATTTCCCAGACTTTTTGACATTTTTTTGCCTTCAACTAAAAGGTGTTCGTTGTGCAGCCAGTATTTAACAAATTGTTTTCCTGTTGCTCCTTCACTCTGAGCTATTTCATTTTCGTGGTGCGGAAAGATTAAATCAACTCCTCCTGTGTGGATATCAAAACTTTCTCCCAGATATTTCATGCTCATCGCACTGCATTCAATGTGCCATCCCGGCCTACCCTTGCCTAATTCTGTTTCCCAGAAAACATCCCCATCTGATTCATCCCAGGCCTTCCAAAGAGCAAAATCATTAGCTCTTTCTTTGGTATACTCATCTTGCTTAACCCGAGCACCAGCTTTTAACCCCTTTATTTTTGTTCCAGAAAGTTTTCCATACTCTTTAAAACTGGAAATCTTATAATAGATACTTCCATCTTCTCCTTTGTAAGCATGCCCTTTTTGCATTAATTTTTTAACTAGCTCAACCATTTCTTTTATGTGCTCTGTGGCTTTGGGGAATATATCTGCTTTTTCTATCTTCAGTGTTTTCAAGTCTTCAAAAAAAGCTTTTGTATATTCTTCTGTGTATTGCTGCAAACTAACTCCTTCTTCTTGACTTCGTTTAATTGTTTTATCATCTACATCTGTTAGATTCATCACATGCAGTACATCATAGCCTCTGAACTTAAGATATCTTTTTAACAAATCTCCAAAAACATAAGCTCTAAAATTACCAATGTGAGCAAAGTCATAGACGGTCGGCCCGCAGGTATAGAGTTTAACCTTCTTATCCTCCATCGGCTCAAAATCTTCTTTCTTCTTCCCAAGTGTATTATAAAACTGTATCATCTTAAATCAAAATTAAGTTAAAAGAATTAGTTTATAAATTTTCCTTATATCAGAAAAAAGCAAGCAAACATTGTTTTGTATATAATTCCTAACTCCTTTATTTTATTATCCCACTACCTAATCCTCCCACTACCTAATCCTCCCACTACCTAATCCTCCCACTACCTAATCCTCTTATTCAGATAAATAACAAAATAATTATTCACTAAATAGTGGTTAGAAAAACAAAATATTTATATACCTATTC
>CAZPDB010000066.1:2701-4428 GCA_964585285.1 uncultured Methanosarcinales archaeon
TAAATGATCTGGTCCAGGAGGTTATTAATGAATGGGTTCCTGAATTTCTTCTTCAGGATAAGTTTCATGGAGCTTATTTAAGAGAGCAATATTGTGATCTGCCTTCCCAATTCGCTGAATATGAAGACAGTTTTACTCCTCATTGTTTGGAAGATCCGGATTTTCAGGAGGACCTCAAGGATATTTTAGGAAGCCTTGTTTATCTTGAATCTAATGCTTATTTTCATCAAATGAAAAAATCCCCATCACAATCAACTTCTCAGCCGATTTTTGAAAGCCTCCTTCAACAAATAGATGAACATCCTGATTTTGGTCAGGCTCGCAGAAATGCTTTAAACAGTGTCCAACATTATTTTAATACTTTGCCTTTTACTTTGCAAGAGATACAACAAAATATTTATGAGGCTCTAATTCCAGAAATTAAAAAAGAAAAATAATTTTTTCTAGCATTCTTTTCCAGACCAATCTTGATTATACTGTTATTTTTTTCTGGGTCTTTTTTTGCACTTTTTTTAATTGTTTCTCAACATCTTCCAAGTATTCTTCTGATTTTTTAGCCAGGTGAACAAGGATTCCAAACTGGTCTTCTAATTTTTCTCTGTTTTTTTTATTAAATCCTTCTTTCAGAGGATTGGGATCAGGAAATTCTTCTACTGCTCTTAGTATCTCTTTCTGAAAGGCAAGTAGATTATTTCTTAACCCCACTAATTCACTCACCGACTCTGATTTTTTATATTTTGCATAAGTTCTATGGATTTCATAATAAAACTTTTTTAGGTCTGATTGTTCCATTTTCTTTATTTATCTTCTTTTTGTCTTAATAAACTTTTTGGCTAAAATAATATCCATCAAAAGCTAAAATAGTAACTATTGAGTTTTATTGGAAAAGTATAGAAAAAGAATCAGAGAATACAAAAAAAATAGATGATCATAATATTCAACCAGTGGGTTTAGTCTCAGCACACCATAGATATTCGTAGCATTCACTCAAACTTCATTCAAACTTTCTTCACCACAAATACACAATGATCTTTTTCTAGTGGGTATAACTCTCGATAATCAACTACCTGCACTCCTTTCTCTCCCTCTAATCTTTTACGAACTTCTTTAAAAATCTCTTTTGATTTTTTACTCACATCAATACTTCTTGCTTTTAGAGCCAAAAAACCAAAAGATTCTTTTTTCAAATATTTGAGATTCTTTAAAAAGATGTCTAATTGGTTTCTCTGGGCAATGTCCTGATATAAAAAATCTGCTGGCAGCCATTCCTTGATCTTATCTTCATATTCTCCAGCTAAATTTGCATCCCCTAACACTGGCATAATGTTCTTTCTCTCCTCTGCTAAAAAAACTAAATCCTTTAACACCATCGCGCTGATTTCCACTCCTATTACCATCCCTCCTTTACCAATAATATCAGAAATATGACTTATTGTTGTTCCGCTGGCTGCTCCTAAGTAGAGGACATTATGCCCTTCTTTCAAGCCTAATTGTTTCAAACCTTTTTTAATTGCTGCTCCTAATTTACTTCTCTTAACTTGCCACTCCCTGTATTCTTCTTTGCCAATCTTAAATAGTTTTTCTCCATAAACATCTCTGCCCTTAACTAAATTCTTTGTCATAATTGTTTTCCTTAATCTCCAAATACCAGGGAATAAATTTTCTAATCTTCTATTTTTTTCTTCCCTTCTCTCTTTCCCTCTTTTTCTCTCCCCTAAACCTCTCTC
>CAZPDB010000067.1:0-3189 GCA_964585285.1 uncultured Methanosarcinales archaeon
TTCACAATTAGCAGAGTTAACAACTTACCTTCATACCCAAGGTTAATTGGGTACACATTTTGAACATAAACAGAAATGTTTGGAGAGGATAACAAAACTTTAATGAGGAGATAGCAGACATTTATAAAGCTTTCGGTGGTTGACTGGCTGAGTTGAAAATCTCGTAAAATTTTTAACCCAGTAAGAATATATCAACTCATATCCTTATGACAAATTGAGGCAAATTAAGACAGAAGAATATGGGTTATAAAAAAAACAGCTCAAAAAGAGTCCAATAGTATTGTCGCACCATACCCCCCAATATAATTAATTGTTATACTAAAAAAAGCAGAATACTATAAAATAATTTTATCATTTCCTGTACAAGAAATCCTACAGATTTCTTTGTATCCTGAAAATTAACTTATCAAAGAAATTGCATCTTTATACCCTGCTACTTTAGTAGGGGTGATGCAATTTCAGCTGGTTTTTATGATTTAAGACTTTTTCAACAATCCCGGTTGTTGACTAGTGGTTGATTGATAATCTACTTAGATAGTTAATTATATAGAGAATGAAATGATGAAATAATAAAAATGAGATAATAAAATCAATAAAAATGAAGAAGGGTTTTAAGCAAGAAAATTATTTCTGTCTTTGTCGCTTTTTCTTTTCTTTTCTCATTCGCTTACGCTGCCACTTCCAACGCATTTGCCCTTTCTTTTTCCAACGTCGACTGCTTCTTTTCATTTTTCAATAAAAGGTAAAAGATGGTTATTTATAAAGTTAATGTTTTGATTGGTTTTGCTTGCTCACGATTCTAAAGGCATTATGATTTTAAGCTCATTATGATTTTAAGCTCATTATGTTAGATAAATTATTAAATAAAATAGACTAAACCAATTTTTTCAATATTTTCATCTCTATCTTTGACATTTAATATCTCATAAAAAAAAGCTTTCAAAGAATCCCATAAAGGCACTTCTGGTTCAATCCTACTTATTAACATTTTGTGATATAGAAGTCCATCATCAGCAATTACTTCCAATCCTTCTTCAGGAATCTCAATTTGCTCAATAATTTCTGAGAGTCTTTGAGCATCTTGTCTGGTTTGGGGTGTTTCTGATTCGTGAGGTAATTGAATTTTTAACACGCCAGGAATTCTTTTTTTCTTTAACACTCCTCCTTGTTCTGATTGATCTATTGCTGATGAATACTGGGTTGCCTGATGACAATATTCACTCACTTCCTGAAGGGTAGGATTTTCTTTTATTGCAGGGGGACATCGAGGATAGGATGAGTTAACTTCTGGAAAAGAAGGTTGTCTTTCAAAAACATAGCTTCCTTCATTACCTGTTAATGGAAATAATTCATCCCAGTACCATAAGAACAATTCATCAAACTCTTCATCTTGATTTTTAGGTAATAGTGATTCTTCTGATTTATTCTTAGGAATTATAAACCAACAATCTCCACATTTAATACGGAACATATTAAAATTAAATAATGGCCAACTATTTAAAGTTTTCTATTTAGTTATTACTAATAAGTAATACTATATCTAAATATAGATATAAATATAAATATTAACATTAATATTAATTAAAGTAAAGGATATTATTCAGATTTGTATGTTTTTAGCACTAAGATTCCTTTCCATTTTAGAATTAATTCTTTAAACCTCTGTCTTTTTTGAGTTGAGATTTCTTCTAGTTTTTTATTCTTTTTTAGTTAGTTACTCTCTTTTAATTCGTTACTCTTTTCTAATTGGTTTATTTTTTCAGTTTTTTATTCTTTTTTAGTCAGTTACTCTTTAGATGGCCAATTTCACTAAAAGCAATGCTCTTTTTCTGTAATAAATGCCCCGACCGAGATTTGAACTCGGGTCGCTGCCTTACTCCCTTATCCTTAATAATTTCATTGAGTCGAGAGGGCAGCATGATTGTCCGGGCTACACCACCGGGGCATATACAGGACATTACACTGAGATTATACTGCAGAAAAAAACAAAGTTTTAAAGAGTTTAAATAAATTTCTAAAATTATGGTTGATAAGACTACTCATACAAATAAGATTGGATATAATGAGGTATCTCAGGGGTATGATGAACTTCATGGACAAGAGCAAAAAAAGAAATTAAATATAATTATAAAGCTAGTAAAAGAGTTGGGTTTAGAAAAAGAAAAACTATTGATTCTTGATGTTGGTTGCGGCACTGGATTAAGCAAGAGGTTAGAGGAACAATTAAGAGGGAAGATAGTGGGGATTGATCCTTCAGAAAAACTTTTAGAACAGTCTAGATTAATCAATGTTCTTGGCAGAGCAGAGAAGCTGCCATTTTTAGACGACCAATTTGATTTAGTTATGAGTGTCACAGCCATACACAATTTTAATGATATTTCTCAAGGGTTAGATGAGATGATCCGCGTGGCTAAAAAATATTTGGTGGTTACTGTGTTGAAGAAATCAAAAAAAGTTGGAGAGATTGAGAAGCTGATTAAGGAGAGGTTAAAAATTGTTGAGGAGGTTGAGGAAGATAAGGATAAAATTTTTTTAGCCAAAAAGTTTTTATAATCAAAAACAAATATTAAATAAAAATTATTAAAAGAGGTTAGAAATGATAAAAAAAGCTAATCCGCTTAGGATTTTCAGAGAGAATAAAGAGTTCTTTAAAACAATAATCCAAAGCTTTTTTCCTCCAGCCTTATCTAAATTAACCAAAAGGTCCAATAAAGAGGCTTTTGGTTATTTCTTTTCTCTTTTCTCTTTGATGTTTATTATTATGTTTATGACTGCTGCTCCTCTCATAGTCAACCTGCCTGATTATTTTAAAGAAAAACTGGATGCTTTTGATAGTTTACAGATAAGAATGGAACAGGAACAAAACAAACCAATATTTATCCCTGATCACAACACCATAATCAAAATAGATTTGAGAGAAAGCAATCAGACTATAGGCAGTGAAAAAATGCTCATTCAAAAAGGAAAAATAACTTATAAATGGTTTTTTTTCAAAAGAGAGATTGAAACAGAAAAAATAAGCGACTTGGTAACAGAAAAAGAAGAGTTTTCCCAATTAGTAACATTGATAATTCTGCTTATGATTCCGGGAATAATTCTCATCACCTATTCTATTTTCTTGGTAAAATACTTATTACTTGTTTTCTTGGCTGTGGCAGCTGGTTTTGCCCTGATAAGAGTTTCTGGTCA
>CAZPDB010000067.1:3199-4308 GCA_964585285.1 uncultured Methanosarcinales archaeon
ACAAAAAAAATATTAGGGGTGGCTCTCTATAGCACAACAATTATGATTATACCAGAGACAATCCTGCTCCCTTTTAACATCAACACTTACCATCTCCCCTTGCTTCTCTACGCGGTTTATTTCCTGGTTGGTATTTTCTCCAGTGCTGAAAAGAAAATGAATTTAACCAAAGTAAAATAAGAATAAAAAGAGGATAAAAAGAGGATAAAAATTAAAAGAGAAAATGTTGCCCTATCTTTATCCAAGACAAACAGTATTAATCACAGCCAGAGAAAGAATTAAAAGCAAGTTTGCTAAAAGGGTTGAGGAAAAAGAAGAGATATATCCAACTGACTGGCATATGCTGGTTTCTCAAGAACCCCCTATTTATGCTTTTACTGCTGCCAAAGATTCTTTTATTCTAAAATTAGTGGAAACAAGCAGGTGCTTTGGAGTAAATTTTTTAGGCCACCAGTTTGATAAGAAGATTGTATTGGAATGCGGGAGGAAACACGGAGAACATCTGAATAAATTTTCTGAGTTTGGTCTGGATAAAATAGATGGAAGAAGTGTTGATTGTCCACTCCTAAAAGAAGCAATTGGGATTCTTGAGTGCGAAGTAATCAATCTTTTTGAGATAGGAGGGAATATATTGGTTGCAGGTCAAATTCTCAGAGGCGAAGGCAAGAGAGGCAAGAGGTTGATTCATTTAGGCAGAGAAAAATTTACAACCATAAAATAATTGAGTATGATTAATGAGTTGAAGATTTAATAAATTATTGAATGAGATTATTTTTTGATTTTTTTCTTAAAAATAGTTTAAAGTTTTTTCTTACTGAATTGGCAGGGCTTTTTGAATTTTAATGAGTCCGAACTCTTTGAGTTCGGGCCGGGTTTGAACTTAGAGATTAATTAGGTAGGGATAATTAAAAAATACGATGCGACCAGGATTTTTATGAAAACAGAGTTTTAATGAAACAGGAAAGTTCCGCTTTCCGCTTTGAACCGGGATACAGCGGAAACTCTTATGGTTTTCGTGTACAGCAAAATCCTGTTTTTTACGCCGCGACCCGGATTTGAACCGGGATACAGCGGAAACTCTTATGGTTTTCGTGTACAGCAAAATCCTG
>CAZPDB010000068.1:0-4267 GCA_964585285.1 uncultured Methanosarcinales archaeon
TATCTAGTTCTTTTGCATCCTGCAATATATGCGACCAGCATAATTGCAATGAAAACCCTGCTTTTTCTGCAAGAGTCCGAAATGCAGAAAACAGCATTGCTTTACTTAAAGCAGGCATATCAGAATATGGTAAACCAAAAACAGTCATGACTGATCATGGGACACAGTATTATGCTCCAAGACAAGAAAGTAAACAAGAGAATACCCAGTTTAGGATAGCATTAGATGCTTTAGGAATAAAGCATTATATAGCAAGAATTAACAGACCACAAACAAATGGAAAGGTAGAAAGGTTTTTCTTAACTTATAAGAAAGAGTTCATAGTAGAGACATTCAGCGGAATAAAGGATTTTATTAAGCATTACAATGAAGTTAGGCTTCATATGAGCTTAAACTACAGGACACCTAAAGACGTATGGGATGAACTTAGAAATGTGTAGTAGTTTCGTGTTGTGTAGTAGTTTCGGGATAACAGAAGTATTACACATAACCAAAACTTTTATAAACAAGACTAAAATTTCTAAGATTACCCATGATTGATGATGGTAACTTCGCTGATCTCTGATGAGCGAACTTGCCTGAGAGAGGTAAAACTTCTGTTTTCCTCAAATCAATAATAACTTAACAATAGAATCAAATACCCAAACATAATAAATTTAATCTGTTAAACCGGAGGTTGAAAAATGGCTGAAGAAGAAAAAGTCCTTGAAGCTGTGGAATTAGCCAAAGCAACTGGCAAGATAAAAAAAGGCACCAATGAAACAACCAAAGCAGTGGAAAGAGGAAAAGCTAAGTTAGTAGTTATAGCAAAAGATGTGACCCCACCAGAAATCACTATGCACTTACCTCTTCTTTGCAAAGAAAAAGAAATCGCCTGTGTGGAGATAGCCAAAAAAGAAGAATTAGGAGGAGCAGCTGGCCTGCCTATTGGCACTTCAGCAATTGCTATTATTAATGAAGGTGATAGTAAAAAAATTGTAGCTGAATTATCCAAAATGCTTGCTAAAGAACAAGAAGCAGAAAAAAAAGAAAAAGTTAACAAAGAAGATAAAGGAACAGAGACTAAAAAAGAAGAAAAGGAAGAAAAAAAGCCTAAAGCTAAAGAAGAAAAAAAAGAGGATAAAGAAGAAGCAAAATCAGAAGAGGTAAAGCAAGAGAAAAAAGAAAAAGAAGAGGATAAAAAAGAAGAACCTTCAAAAAAGAAAGAATAATTAAGAAAAAATAATAAAATAACAGGTTGATAAAATGGCTGATAAAAAAAATCCCAAACAAGGAAGAAGAACAAAAAGAGCTAAAGAGACAGCAAAAACCGGAAAAATCAGGTTTAGCAGTGCAGTGCCATCCAGAGTAGAAGAGATTATTGGCAGAACAGGGATGAGAGGGGAAGCAACCCAGGTAAGATGCAAGGTGCTGGAAGGAAGAGATGCCAACAAGATCCTGAGAAGAAATGTAAAAGGGCCAGTAAAGATAGGAGATATCCTCATGCTCAGAGAAACAGAGATTGAAGCTCAAGCACTAACCCAAAGAAGAAAATAAAATAATTCAAAAATAAAAAAATTATAACTACTATTGCGGTGAAGAAAAAATGTCCAAATGCAGTTTTTGTGGAAAAAACATTGAAAAAGGAACTGGTAAGATGCTGGTTAAAAAGGATGCTAAAGTCTTATATTTTTGCAGTAATAAATGTGAAAAAAACCTGTTAAAATTAAGAAGAAAACCAATTAAAATAAGGTGGACTAAGGCTTACCAAGAACTAAAAGAAAAAGGCAAAAAAGCAGCAGAAGGTAAAGACAAAGAAACTAAAACAGAGAAAGAATCAAAAGAAACTGAGGTCAGTAACCAGGATATTTCAGAGTCACAGGGAAGTGGGGAAAAGAAAAAATGATGCAAAAAACACTAGTCTTGCTTAAACCAGATGCAGTTAAAAGACAGTTATTAGGAAAGGTTATTGGAAGATTTGAAAACATCGGATTGAAAGTTGTAGGCATGAAAATGGTCTGGGCTGACAGAGATTTTGCCAAGAAACATTATTCCCACCATGTTGGGAAACCATTTTATCCCGAATTAGAATCCTTTATTATCAGCGGACCAGTGGTAGCACTTTGCATTGGGGGAATAGAATCAGTGGAAGTGGTCAGGAAACTGGTCGGCCCGACTGATCCCAAGGAAGCTTTGCCAGGAACAATCAGGGGTGATTACAGTCATCATTCAGCTTATTATAATAACAGAGAAAAAAAAGTTATCAAGAATGTGATCCACGCTTCCGGCTCAAAAGAAGAAGCAGAAGAAGAAATAAAACTCTGGTTTAAAGAAGAAGAATTACATAATTACTCAACTGTTCACGAAGAACACACTTTTTAGATTTAAATACATAACATAATTCAACCATAGGTAATTCACTGGAGGTGTTAAGGGTATGGTAGAAAAATCAAGCATGACTGAAAAAGTATTAAACTTAATGAAAAAACCAGCCAACATCAGAAATATTGGTGTTTGTGCTCATATTGATCACGGAAAAACAACTTTCTCAGATAATTTGCTAAGCGGATGCGGAATGATTTCTGAAGAGCTGGCCGGAAAACAATTAATGTTAGACTTTGCTGAGGATGAAAAATCAAGAGGGATCACTATTGACGCAGCAAATGTTTCTATGGTTAATGATTATGAGGAGGAGGAATACTTAATTAATCTCATTGACACTCCAGGACATGTTGATTTTGGCGGTGATGTGACCCGGGCGATGAGAGCAGTGGACGGAGCAATTGTGCTCATCTGTGCTGTGGAAGGAGTGATGCCCCAGACAGAAACAGTGTTAAGACAAGCATTAAGAGAAAGAGTAAAACCAGTGTTGTTCATCAATAAAGTTGATCGTTTAATCAAGGAATTAAAACTAAACCCAGAAGAAATGCAAAAAAGATTTGTCAAGATGATTGCCAACATCAACAAGCTAATAGAAAAAATAGCTCCAGAAGAATATAAAAAAGAATGGCAGGTGAGTGTAGAAGATGGGAGTGTGGCTTTTGGATCAGCCTACAACAACTGGGCTCTTTCCCTGCCTTATATGAAAAAAACAGGGTTGAGCTTCAAGGATATTATTGAAGCCTATCAAAAAGAAGACACACCAAAAGAACTGCCAAAAAAGGCCCCTATTCACAGAGTCATCCTGAACATGGTCATCAAACACTTGCCCGAACCAATCAAAGCCCAAAAATACAGAATCCCTAAAATCTGGCACGGGGAAGCAGAATCAGAAGAAGGAAAATCACTGATGAACTGCAATCCGCAAGGACCACTCTATTTTGTGGTAACCAAAATAGTGGTTGATCCTCAGGCAGGAGAAATAGCTGCAGGAAGACTCTTCTCTGGAACCATGAACAAAGGAGAAGAAGTTTATCTTAATCAGGGCAAGATACCAGCCAAGATTCAACAAGTCTATATCTACAAAGGACAGCAAAGAATAGTGGTTGACCACATCCCCTCTGGAAACATTATAGGTGTGGGAGGATTAAAGACTTATCCAGGAGAAACAATCACAGACAGAGAAAGGGAACCATTTGAACAAATCACTCATATTTTTGAACCAGTAGTAACCAAAGCCATAGAAGCCAAAAAACCAGGGGACTTACCAAAATTAATTGAAGTCTTAAGGCAGATAGCCAAAGAAGATCCGAGCATAGTCATAGAGATTAATGAAGAGACAGGAGAGCACTTGCTGCACGGAATGGGAGAACTGCATTTAGAAGTGATAGAGAACAGGATTAGATCTGAAAAAAAAGTAGATGTGCAAACCTCTCCGCCAATAGTAGTTTATCGGGAAGCAGTTACCAAGAGATCCCCTCAGGAATATGAAGGAAAATCACCTAACAAACACAATAAGTTATATTTCATAGTTGAACCTCTGGAAGAGAACATCCACCAAGCCATAAAATCAGGAGAGTTAAGAGAAGGGAGGATAAAAAAGAAAGATAAGGAATTAGTTAAACAATTAGTAGACTTAGGAATGGGTTCAAAAGTGGCTCCAAAAGTAAAAGACATTTACAAGGGCAATATGTTTATAGATATGACCAGAGGAATCATCCATATTGGAGAGATATTGGAGATGGTCCTGGATATGTTTGAGGATGTGATGAGACAAGGACCGCTAGCCAAAGAGCCCTGCGGCAAGATGAAAGTTATGCTTATGGATTGCACCTTGCATGAAGACGCTATTCATCGGGGACCGGCCCAGATTTATCCTACTGTCAGAGAAGGTGTAAGAGGAGCGATT
>CAZPDB010000069.1:0-3558 GCA_964585285.1 uncultured Methanosarcinales archaeon
TAATGGAGATGGTGAGATTACTCCTGATGATAGTAGGTTAATTACTCAGTTTTATCTTGGAGAAATTGAAAGTTTTGAGGTTTGTGTTGTTGAGGAAGAAGAGGAAGAAATTGGGGATAAAGATTTGCAAATGCCCTCTGCATATACTGATGAGATAAATGTTCATATGGCTGCAGCCGGTGTAGGGATTGATATAAGCCAGGAAGAATGCATGATTGATGAAGAACTTAAAGCTGATCTGGGACCTAATTGCGCTTATCTAGTGGATATTTTTGAAGATTCTTGCGGCAGCAGATGTTTTAATGTCACTTATGATCCTGTTGCAGATGTATATACTTTTTTTGAATGGACTGATTCTGATGGCAGGTCTTATGTGCTGACTGATTCTCCAGTCAGTGATTCTCTTGTAGAAAAAGACGGAAGGATAGATTCTAAAGATAGGGAGTATTTATTAGAACAATTGAATAAAGTTGGAAATGAATTATGGTGTGGAAGTATCCTAGATATGAATATTTATAAGCCACCTTATTGTATAGATGCGGAAAATGTGGGTGGTGAGTATAAAGCTGTTTGCCGGGGCATAGGCGCCTTTAGAAACGAAAAAAAATATTATTCTCCCAAAGAAGGGGAAGAGTGTATGATTTTAGATGATCTACCAGAGATCAAAAGAGGCTGTTTAATCCGTTCACTTGAGGAAGAAAAAATACTTTTTGAATGCAGAGATATATTTTCTCCCTCAATATATGCTCCATTTGAATGTTATGATCCTCTGACAGAAGTTTGTGTTAATTATCTGCCACTTAAATGTTTTAGTAATCTTACAGCAAGAATGACTGATCCGGCCTGTCTGATTAGAAAAGAAAGGCCAATGATCAATATTGTCAAACGCGAAGATATCTGTGAAGAAGAAGCTTATGCTTTACTGGACATGATGGGCATTGACAGCTTTAAAGAAGAGTTCGGCGGTTTTAGAATAGGTTTATATGATGATGAGGCATTGGCTGTCTGGAAAGACAGTGTTTGGGATATTAGCTATCTTCCTGCACCAATTATAAAATATGAAGATAACCCGAGAGATATCAAATTTCAATTTTTTAAACCAATCTGCGTTGGGTTTGATGAAGAAGGACACCCTAAAAAATTAAATATAAACCAGAATGGAGGTTATAATTTTATTAGTCGTTAGAAAAAATGAAAAAAACAAATAAATTGTTTAGAATTCCAATCTTTTTGATTCTTTTTTTATTGATAATTATTCCTTTTGCCACTGCTGTTTCCGCCCCTTACGAGGAGCATATCTTTGTGGAAACACCTGTACCACAACTCTTAGATAAATGTACTCGGTTGAATATTGATTCTTTTAAGGTTCGCTGTCCCTTCCATACAGAATTAGGTGGTCGACCTATTGACCCATGCTATATTTATCTTTCTACCACGGATAGACGACCAATAGATGATGATTACTGTTTTATGGATTTAAGTTCTCCCAAAGCCGAATCAAAAACTTGTCTTGGAAGCAGGAAGATAAAAGTGCCGTTTATTAGGATTAAAGGGGACAGGCTCCAGAATGGTTATAAGGAAATTCCTTGTCCAAAAGGAACAAGTTGCAAAAAGCAATTGGGTCTAGTTAGCTGTGTTAAAGATTGCATAGAAAAATGCGGAAGCGATTGTTGCGGATATGGTGAAAAATGTTATAGAGATAGGGATACAAGGCAATATTATTGTGCTAGCAGAAGTACAAGGAAGGGAGGAAGTAATGCAGAGGACATTGTAGGTGCGTTTATGTCTGCTTTTTCTGGCGAAATAGCTCCCGAAATAGAGTTAGTCGAAGAACAAGAACAGATGGAAGATTCATTATTGGGAGATTATACTAATCTGGAAAGAGAATGGACATTGCCTTCAGTTAGATAAATAGGTTAGATAAAGAAGCATTTTTAAAGAACAGAACCTCTTTCAGAATTTTTAAATAATTTCAATTCTGTTTTTTATGTTTTTGGTTGGTGGGGGAGCAGTTTTTAGAGATAGTGGGGGAGTGAGTGGCGGTGCTTATGAGTTTGATGGGGTAGAGAGTTATCTTGTTTTGCATAATATTTCTTGAGAAAGTGAAAAAAATACTCTGAGAAAAATAAACATTAATTTTCAAGAAAATCCTCTTCTGGTTCAGAGCACTTAGTTATTTCTCCTCTAAAATTTTGGTTAATTAAATTCTTTTCTTTGATTTCTTTTGCACTGTAATTGGAGAGGAGCCAAGCAAGTTTGATAAAAGTTGTTTCTGGAGTCATATCATGGAGATTGCCGAGAACACCAGTTTTGAGGAGTTCTCTGCCAGGAGAGTAAACATTCATATTAATCCTGCCGAAGATTGTTTGAGAGGACATAACCACTGGCATTTTTTGAGCAAGTTCTCGGAGTTGTTTAAAGATACTCTTGTGTTCTTGAGTAAATTCATCAATTTTAGAGATAGGAAAGTGACCAAGACCAGTACCTTCAAGAATCAGACCATCAAATTTTTTATAGGCTTCAAATTCTTCTGAAAACATCTGAGGTCTGGCTTTTATCAAACCAATCTTTAATTTTGGATTAAAGAGTTCTAAATTTAATTGAGCTGATTTAGCTTTGTTTTTATTTTGATCTTTTTTTAGATAATCTTTAGTTTTGAAATCAATCTTTCCTTGTTTGGCGACTAAAGCAATTGGGGAGGTGTTGATTGGTCTGAAAGCGTCGCGTCTTGAGGCATGCATTTTTCTGACTTTAGTTGGCGATAAGATAGAACAAGTGTTATCAGCCATAGAAGAGTGCATACATAGAGCAACACCAGCAAAATCAGATTTGGTTATGAATTGAGCTGCACAGATTAAGTTAAGAAAAGCATCTGAACTACCGCGGTCACTTGAGCGCTGGGCACCGACAAGTAAGATGGGGATAGGAGGATTTTTTAAGATAAAAGCAAGAGCAGCTGAAGAAAAGTGCAGGGTGTCAGTGCCATGAGTAATAATAACAGCATCAACACCCTGCTGCACCTCTTTTTGAACCTCTTTTGCTAAAAGATTGTAATGATCAAACCTCATATCATCAGACCACATATTACGAACAAGACGAGAGCGAATTTGGGCAATGTCTTTAAGTTCTGGAAACATCTCTAACAAATCTTCTGGTTTAAATTTAGCAAAAACTGCTCCAGTGCTGTAATCTACTTTGGAGGCAATAGTGCCACCTGTGTGCAATATAGAGATGGTTGGTAAGGATTTGTTGGTTTTGATTTTTGCTGACTTTAGTGTTACTGTTTTTTTTGTTGTTTTGAGAGTTTTTATTTTCTTAATCTTGTTTTTTTTAATACCAGTATTGTAACCAGAGTTTAATTTAATAAAGAGAGTGTTTGGATCTTCACTAGGCATAACAATACCTTCAAAATCTTGTTTTTGAGTAGAAACCTTGATTTTTTGACCTGGCTTTATTTTTTCTAGGTTAACCATAAGTTTAATTTCAGGTTTAGAGTTTAAAATGTTTTTGGTTTTAAAGAGTTAGTCTGTTATCCCGAAACTGGTTAACGCCTCAAAA
>CAZPDB010000070.1:0-1049 GCA_964585285.1 uncultured Methanosarcinales archaeon
ATGTCAACTCCTGCAATAGTTATTGACGGAGAAGTCAAGAGTTATGGAAAAGTGGCTGAGGTTGAGGAGATTAAAAAATGGATGTGAACAAGACGAAGGCAGGACTAATAACAATACTTGGAATATTTATGATTTCCTTATTCATAACTGGATGCAACAGCAATGCATCAAGTGAAAACATAACAGGAAACGCAGTTGACAATCTTGATTCACAAGATGATTCGCAAGAAAGAATCATCAATATTGACAAACTTGAAATATATCATTTTCATGGTACCCATCAATGTTATTCCTGTGTAACTATGGGTGATTATGCTGAAGAAACTGTAAACACTTACTTTAAAGAAGAACTTGAAAAAGGGATTATTGTCTTCGACCATATCAATGGGCAATTGGAAGAGAATAAGGATTTAGTCATGAAGTATGGAGCAACTGGATCATCACTCTGGTTAGGAACTTATAATGGAAATAAATTTATTCCTGAACAAAACATAAAGGTATGGTATAAGATAAATAACAAGCAAGACTACATGAAATATCTTAAAGGTGTGATTGAGCAGAAATTAGCAGGCAACTAAAATGAGTTTAATGGCATTTATGGAAGCGATGGGGACAAGCAGTATTCCGATAGTTGCAGCTTTCTTTATCGGTTTGATGACTGCAATAAGCCCATGCCCATTAGCAACAAACATAACTGCTATTGCTTACACAAGTAAAAAAATAGATAACAGCAAGCATACTCTTTTAGTGGGCTTTCTTTACACATTAGGCAGGATGTTTACCTATGTTGCTCTTGCTTCTTTGATTGTGTGGTTTGGAATGCAAACTCAAACCATCTCTCTATTTTTACAAAAATATGGTGAAAAAATTCTTGGGCCTTTACTATTAATAATAGGAATCATCATGTTAGATGCTCTAAAACTGCATTTTTTAAAAACAAATAATAGATTAAACAGGCTTAAAGAAAAACTGGCAAAAAAAGGTTTTTTGGGAAGCTTTTTACTGGGAGTAATTTTCGCATTGGCTTTCTGTCCATTTAGCGCTGTGCT
>CAZPDB010000070.1:1059-3530 GCA_964585285.1 uncultured Methanosarcinales archaeon
ATTACAAGCTGGAGATGGATTAATTATTCCTGCAGTGTTTGCATTTGCAACTGGATTGCCTGTGATAATATTCTCAATAATTCTGGTAAAAAGTGTTTCAAAATTAGGTATGATTATGAATAAAGTGCAAATTTTTGAGTTATGGATGCGTAGAATAGTTGCGGTTATTTTTATTCTTGCAGGAATATATTATACTTCATTAATGATGCTTTAAAAAATGGAAAGAAAAGACTGGAATTTAATGATTTGGATCGGAATTGTATTTGGATTATTATATTTTGTTCCATCAAAAAGCGAGTGGTTTAGGACATCCATATTTTCCGCATTCGACTTGTTGCATGAATATGCAAGACAGCACGTCTTGACCTGTTTGATCCCTGCATTGTTCATAGCAGGAGCAATTGCTGTATTTATCCAAAAAGAAAAAGTTATGAAATACTTAGGTCATGAAGCAAAAAAATTTGTTTCTTATGGAGTTGCATCTGTTTCAGGAGCGATTTTAGCTGTTTGTTCGTGCACCATTTTACCACTATTTGCAGGAATCAGGAAAAGAGGAGCAGGATTAGGACCAGCAATAACTTTCTTATTTTCTGGCCCAGCTATCAATATCGCTGCAATATTCTTAACGATGAGTGTGTTGGGCATAAAGATAGGATTAGCAAGAATTATTTCTGCTATTTTACTTTCTATTTTAGTAGGATTGACTATGGTGATGATTTTTAGAGAAAAAGTAGAGAAAGAAAAATTACTGATTAAAGAAACTGAAGAATCGCAATTATCAAATAAGATTATGTTTGCTTTTTTTGGTCTGATGATAGGGGTATTGGTTGTCAATGGACTGCAGATTGATAAAATATTAAAATATTCTTTGATGGGAATTTTTACAGTTGGAGTTGTAGGATTAGTCCTCTGGAAATTTAGAGATCATATAGCTCAAAAATGGTTAAATGAAACATGGAATTTTTCAAAGATGCTTCTGCCATTGCTGTTTATTGGAGTTTTTATTGCAGGATTTATTATGCCATTATTGCCCCAGACACTTATTGAAAATCTGGTTGGACAAAATACAATTATCGGCAATGTTGTTGCTTCTATATTTGGAGCGTTTATGTATTTTTCAACACTGACAGAGATTCCAATATTACAAGCATTGATTGCCAAAGGAATGCATTCTGGACCAGCATTAGCTTTGCTTCTGGCAGGACCAAGTTTAAGTTTACCTAATATGTTAGTTGTTAGGGGAGTATTAGGAACAAAGAAAACAGCAGTATATGTTTTTTTAGTGGTGATTTATTCGACAATTGCAGGATTGATTTTTGGTTTTTTATGATGTGCGAGGGTATCTATTAATATGGGTTATTATTCATTATCAACTCTGGGAGCAAGAATAAAAGAAAGCTGAAGTTTGTCCAAGGAAATATAATCAATCTTTAAAGGATAATCATTAGCAAATGAAAGAGTGACATTGTCAGAGAGCTTGCTGGAAGCAACAATCTTTTTAAGATACTCAATAGAATACTTGGATTTAACTTTTTCTTTGGCCTTGATTTTGGTATCAGAGTCCTCATCAATAACAATATTGGCCTGAGAAAGATCACCTTCAGCCTTAATAGTTAATTTTTTTGGCTCAGCTAAAAAAGAAACTGATTCAGCCACAATATCAACATCCTCAACAGATTCAGAAAGAGTGGATGAAGAAGTGGTGACCACAGCAGCAAATTCCAATTCAGGAATCTTCTGCTCTTTCTCATCTAACTCAATAATAGGTAAAAAGAAAGTCCTGATAGAACCTCCCTTAAGCTGAACCTTTAACTTGTTCTCCTCAAGAGCAAGGGAAAGCATATCAGTGGGCTTGGCCCTTTTAAGAATCTGCTTAAGATTAGAGAGATTAATAGAAAGTTCAACTGGTTTTTTAACATTGTACTCAGCAAAAGTGGTGGAAAAGAGCTTAAAAACAATCATAGCCACATTAGCTGGATCCATAGCCACCAGCTCAATAGCTTCTGGAGAGATCTTAAAAGTGCCCTCACTAACAAGCTCTGAGATGATGGAAATAGTATCTCTTAAATATTTAGGGTCAGCTAAGGTAAGTTCCATAATGGTATAAGAAAAAAAGAACAACTATTTAAAGATTACGATAGTTAAGAAAAGAGTTAAAAAAATGGATAAAAGAACAGGGGATAAAAGAACAGGCAGGAGGCCTTATTCAAAAAGGCAAACACCATTATCACAAGATTTTTGGCAATAACGACCTATTTTCTTGACTTCTCCTAACTCACAATAATAATCAATAGCCTTATTACCATCACAATAATCCTGATAAATCTGCCCCTCAATCTCAACATAACCAGTCTCACCAAAGTCTCCTTTTCCGTCAGTATCAAAACAAGCGGAAAGGTCATACTTAGCAGCAAATCCAGATTTTTTCAGAGGAAAATTAACACCATAGAGGAGCAAAGCGAGAATAATAA
>CAZPDB010000071.1:0-3248 GCA_964585285.1 uncultured Methanosarcinales archaeon
ATTTCAGAGACATCAAGACTGGGATTGGAATTTGAACACATTTTTTCTTTTAATATTCTGAGGTTGTTGATTAAGGATTTTGGAAGGAGATCAATGTTGTCTGGGATGTTAGCTATTTTTTTAAGAGCATTGAGGATACAGGCAGATTCAGAATGGAGCAGCTCAGAATTTTTCCCAATGATTATTTCATTTTCCCCCCCTTTTTTTAGCTCAATAGCTGATCCGCAATAAAATCCTTTGTTTCCTTTTTCCAGATTATTTTTAGCTTCTTTGGCAGCAGTCCGGGCATAGATAACAACTTTTCTTTGTTCTTCTTTCAGGTTTAACTTCTGCATTATCTTTTCAACTCTGTTCAGGACATCTCTATCAACTATGCCTAGGAAATATTCTTTTTTATAGCGGAAATACCTCCTGATTATCTCTTGTTTTGATGCTTCTTCTACTGCTTCATTATCTATAATTCCTTGTTTGGTCTTACTCACTCCCATATCTGTCGGAGATTTGTAGACGTCCTGGCCTATCTTTTTAAGGATACTTCTCAGTATAGGAAAGTTCTCAATATCCCGGTTGTAGTTGATAGAAATTGTATTGTACTCATTGAGATGGAAATGGTCAATCATATTCACATCACCAATATCAGCTGTTGCTGCTTCATAGGCAATGTTCAAAGGGTGGTCCAGAGGCATATCCCAGACTGGGAAAGTCTCAAATTTTGCAAAACAGGATTTTTTATTTTTTAAATTATCAAAGTATAATTGGGAAAGGCAAAAAGACATCTTTCCGCTTCCCGGACCTGCACCGGCAACAACAACAATAGGTTTTTTTGTTTCAACATATGGATTTTGTCCATATCCTTCTGCACTCACTATTTTATCAACATCTGCTGGGTAGCCTTCAATCTCTTTTTGCAGGTAGGCCTTGATTCCCAGGTTATCCAGGTACTGTTTGAATTTTAGTGTTTTTTTCTCCCCAGAAAACCTGTTTATCACCACCCCGGCAACAGCCAGGCCAAAACCTCTTAGTTCATTAATTGATTTTATTGTGTCTGTTTCATAACTTAGTCCAGAGTCTCCTCTCATTTTGGTGTTTTCTATATCTTTAGATGAGATACAAAAGATTATCTCTGATTTTTCTTTTATCATTTTCAAGATTTTTATTTTTGTATCTGGCTCGTATCCTGGTAAAACTCTGGAAGCATGAAAGTCCCCGAAAATTTTTCCTCCAAATTCAAGATAAAGTTTTTCAAAATTATTAACTCTTTTTAAGATTTCTTCAGATTGAAATTTTACATATTTTTCAGAATTAAATCCTTTTTTGTTCACCATTAGCTTAAAAAAATTCAGATTATTTAATAAGTTTTCTCTTATCCCTTTATTACAAGGAAAGGAATTATAGGAAATCTTGGTTTTTCTTGTGCGTAAAACATATTTCTTGTGCGTAAAACATATTTAGAGAGAAAGATTTATAATAAATCAGCCTCATATCTTATCTAGAATCTGTTTTTAAAAGAGGTATGTGAATTATGGTTGACCCAAGATTAATAAATTATATTAAATCAGTTTTGGCCAGGGGTTATTCTCCAGCCCAGATTAAACAGGCTTTGCTTCAGAGAGGCTGGCCAGTTGATGAGGTTAATCAGGCTTTGCACCTTACTCAACAGCCTTCCAGACCAAGCCCAGAAAACCCGCCAACCCCTCCTGCAAACAAGCCTAAAAAACATCCTAAAAAGAATTTGTTCATTGTTCTTATTATTATTGCTGTGTTGATTGTTATCATCACCCTTGCTCTGACAGGATATTTTATTTTTTCTAAAACAGGAAAGGCTGCTCAACTTTCTTCATCCTCTAATCAATCCTCTTCTTCTGAGCCAGGACTTGAATCTCCTGCTCCCTTGCCTGATCAGTCTGCTTCTGCTCAATCTTCCTTCTCTAATCAATCTATCCCCTCTGGGTTTGTTGATTGCCAGAATGACATTGATTGTTTAATTAATGCTTCTAAGGATTGCTCTCCAGCGCAGGCTATTCTTAACACAACTTTTAACCTCTTTGGGCTTATCCAGACTACTACTTCTTTTTTAAAAATAGGGGGGTGGGAAGGTGATTATTGTTTGCTTTTTGTTTCTTATGAGGATTTTGATGTCAGGTTTGATTCTCAGATAATCCAGCAGATGCAGGCGGCTAATATTAGTGAGGAGGAGATAGAGCAGGCAGAATTAGAAGCTACTCAAGAGGTCGGGATGTTTAAAGGAGCTAATGGAACCTGCCATTTTGCTCCAGAAGATTTGACTAATCTTCTCATTCTTTGGAAAGCTGGTAATTTTTCCACTGATGACTGGGATAAAACTCAATGTCAGGGAGAATTTTTTGAGGGGGTGAGGTGAAAATGGCTAAAAAACAAAGAAGAATCAGGTATCCTAAACAGCTTCCTCTCAGCACTGAAGGTAATTGCCCTCTCTGCCATAAGAAAGTCAAGAATTTGGAAGCTCATTTCAAGGATGTTCATAAAGGAAAGAAGATCCCTGAAAAATTAAAGAATATTATTAAGGAACAAAAAATCAGGCGCCTGCCTTCTAAATTTTAATTTAGTCTTCGCCCTTAAAAATCCTTCTCCAAAAATTATGCCATTTTTTTGTTCGGGCAGCTTTTTTTCCAGCTTTTTTTCTTTTCCTCTTTTTCATCACCTGCTGAGCACTGCTGGTCATGGGCACGCTTTTCTTGATTAAGCGGAAGAATACTATCAGAACAATGAATAAGAATAGAACAGCCAGTAATACATCAAGATTAAGAGGGAAGTTAAGAACTATTAATGAAATAATAATATAAGCCAGCACATAGGTGGAGTCAGCAGAAGAAATCAAGAAAGCGAATCTTTTAGGCACAATATGGAAAAAATTAAAGATAAGTAATAATAACACCCATAAAGACAAAAGAATCATTAGAGTAAATTTTTTAACCTCTGAGCCAAAGATTTCTGAGGCAGGATAATTTTCAAACAAGAACCTGAAGAGGATGACTAATATCCAGAGCAGGGAGATTGAATTACCCAGGGCTGAATTCCAGCCTAGACTTTCTGACCTGTAGCGGCCAAAATAGAGATGGATAAGGATAAGAATAAGCACTAAGGGTAGAATCATCCATAATGTCTGTGGGTGCTGCCATGGCTGAAGCAGTATTTGCCAGGCATAATCTATGGCCTGCCAGATATAATTTCCAATTGCTTCCCACATTTTTTAGCCTCTTTTTAACAGA
>CAZPDB010000072.1:0-3137 GCA_964585285.1 uncultured Methanosarcinales archaeon
TCATCGTAATAGCTCCAGCAGGACCAGAAAATAAAAGCAGAGAAATAACAGTCAAAGTAATGACCAGTGAGATAATTTTTTGAGCTTTCATGAGTATCCTCTTTTTTTAAATTAGCATTAATAACATAAGGGTTATTTATAAATGTTTCGATTTCAACTTTTTAAGATTTAAATCCATTATTCTTTGCGCTTAATTTTTATAAGAAGACTAATAATAACTGTTAAGAAAATGAAAAGGATTATACTTACCCAACCACCCAATCCAAAAGAAGAGGTTTCTTTTTCAAAAACAGCCTGACCAGTAATCTTATCTTCTCTTGAGAGAGTTTTAGTTCCTGGTTCCTTATCTTTGATTTCAACCAAAACACCAGAATCTGATTCTTCTTCAGCTGATGGAATCTCAACTACCTCTTGCTCTTCTGAAACTGGAGCAGGACCAGTTGTGGTTGAGCTGTAATCAATAACCTCAACAATCTGTTTAATCATAAGCTTAGCCTTGCTGCCAGTGATTGATTGGAGTGCGATATAAATATCATAAAAATTATCACTGTCAAGATTATAATATTTTGGCTGGTTAATATAGATATTATCAGTAATAGGATCAGAGTGTAAAGTAAAACTAACAGAATCACTGCCAATGGAGTTAATAGTCAAACTATGGGAATCACTGCCGTGATTAAAAGTGTATTCATCTCCTTCTCCAACATTAAGATTAGTTCCTGAAGAAGTAAAATCAAACTCTCCCCCGTCAGAAACAGTATCATCACCACTACTGCTACTACTGCTACTACTGCCGCTGCTGGATGAAGGTATGCGGAAATAACCCTTGGTAGTTGACAAGGAAAAATCAGCGCCAGAAGCAGTCAAGAGAGGCTTGATTGAATAAGTGCCAGCACTAAAAGAACTTTTTTGAAGAATGATTTCAAAAACCCAGGAATTAGAACTTCCACTCAAACCATAACCATAACCAGCAGCCCAGCTAACATTCTGATAACCACTGCCAGGAACATAACCATAACCATAACCAAGACCATAACTGTAATTGCTTGGCTGAGAAAGCCTGGAAATAGAAAGACCACTGCAGCCAGACAAAGCAGTGCCTGCTAAATCAAAAACACACTCCTTAACAGAATTATTATTAGAATCAGTGATGTTAAGAGTGAAATTAGAAACAGGCACATACTTATCAGCATTTTCAAGAGTGTAAGTAACATTAAAAGTTAAAGTAGAAGAGGAAACCTGAGTTGGACTGGACTGATTAGTGCTGAGATTAGAAGAAAAACTCATTGTAATAGCACCAGCAGGACCAGAAAATAAAAGTAAAGAAATAACAGTCAAAGTAATGACCAGTGAGATAATTTTTTCTTTTTTCATAAATCCTGTTTGATCTCTTTTTATTTTTCTTTTTTAAATTTTTTATTCTCTTAAATACAATTCCAGTGGATAGGTTACTCTTTAGGTCAAATTTATTGATTTTATAAATAAAGCTTATTTGAACTATAAAAGTTTTGTTTTACCTCAAAGGAGTTGATGATTGAACAAAATAATAAATGAAAACTAATCAAGATAACCTAAACTTCTTAATCTTTCCTTAACCTTTTCTTCATCTTCTTTGGTAAAAGTCTGGTCTTGTTCCCCCTCTTTTTTCTCTTCTTGCTCTTTGTTTTTACTTTTTTCACTTTCTTTTTTTTCTTCCTCAACAGGCTTACCCTGATGATCCAGCCAAACCTCTTTTTTCTTTTTTCCAAACAACTTCTTTAAAAAATTAAAAGCCATTCTTAACCATCTCCTATATTTTCTATTTTAATTCTTTAATGATTTGAGCAAAATCAGTAATCTTTGGTTTTTCCAACTGCTGAAAATTAGTGCTCCAAAAACCATACTCACTATGATCACCAAACTGACCAATAGCCTTCATACCATGGTCTGAGAGCACAATCAGCTTAAGGTTTTTAATCTTTTCTCTTATTTTAATAACAAGCTCGTCCATCTCCTGATAAAGCATCTTCATCATCAAGTTATTGCCAAAGTTAAGATGACCAATAACATCAATAACAGAAAAATAACCAAGAATAAAATCATAATTATTTTCTTTTTGATTTTCAAGAGCCTGTAAAAAATCCTGTTTTATCTTTTTATGATGAGCCAGAGAGTGTTGGTTGTATTGTTTCTTAATCTGGTCTTTTTTTTCTTGAGCATCAGTTTCAAAAAATGACTTTAAGAGCTCTCTCTCTTTCTGGTGATGAGCAAGCTCATAATTATAACCAGGCAAATCAAGGACAAGAGGGTGGCTGAAATGAGAGAAAAAAGTTTTTTCAGCAGGGATGCGGGTGTTCCACATCTCTTTATCTCCTTTAGCCAGAACTTCTTTTTCCTTGTTCTGTCCAGTCATAAAAGAACTCCAAAGAACCAAAGTCCGGGGCTGGGAAAAATCAGAGATATCTGTCTTGCCATAAAACTGCTGTTTAAGATTTTGACAGTTAAACTCTTCTACTTTTTCAAATTCCAAAGCATCAATAGCCAGGACAACAATCATAAATATTTGCCTCTAAAGTTTTAATTCTGAATTTTCTGAAAAAAAAATTATTTTTGCTGAGTGATTATTCCACCAGCACAGGTATCATTTTTTTCAAAAACAAACCTGCCCAGTTCCTGAATCTTATTAAAGTTTTCTATTATGACTGGTTTCTCTGTCTTAATAATGACATCAGCCACTTCCCTGTTTTTTATCTCCTCAACATCCTGACCCAAAACCTTGAGAGTGGATGAATCAATAAGCCTTTCTATCTTTTCTATTTCAGCCATAACTTCCTGGGTAGCACACTTGAACAAGAGACGATCGCCTTTTTTATAAGGCTGCTTGTCCATCCAGAAAATATGGGCTTTAATAGTGTTGGTTACCAAAGGATGGTCATTCTCAACCGGCTTAATAATAACATCACCGCGGTCAATAAAAACCTTATCAGCAGTAGTGATACCAATACTCTTGCCAGCTTCAGCCTGAAGAGGCTCTTTTTGATATTCCTCAATAGAAGCTAATTTGGTTTTTTGTTCTGAAGGCAGGACAAGGATTTCATCTCCCTGCTTGATAAGACCGCTTTCTATCCTGCCGGCAATGATTCTCTTATCAAACTTAT
>CAZPDB010000073.1:0-3037 GCA_964585285.1 uncultured Methanosarcinales archaeon
AGCTTAACTTCCTTTTTACCTTTTTTAGCTTAACTTCCTTTTTACCTTTTTTATTCTCTTTATCCTCTTTTAACTTTTTGGAATCCTTTTTTTAAATTCTTTAAACTATGACAGGTTTTTCTCCAGCCACTCTTTTATTTGTTCTTCAGGTATGGCTCCTACAAATTCATCCACCACTTTTCCTTTTTTGAATATTTTCACTGCTGGAATACTCCTGACTTCATACTCTTGTGATTTAGATTTTGCCTGGCTAACATTTGCTTTGGCCAGAATAAATTTTCCCTCTGATTCCTTAGCTAATTTTTCCAGAACTGGTCCTAAACTCTGACAAGGCATGCACCATTCAGCCCAGAAATCAACTACCACTGGTATTTCTTCAGACTTTTCCACTACTTCTTTTTCAAAATTATTATCATCAACATCTATCTTATTTTCCATTCTATCACCCAAATAGTTAAGTTTTTGTAGCTTTTTTAAATTTGTTATAACTTAAATTTTTCTATTTTTTAAATTTACCTTATCTTTTCTTACTTTTGCCATTGTACAAATTCTACCCACTCTTCACTTCTACTCACTCATCACTTCTACTCACTCATCACTTCTACCCACTCATCACTTCTACTCACTCATCACCTCTACTCACTCTTCACCTCTACCCACTCTTCACTTCTACTCATCATTCTTTATTAAATCATTGATTTATATAACTTGCTCTTTCTTCTAAATCTGTTCCTTTTAATGAAATCTTTATTTTTCTTAAAATCAATCTTTCTTTATGTCTCAGGACCTGACTGGACAGGCCGGTCTTTTGGCTAATCTCTCTCCTGCTTAAGTTATGGAAATATTTTTCTATAATGATTGTTCTTTCTTCTTCATCTAATTCGTCAATATATCTTACCAGAATCATTTGGCATTCTTTTTCCAATATAGGTGGCAAACATCCTGCAATTTGATTATTCGCACTTATCCTGGATTTTAGTTCCTTATCTCCTCCTTGTATGGGCATCTCTAATGAGCTGGTTAAGGTTTCTCTAAAATAGTTCTCCACTTCTTTAATTTTTTCCACTCCTACACCTAATTCATCTGCAATTTGTTTATCACTTGGGAATTGGTTGTTCTCGCTCCAGTAATTCATTGCCACTGCGAAAATTTTTCTTCTTAGATGAACCAGATCTGTTGGAATCCTGATATGTCTCATCTCCCAAATTTTTTCCAGTATCTTTCTCTCTAATCCCCTCCAGATATAAGTAATAAACCTTGTCCCTTTTTCCGGATTAAAGGATTCTACAGACTTATAGAGAAATAGGTTTCCTTCCTGGATAAGATCTTCTTTTTGTTCTGAAGTTAAAACATATTTTCTTTCATAATTATTAGCAACTTTCACCACCATTCTAAGATTATGCTTGATAAATTCTTCTAATGCTCCCCTATCACCATTCTTAACTCTCCCCATCAGATTTTTTTCTTCTTCATCTGATAAAGGTTGATAATCAGGTATGTCATCACGCAGAATTTCATTTAAATAATGAGTTAGGGGCATTTTTTTTAGTCAAGGATTCTGATTTAAAAAGTCATCTGTAATCTTGTATATATTATAATCTTATATATAATATAAATTCATACTAAACTAATAATAGGCTGAACTAAATAATAAACTAAACTAATAATAAATTAAACTAATAAATGAATGAGAGTGATAATAAATTATAGAATAAATAATTGATTGGAATTCTTTAGCCTAATATTTTTATTTACCTCAGTTTAATTCAATTTATCTCAATCTTTCATCTATTTCCTTGGCTGTTTTTAACATTTCTTCAAATTGCTCGTCTATGTTACTTTTTATCATTCTTAACAAGAATTCTAGTCGGTTCTCTTTAAGAAGATAACCTTTTTGTTTAGGTAATTTTTCAATTATTCCGCAGGATGTTAGATGATGAAGATGGTGGATTACTGTTGCTCTTGTTAAATCTGTTCTCTGAGCTAATTCATCACTTGAAATTGGCTTTCCTAATTTTGACTGCTTAAGAAGTTCAATAAAGAGCCTAAAACAACTCTTGTCCTTATCCCTTATCCCAAACAAACCCAGTGAATCCCCCAGCCATTTAAGTTCCTGATTGATGTTAGTGGATGGTTTTTTTCTCACTTCAACCAATGTTATTTTAAAGCCCATAAATCAATACTTATTCTACCATTTATAAACTTTTCCCGAAATATTTATATATTAGTTACTCCACCCCCTAATATGTTGATTTAAAATCAACAATCTAATAAACAACAAACATACAAAAATTATATTAACAAATGACCAAACCCGAAATCAAATGCCAAAGAAAGAGCATCTAATAACACCCCTTTTAATTTTGATTTATTGGCTGGTGCTTGGCTGGGTTTTGCACCTCTTTTCCCAGCCAACACCTACTTTTTTCAAATTTCATAATAACTAATAACCATAAATTACCATAATAAAAACTAATAACAATAACTAATAACAATTCCATAACAAAAATGCTTTCCCCATCTAAAAAAACAAAACAAAAATCAACATCAGCCAAAAAAGATAATAAAGATACCCAACATTTAAAAACCAACAAAATGAAGCCCAAAAAAAACCAACAAAAAAATCAACAGAACCAAGAAAAAGAAGGCCAAGAACAGAGAGAAGATCAAGAACAAAGCAAAAAGATTAATGAACTTGTGCTTACGCTTAAAAACTTACAGGCTGAATTTGAAAATTATAAAAAAAGAGTGGACAAGGAGCAACAAGAAGCTATCAATTATTCCAGTGCTCAAATCATCTCCAAACTTTTACCTCTTATTGATGAATTTGAAACTGCTTTAAAAAATGCCTCTCCTGATCCTGAATTTGTTGAGGGGATTAAAATGATTTACAAGAATATGCACAAGATTCTTGAATCCGAAGGATTGAGAAAAATAAAATGCCTGACTGGAGACAAGTTTGACCCCTTTTGCCAGGAAGTTTTAATGACTGCTCAAGGCCAAGCAGATCTTATCCTCGAGGAGATTCAACCAGGTT
>CAZPDB010000074.1:0-2730 GCA_964585285.1 uncultured Methanosarcinales archaeon
CCGAAGGGAACTGGCTCTCAAGGCCAGCGCAATACCAGATTATGCGATCGCGGCAGGTTAGACAGGATTTTGCTTGTACCCCGAAGGGAACTGGCTCTCAAGGCCAGCGCAATACCAGATTATGCGATCGCGGCATTTAATTAAACTAATTGATACTAATAAACTTGATGAGGAAAAGAAGCTTATAAAATTATTGTTTTGAAACAAACTAAAAAAGAAAAAGGCAGGATTAAGTGTTTGGAGGCAAAGGAGTTTTTTGAGAAGAAAATTTTTGAACATATTTTCTTGTTTCAGGATAATACGACTTGGTTTGAAGAGCGCATTCCCGAACATGATTGACCCCTCCATTATAAGCAGCAACAACATCAGCAAAATCAAAAGCCTGTAAATGAGGATGGCGCTCAAAAAAAGAAGGAGATCTGGTAATAAAACGAGTGCCCTTTTTTGTCTTAATCATTTGCAGAGGAGTAAGGTCATAATAATTAGAAATAAAAATAGCAGCAGCGCACCTGAGAGCATAATGAGGATCTTTTTTGATTTTTGCAAAATCCACCTCAAGAGCATCCTGGCCGATAAAACCAAGCTCTTGGAAGTAGAGGTATTGGGGCAGGATAGAATATTTAAGGCGCTGAACACTAAGGGCAAAAGGCTCATCCTGAGCATAAGGAGCGCGGATGTCTCTGAACTTCTCAACATTATAACCAAAACTCTCCTTTAAGCTGGTGTTTTCAAGAGAAGCAATATCCTGGACAGAAGTCTGAGCAAGCAATTGGGCATCAAGAACAGATCCAACCAGATACTTGGCCCGGGCAACAGATTTCTTTAGGCCTTCTGCTCCCTGAGGAGTGATCTGGGAAAGGTTAACTGCTCCCTGAGAAGAAACAGCATTCTGACAAAAACTGGACTCAACAGCACAAAGCTTGTAAAGAACGCCTGGGTGGCCAATGGTTTTTTCCAATTCCTTGATAGTGCTCAGATAAGGCAGGCTTCGTTTAAGAAGAATCTTTTCCTGAATAGAAAAATTCTGAAAATAAGGGGTTTGATCAATCATCCAATCAATAAGTTTTTCCTCAAGACAGTCTTGAGAAAATAAGTCCCATGTTTTCTGGAGAGTAGTTTTGATTTGGTCAGGATTCACAGCTTGAGGAGATATAGGGCTAAGCAGGATGTTCCCAGCTAAAATTAGAGAGGTTAAACAGTCCATAAACCCAGGAGAAAGGTTCCCTTTATAAGTTTTACTATTTTAACTACATGAGAGTTACAAATGAATGATTGAGAAAATCAAATGAAATTAATCAACCAACAAATTTTTAAAATTGTTTTTTTGGTTTTAAGCTGCCTCATCAGCCTCTTTTTCAAGTTTTTTAAGAGCATAGGGATCAGGCTCAGGTTCTCCGTTGGCACAGGCTTTTTCTTGTTCCTGCAAAAGATATAGAGCAGGATCTTGAGCAACTTGGGCCATAATTTGGGAATAATCTTCTTGGGATTTAGGAACAGTTGTCTGGGCACGAATCCAATCTTTGGGAGTAGGATTACAACGGGAGACAATATATTCTACTCCTAATTTTCCAGGAGAATTAAAAGCAAGAACAGCACGAAAATCCTTGTACATAGCAAAACGAATCCTAGAACCAGCTCCTTTGACAATCCATCCTGCTTGAGAAAAAATTTTTTCAAATTGGTGAAGGCATTCCTCAATAGAGTTATTACTAGATTCCATGCATTGATAATCTTCGCTGACTGAAGCCATTTGATTAATCCTGTTTGATTTTTGTGTTGATTACATCCAACTTATTACTTATTATTACCTCCTAGTGGTTAATACTCTTTTATTATTTATAAGTTTTATAGTTTGTTTTTGGTATAATCATCTCTATCTCCAGAGGAAATAAAGGGGTAATTTCTTTACTAATATTGGTTTTTGTACACTAATCTAATTAATTAAAAGAAACATTTATATATTTTATCTTAATTATTTGTTATAAATGTAACATCCTAATATGTGGGAGAATTTTGATCAGCCAAACATTCCAAAAATTAAATAACCACCCAAAATGACAAAACCTAAAAGAGAACTGGACAATCAAGAAGAAAAATTAGTGAGAGAACTAATTAGAAATCCAAGATTAAGTGATAACAAGATAGCTAAAAGAACAGGGATCCCAGTGATGACAGTAAACAGGAAAAGAAAAAAATTAGAAGAAGAAGGCATACTAAGATACTTTGCTTATTTGAATACAGGAGAAGAAGGCACAGGCCTGTTTCACGCCAGACAGCTTTATCTCATCAAATTTAAGATAGGTCTGACAAGAGAAAACTTCTTTAAGACAGTGATGGAAGACAAACAGGTAAGGGAATTTAATGCCCAGCATGTAGTAGAAAGCTATTTAGGTGAGAGAGAAGGACACTTAACCTTAATGCTAATTTTGGAAGCTAAAACAGAAGCAGAACTGATAGAAGATTTTAATGGGAAAATAGTTCCAATGTTAAAGAGAAACCTGGGAGAGGACTGCCTAAGAGAAGTGACCACAGCCAAGATATCCATACCGCTCAGATTTCATCACAACTACCTGCCTTTGATTAATATGGAAAAAGGGATTCTTAAAAAAGACTGGCCAGACAACTGGATTTTCATCCAATTAATTTAACAGCATAAGAATAAGAAAGAATAATAAAACTACAATTATAAATACAACTGCGAGTACAACTACAATTATAAATACAACTGCG
>CAZPDB010000075.1:0-2709 GCA_964585285.1 uncultured Methanosarcinales archaeon
AAGAAAAATAGAGGTTACTCCTGAGATGAGAGATGTTCTTAATCTTGTTTTGCCTCAAGAGAGTCAGGATTTACCTGATTTTTTTTATCTTGAAGAATAAGAAGATGATTAAGACTGCCACAATTATTAATTCTACTATCCAGAAAAGAATTAGTATTTGGTTATTATTGGTTGGTTTTGGTTGGTAAAGAGTAATTGGTTCCTGGTTATAAACAATCACTTCCTGCTCTGCTTGTTTTTTCTCTCCCTGATTTTTCCCTGATTGCAATTTTATTGTTTCATTTTTTCCCTGTTCTGTTGTGCATTTGCTTTCTGCAGTCTTGTCTTCTTTGCATCCATTTTTGTCTACACATCTCAATTCTTTGATACCATCAAGACATTCTCCCTGGAGGCATTCCCATTTTGGTATGCATCTGCTATCATCTTGGCAGGCTTTATATTCTTCCCTGTCAGGATGACCGCAGTTTTGGTCTTGACAAATTCTTATTCTTTTATCATCTTCACAGCTTGACCATGGACCGCAGACATAATCTTCTTCACACCCATTTTCATCCCTATCATCTTGCTCTTGACATATCTCTCCCAGGTGCGGTTTGTGATAATTGGTTCTGCAGTCATTTTCATCCCAGCAGGTTCTTGTTCTGATGCCATTCTGACATCTTGACCAGCTGGTGCATTGCCAATCTTCTTCACAGCTTGGCTTTTGTTCTTCCTCTTTTTCCAGATAAAAATCTGTTCTAATCTGCCCCCCGCTGGCCCAACCTTTTATTTTTTCTTGATCTAGCACTTTAAGCGCAACTTTTTTACCTTCTCCTTGTCTGGCTTCAATGACCAGGTTATATTCTCCATTGTCTGTTTCTGTTTCTTCCACTATCTCATCATTAATCTCTGCCTGAACAACTACTTCTTCTCTGACTAATTCACTGTTCATAAAGATATATCCATAAAAATAACAAGGCATTAACGGAGGGTCATTAATGGATGAATCATCAGCATAAACCATACTGCTAAACAGGTTGATTAAAATAGAGAAGCTAATTAAACTAATCAGAACCAGATCTAATAAGAGAAAAACCTTCTTACCCCCCATTGTATTAGAGGTAATCTTTTGATAGATTTAAAGTTTTCTTTAATTCAGAAATATTTTTTCTTTTCTGTGCAGTATTGCCCGTCCATAGCACAGCCACAGCATTCATAAATGTCTGGTTTCTCATCAAAAATGAAGAATTTTTTAATCTCATAGAGGGTTTAAGAGAAGAATTTAAAGACACATTAAGAATTTACGATCGATTTATAGTTCATAACGAATCAGTTAATAGATTTATTCTGCTTCAGTAATTCTTTAAATTTGAAATGGAAAGATTTATAAACACTTGGAAATATATATTTCCAAATGGAAAGAAAATTAACCATATTAGGCCCTTTTTTTGAGAACCCAACCAGGAAATTTAGTATTAGAGAACTTTCCAGGATTTTAAAAATAAATCATACTACTGTAAGACAACACCTAAATAGATTTGTTAAGGAAGGGTTTCTCTTGTCAAAAAAAGAAGGGGTCTATTCCTTTTATCAGTTAATTTTATCAAAGAAAACTCTGAATTTAAAACTTTATTATAATCTTGAAAAAATAAGAAATTCTAATCTTGTCAAAGATTTAGAAAAAGCATATGATTTTCCAATTTTAGTTTTATTTGGAAGTTATGCTTCTGCAATGGATGATCTGAGTAGTGATGTTGATATCTGTTTAATCTCAAACATAGAAAAAGAGTTTTCTGTTGAAAACTACGAAAAAAAGGTAAATAGAGAAATAAATATGCACAAATACAGTAAAAAGTCATGGGAAAAAACCAAAAAAACAAACCCAAACCTAGTCAATAATATTTGTAATGGGATTGTTTTATCTGGGGAACTGGAGGTCGTTTAATGAAATTTGAGTATTGTTTAAGAGCAGGAAAAACAAGAAAAATCCCTCCAAACAAAATAAGAGCTTCAAGTTTAATTAATTCCTCAGCTCAGGCTATTGAGACAGCCAAGACCATATCTTTGAATGTTGATTCGGCTAAAACAATCTTCAGAGAGCTTTATGAAGGATTAAGAGAGTATTGCGAAGCTATTGGTTTCTTGCGGGGATATAAATTTCTGGACCACGAATCAATAGGCTATTTCTTGAAAGATGTTCTTAAAGAACAGCATTTGCACAAAAAATTTGATAGGTATAGAAAATTAAGAAATGGGGTAAATTACTATGGAAATGACATTGAACTTGAAACTGTAAAAGAAGCAATCATAGAGATTCCTATCTTAATTAAAGAACTAGAAAAATATGTGAAATATTAGGAGAGGCGATTTTAGTCAAACCAGAGTAAGTCCTAACCAAACATTTTCAAGCTCAACCCATAACAAACTTTATAAACAAACATCTTCTCTAAAATGCTATGGCTAATAAACTTCAGAAAACAAATATCAAAAAAACAAAAACCAAACCAACAAGAAAAGGCAAAAAGAAAAAATCAAAATCATCTATTAAACCTCTGATACCCAGTTTAAGGGAGAAGAAAAGATATCTTGTTTTTCAGGTTTTGACTGTTAAGGATAAAAAGTTTCAGCCGGTCTCATTGCCATTAAAGGCAGTCAAGGATTCATTCCAAAGAGCTGTTAAGGATTTTCTTGGTTCTTATGGCTCAGGCAAGGCAGGAGTTATTATTCTGG
>CAZPDB010000076.1:0-2565 GCA_964585285.1 uncultured Methanosarcinales archaeon
AATTTCAGGTTTAGAGTTTAAAATGTTTTTGGTTTTAAAGAGTTAGTGCTAGAAAAGGAGAGGTGATTGCAGATTAAAAGAAAACCAGCTGGATAATCTGGCAACCAATAAATTTAAATATGTCAACTGATTATAGTCTTTTAAGCCCGCCATGAGAGTACCTTGGGGAGCTAACGAGAAAAGCTCAAAGCTGCTCAAGCAATGAACTTGGGGGTTAGTGTTGCGGGCTACAAAACCTTATATTTATTGTTTGAAAAAAATAAGTGAAATAGAGAAATTTGAATAAAAAAAGAAAAAATTAAAATTAGAATAAGCAGAAAAGTTGTTTAATCATTATCATCATTCACCTGAGTTGCAGGTAATATTATGGATAACCAAAATGAAGAAAGATAAAGAGTATCAGAGAATTCAGTAAGGAGAGTTATGACTACCTGTTAAGCTTTAAGTATTAATTAGGACAACTGTTTCTGCTATTATGGAGGTAATTAAAATGGGTAAAATAAGCCCAGTCTCAGCAAAATACATTATTCATGGTACAATTAATATTGAAGGCATAGTTGACAGACCAGATGTAATAGGAGCAATTTTTGGGCAAACAGAAGGTTTGCTTGGTTCTGAACTAGAATTAAGAGAACTGCAAAGAAGCGGCAGGGTAGGAAGAATTGAGGTAAGAACAGAAACCAAATCAGGAAAAACAAACGGCACAATTCTCATTCCTTCAAGTTTGGATAAAGCAGAAACCTGTATAATTGCAGCTGCCTTAGAGATTATCCAGAGGATAGGACCCTGCAATGCTAAGATAAAAGTAGGGGATATAGAAGATGTAAGAACCAGCAAGAGAAACTTTGTAGTAGAGAGAGCTAAAGAACTGTTAAAAACAATGGTGGAAAAAGTGATGCCAGATTCACAGGAAATAGCTGATGAAGTAGCTTATTCAGTCAGGGTAATGGAAATTACAGAGTATGGCAAAGACAGATTATCAGCAGGACCAAATATTGACGATTCTGACGAACTAATAGTTGTTGAGGGAAGGGCAGATGTGGTCAACCTGTTAAAACACGGTTTTAAGAATGTCATTGCCTTAAACGGAACTTCAGTGCCAGAAACAATCATTGAACTAAGTAAAAAGAAAATCGTAACTGTTTTTATTGATGGAGATAGGGGAGGAGATCTGATTGTCAAAGGACTCCTGGACACAGCTGAAATGGATTTTGTGGCCAAAGCACCAGATGGCAAAGAAGTAGAAGAGATTACTAAGAAAGAGATTCATAAAGCATTAAGGTCAAAAATTGCTGTAGAACAAGTCAAACTGGAAATGAGTAATGGAAAAAATCATCAGAATCATGACCAAGAAAGCAAATATTCAGGCAAAGGACAGCCAGTGAAAAAAAATTATAAGCACCAACAAAGAAGAACCCAACAAGTGCAGAGAAAACCAAGCCTGCAAAGAAAAAAACTTTCTATTCAGGAAAAAGATGTCTTAAGAGGGATGACAGAAGAATTAATCGGGACCAGAGGAGCATTCATCCTTGACCAGAAAATGAATGTGTTAGGGAAAGTGCCTGTTTCAGAGCTAGCTACCACCATCAGAAGCCTGGGCTCAACAGTTTATGCAGTGGCCTTAGATGGACCAATTAATCGGGAATTAATCCAGAGCTGTGAAAGAGCAAAAGTCCAACATCTTGTTGGCACAGAACTAAAAGTCAGGCCAAGTGAGAGCAGAATTAACCTGGAAACAGCTGATAAATTGTAATTTTTTTTATCTTAATTTTATTTTTTCTATTGTTTTTGTTTAATTATTTGCTGGAAAATCGAAAGATATATATATGTTTTTTTATAAGAAATGAATATTATTTATGATTAATGATAAATTATAAAAAATTGAGGTGTGAAGATGAAAAAATTATGTTTTGGAATTCTTTTCTTGATTAGTGTGATGATTCTTTTGATTGTTTTAACTGGTTGCCAGAAGACTGGTCAGGCTTATGATATTGAAAAAATGGGTTTAGCTAAGCCTGTGGGCGCGTATAATGTTGTTAATCGAGTAGAGTTTGGTGATGTGGGCGAGGTTGGTTTGGTTAAGGGTGTGACTCATAATTGGAGATGGGTTGGTTTTAATAAATCTTATAAGAATCCTGTGGTGATTGCCAAGCCAATAAGTTTTAATGGTGGTGAGCCTGGGCATGCGAGAATTAAAAGAGTTGTTGACAAGGGGTTTGCCATAAGGGTAGAAGAGTGGTTTGATAAAGATGGTTGGCACACAAAAGAGGATGTTTCTTTTATTGTCATGGAAGCAGGAGTTCATAATATTAATGGAAAACAGATTATCGCTGGTAAAGTTGATTCTTATGATAATAATCAATTTATGCCTGTTGGTTTTTCATCTAGTTTTAATATGATTCCTGTTGTTTTGGCGCAGACACAAACTTTGAATGGATTTATACCAATTGTTACCAGAATGAAAGATGTGAAGCAGGATATGTTTGCAGTGAGGGTTCAACAAGAAGAATCTAAAGATTATGAAAATTACACTGCTAAACTGAAATCAGAGACAATTGGCTTTAT
>CAZPDB010000077.1:0-2532 GCA_964585285.1 uncultured Methanosarcinales archaeon
ATTATATCACTCTGCATCCTTGCAAAATCCAATAAAAATAAATACTACTTGATTTATTATTTAATTATGATAGACGCTTATGAATTCGGAAAGATAAAAATTAATAGTCAAGAGTATGAAGATGATGTGATGATTATTAAGGGTGAGGTTAAGAATTGGTGGAGGGAACAAGGACACTTGTTACAATTGGTTGATCTTAAAGATTTGCCTGAGGAGACTGAGGTATTGGTAGTGGGAACAGGGCACAGCGGTAATATGAAAGTGAGTGATGAGGTGAGAGCGGATTTGAAAGAGAAAGGAGTGAAATTAATAGAGGAGATGACAAGAGAAGCTTGTAATGAGTTTAACAGGTTAATTAAAGAAGGTAAAGATAAGAAAGTAGTAGCTGCACTGAATTTGACTTGTTGATTAATCTAAAGAACATCTTTCCTGGGGGTGTCAACCAGGTGTTTGTTGATATAAGCAGGCAGGCCTTCTATTCTTTTAACAGGCAGGTGATAGATGAACTGAAGGAATCTTTGGTCAATCTTGACTCCAACCTGTTCCAGTTTAGATTTGACTTTATCAAAAAGGTCCCGGCCTCTCTTATCAACATCAAGAAGGAGAATAACTTCTTTATGCTTTTGAGCAATTTTTTCAACCCAAAGCTCTAAAGGTTGGGAGATAATAAGAATGTTGGTAATTTTTAAACCTCTGAGAGCTTTTTCCTCTCGCTGACTTTCAACAATAACTGGAATCTCTGCACTTTTGATTTTCAGATGTTCAAGCCACTGCCTGAACTGATCCAAAGGGCTTTCTTTTAATGATTTTCTAGCCATAAATAATTTTTAGAATAACTGATATAAAAGATTATTGTTTTTAAGTTTTTAAGATTAAGAATTGTTTTTAAGATTAAAAAGAATGAATTAATAAACCTCTAAAAATAATTAAACCAAAGAATAACTTAATTTGAGTAAATTTAATTTGAATAACCTAATTTTTCTTAAAATTATCATAAAATTCCTGCAGTGCTTTATACCAGCCATCTAATCCTCCCTGGTCAGGTCCAATAAACTGGCCTCCAGAGATCTCAATGAAATAAAGAAGCTGGGGATTGATTAGACAAGCAGGATTCTCTCCACAGCGGAGGTCTGTTCTCAAAGCAATGATCGGGCCTCTTTCCAGGGCAGCAAAATAACCTATTTCAGCAGCCACACCATCATCAACACTATGGCCACCATCCAAAAGAGCAGTCATAAGATGAGCTCTTTTCATTCCCTGCTCATTAATATAGCCAAGAGTTTGATTGATATCTTTCCAAAAAGCCAGGTAGTCATCTAATGAATCAGATTTTTTAGCTTGTTCTAATTTTTCCCACTCAAATTCTTTATTGCACTCACAAAAAGGTTCGAAGACAGTAAAACCAATACAAGAGAGGCGGAGTTTTATCTGATCTAAAAGAGAAGAGCCAGTTTGAGAGAAACCAAATTGATTAGCCAAATAAACAAGACATTGTCCTGAATTATAATCTTCACCTTTTTCCATCTTCAACTCAAAAATAAAAAAATAGTCGAGTTTATATAAATTATTAGAATTAAGTATATAATTAAAAAAATTAAAAAAAATTTAATTATCAGAGTATCCTGATTATAACCCAGCTGTCCAGCCGCCATCAACAACTAAAGCATGACCAGTAGTGTAACTGGAAGCGTCAGAAGCAAGATAAACAGCAGTGCTGACTAATTCTTTGGGCTGGCCAGCGCGGGACAAAGGAACTTTGTTTTTTATCATCTGCTGAAAACCCTCATCCTTGAGAAAGTCATCAGTCATTGCTGTGGCAAAAACACCAGGACAGATAGCATTAACCTGAATATTATGCTGGCCCCAATCAACAGCCAAGGTTTTAGTGAGCAGGATAACTCCTGCCTTGCTGGCATTATAACAAACTGACTGGGAAAAAGCTTGTATTCCAGCCACACTGGCAATGTTAATAACCTTGCCTGACTTTTGCTTAATCATCTGCTGGCCAACTGCCTGAGCACAGAGAAACTGTCCTTTGAGATTTATTTCTATAACCTTATCCCAATCCTCTTGTTTTAATTCTTCTGCTGGAGCCATTTTAAGGATACCTGCGTTGTTAACCAGAATGTCTATCCGGCCGAATTTTTCAACTGCCTGCTTGACCATATTCTCCACATCAGATTTTTTAGAAACGTCAACCTTTATTCCTATAGCTTCTCCACCAGACTTGTTAATATTCTCAACAGCTTCTTTTGTATCCAGAATATCAGTAACCACTACTTTGGCACCGGCTTTAGCTAAACCAGCAGCCATAGCCTGGCCCAACCCTCTGGAAGCACCAGTAACTATAGCCACTTTATCTTTTAAATCAAACATATTATCTTCCATTAATTTCACCTCATTTATTTTTAAAGATTGTATTTTTGGAAATTCTTAGATTTCAAATCCTTTAATTATTTTTAGAGTAAATTAAAGAAGGGATATTTATATTTTGTGTTTATGGATCTGTCTTCTCTCTTTTGAAACACCTGG
>CAZPDB010000078.1:0-2449 GCA_964585285.1 uncultured Methanosarcinales archaeon
GTAGAGCAAAATCAGATAGATTTTGCGTACAAGAAATGTCAGGTTATTTCTTTGTATTCTTTTTCATGTAATTAAACCTATTGCCAAAGTACCGCAATCTTTTTATTTAACCATTGTCTTTTTCTCATTATGATTATTGAACTCTTTTCCCTTTTAGTGGCTTTATTTGTTCTTTTTCTTCCGGCTTATTTTCTTACCTCTCTTTTCCTCAAAAAACCTCTTCAAAGATTTTTCCTTGCTCTCCCTCTAACTTATCTTTTGGTTATCTTTATTGTGATTTTGCTTAATTTTTTTACCATCTCTTCTCTTTCTCTTTCTCTCTCCTATCTTTTACTCATTTTAGTTCTTTTTCTGCTTGCTCTTCATCAGAAAAAAATCTCTTTTAATTTCAATCTTTTTTTTAAAAGAATCATTCAGCCCCAAACATTGCTCGTCTTAGCTGCCCTTGTTTTTGTTTTTATCTTCACTTTCTCTATCCATTTTGATTATCATTTTCCTTTTCATGTTGATGAGTGGGTTAACCTAACTCAGTCCCTTTCTATTATGAGAACCGGCCATCTCTCCTATACTAATATTTTTCAGGCTTATCATTTTGGTTTTAATCTCTTCACTGCTTCTCTTTTTCTCCTGGCTCGTGTCAATCCTTTTTTCAGTTATCAGTTTCTTCCAGCTGTTTTTGCTGCTCTCTCCTCTTTCATTCTTTTCTCTGTCATCAAAACCATCACTAAAAAATTCTGGCCTGCTCTTTTAGCCATTTTTTTATTTGCATCTCTCAAGACCAATCTCAATCTTTTGGGAATTAAGCTCTTTGTTAGTTTTGTTTTTCTCATTCCTCTGCTCTATTTGATTGCTTACTATCTTCACCAACAAAGATTTTTTTTGGCTTCTCTTTGTCTTCTGGCTATAATCCCGATTCAGGGCACTCTTTTTCTGTTTATTTTATTTTCCATCCTCATCTGGGTTATCTTCACCAACCACCGCTTTAGAAAATTACTCAAAACCCCTCCCTTTCTTCTTTCTTTCATCATCATTTTTTTCTTTGTATTTTTTATTTTATCTTGGCTCAATCAAAAAGTTGGTTTTAATCTCCTGACCAAACTTATTTTCCCTTTCACTCAAAACCCAGCCCATCTTTATTTTAATCTTCCTCTAATGTATGGTGCTGTTGCTACTTTATTGCTTTTTTACGGTCTTTTTATCTGTTACCGCAAGAAATGGTTTTCCTGGCTCTCTTTTTATTTTTTCTTTACTCTTCTCCTCTCTTTCTTCCCTCTTCTTTTTCAGTTCTCTCCTCTTCTCAGATATCAGAGGGTTGTTTATCAGCTGATGCTCTCTGCTATTCCTTTCTCAGCTCTTGGTCTTTATTATCTTTCTTCGCAATTTTATCATCATTTTAAAAAAGTTAATCGCCTGGTCACTTTTCTCATGCTGGCCTTGCTTTTTTTCCTTATTTTTTATACTTCTTTCCTTGATTTGACTGAGCCAAGCATTCAACTCAGGGAGTATGTTTCTCTTAGTGATTACCAGGTTGGTCTTTGGCTTTTGAAAAATCACCCTCAACAAACTATTTTTACTTCCATTGAAAAATCTCTTTTGCTTCCTGCTCTTAATCTTAATTCCTCTGTTCATTTTATTCCTTCAGAAAACGCCCCTCCTGATACTGCAGATGTTATTAATTTTTTCAGTCAGAATTGTTCAGTTAAAAAGAATATTCTAAATCAGCGTCATGCTTCTGTAATCATTTCTAATAAGCCTCTTAACTGCTCTTTTCTGGATTTAATCTATGAGCATCATACTGATTTGGTTTATAGCTTTAACCTTTCTGATGATAACTCTTTAAATAACTAAAAATTTCCAATATTCTTTATTTCTTTATGCTCGCCTATCTCCGACCTGAAGTTCAGAGTATTATACCCCTGGGAAAATTTCTCCCTTTAGTCGAAATTTTCAATAAAATTTTCAATAAAAAATAGATAACTCCAGGATTAGGCTGCCAGACCCAACAATGAAACTCCTATTACAATCAGCACTGCTCCGATTATTTTTTCCCAGTTGATTCTCTCCCCTATCATGAATCTGGAAAAGATGACTGTCCAGACATAACTGGTGGAGACTATAGGGTAAAGAATGGAAAGTTCTCCTCCTTTCAATGCTGGAATAAAAAGTATTGTTCCCAGGGCATAAAGTGATATTCCCAGCACTAATTCATAATTCTTCAACATTCTCCAGGGTTTTTTTATTAGTGTCCCTAAATGAAATTTTTCTGAGCCTTTTTTAAGAAAGTTTGCTCCCAGCCCTCCTAAAAGACTGGCCAACAGCACCACCAGTACTGCCCAGAGTTGTGTTTCTATTATCGCCCCTGTTTCTATCATTCCTGGCGCCATCAGGCCAGCACCCCATCTTTGACTTTTTTATCTTTGACTTTTTTATCTTTGACTTTTTTATCTTT
>CAZPDB010000079.1:0-2360 GCA_964585285.1 uncultured Methanosarcinales archaeon
ATAAGGAATGTGTCCTTTCCCTCTCCTTGTCCCTCGATTGCTTAGATGAATTATCCTGATTAAATCATCTGCTTCTTTTTTTTTAATCTGTTCATAAAGATGGGCTAACATATACTCATCACCCTCTGGATTAGTATGTCCAGTATCCCAGGTTAAAGCCAAAAAATCCATGCCTTGTCCCTGCCATTCTTTAAATTTTAAGATCATCTCCAAAGGGTCAGCAATCCATCTTTTTCCCTTTATTTCAAAGTTTTCATAGCCAAGCAAAATATCCATCTCTTTTATTTCTGAACCCATCTCTTTTAATCTCTTTTTAGCATCAGTCATTGCTCCCTTTTGTGGATGCAAAGTTATTGTCCTTACTTCATATCTTTTTTTGATTAATCTTAACATCGGTAGAAATTCCTCATTAAAAACATCAAAACAAGGAGCATGAACACTGGCAATTTTGATATTATAATCCCTGGCTACTCTTCTAATATCCTGATGAGGTAAATCAAAAAAATCTTTTTTGTCATGAAAAGAAAGCTGAATAGTATTGTCTTCATAAGGTTCTAGCTCACTACCATTTTTAGCATAAACTCCAATACCAGTTTCAACCATTCTTATAAAAAAGATCTCCCCCTTTATAAATCTTTCGGTGATTTGCAACTTAGAAGTAGTAACTTAAAAATAATAGATTTAATTGGTTTTTTCCTTTTCTTTATCCCCTAATGATTTAACTTCCAGTAATTCACCAGTGCCTGTTTCCATAGTTACTCTTCTTTCAATTAAATCAACTATTCTTACTGTTTCCCCGCCATCATATCTAAGAGTAGAAACAACCACACTCTCCAGCTCATCATCTGCTGAATAATTTTTTTGAATCAAACACAAACTTCTTCTTGAATAAGAAACTAATTTTCCTCCCTGGTATTCTTCTACTGCCAAAACATCACCGGATGAGTGTGTGCAGAATACTTTATACGCCCTCTCCAATTTTTGCGCTTCGTCTTCAGTTAGAATAGTCCCGGGATCATTGTAAAATTCTCTCCATTCAGTCTTAATTTTATAAACCATTAATCCTTGAAATTGTTCTTTCTTTATAAAACTTTTCCTTCTTTATTACTATTGAGTAGTTTTTATGTCTCCTCTTTATTTTATTTTTTTTCATTATTTTTAGGTTTTTATTTCTATCACTTCCAGATTAGGCTCCTCTTCATAATTGATTTCTTTAAAATCCTTTTCTGGCACAAAGACCAGGCTGATTGGCCTTTTTTTACCAGCAAAATGAAGATGTTTTAAATATTCAAATAACAGCTGAAAAGGACCAGCCAATGCTGTCCCAGTAGTCTGTTCCCCAATAGCCCTTGTTCTGATTGTTCCTCTTACCTTTTCCACTATCTCTTGTAACCTAAACACTTGGAAAAAAAGTTTTTTTGGAATGACCACTAAAATATCCACATCGCTCAGCCTGCCTTCATCAGTTGGCTTGCCATAATGTTTTTTTCTGGGATGATTGCAAAAACCAGTAATTAGACTGCCAAAAAGATAAAATTTAATCTTATGCCCTTTTGATATTCCAGCACTATCTGGTGATTTAAAAAAATCTTTAATTTTTTTTCTCAAATACTTAATATCCTTTTCCTCATATTTTGGTCCTGGAGTAATGCTGCCTTCAAATTCAACTAGATGGGTTTTTTTCTTGATGGTCTTGCGCATTTTTTTTACTTCATGTTTGCTCAGGATTCCTTTGACTTCATCGAGCAATTTTTCAAATTCTTCTAAGTCCCAGGTACTGACAATTTCTTTCTTGAGTAATGATTCATATTGCTCCTTTATTTGTTTTCTTAATTCCCCAGTTTCTAAAACTTCTACCATTTTTCATCTAAAAACACTTATTTTAATAAAATTTTTGTTTTTATGAACAAGATATAAAAAAGAAAAAAATGGTGTCAGACAGTGATAAGCCGCCTTCTGTCAGACCCAAACTAAACTCTTGTTTGTTAGGAGCCAGCGATGGTCTGTTTTGGCATTCTACTAAGCGCACTAAGCTTGCACCAATCAGGGCTGCTGTCTCATCCTTTCCTTTGACAACTCAGCTGGTTAACTCATCCCTGTCACCAGAAATTTCGCAAGCCTCATTGTTAGCGCCAAAGGTGGTTTTGTTTCTGAAGCAGTTGCCACCCATTTCTGAGTCTGGCTTCCACCAGTGATTATAAAGCAGTGGGCGGACTTTCCTCACCACTCCCTCAGTAAAGAGGGGTTGCGATGGCCAAAAACTGTCCTACACCAAATATAAAGAAAGCAGAACTCATTTAAAAAGCTGTCGAAAAAACTAGGTTAAACCCATCAAAAAAGAAATTAAATCCAAGCAAAAA
>CAZPDB010000080.1:0-2252 GCA_964585285.1 uncultured Methanosarcinales archaeon
TCAATAATAATGATAGAATTGTCTAAAGTAAGATTGGTTTTATTGATAAAGATTGTTTTAATAAAGGGATTGAAAAGCTGGTTATAATCAGCAATAATCACCCTGGCTTCTTTGGCTAGAAATAAAGCAATTTCATAAGGGCAGACCTTTTTTTCTTCAGCAGCAGAGATAATTTCTTCAACTCCCACTGGTGAGATAGACTTAAGTTCTTCTAAAAGTTTAGCTGCTGGTGGGCTGGGATGGGCACTATCCTTAGTGTTAAGATAAAATTCACAAGTGTTGTGCTCACGAGCTTGTTTGCAAAATTCATAAAAAAAAGATTTTTCTATGCCTTCAATCAAACACATATCTCGCTTACCAACCAAATCAACTACAGGCAGAGGAAAATTCATTTTTTGAGAGATAAGCTTAAGGGTTTCCAAAGCAATGTGGTGCTGAGTCTGCCTGGAAGTGAGAAAAAGAATTTTCTTATTGTTTTCCAAAGCAAATTCCAGAGCTGGAGTAAGAGCAGCAGCGCTCTTGCCAATTCCGGTGGGAGCATGAAGAAGAAGATTTTTCCTCTGCTCCAAAGTTTGCTTGACTAAACTGATAATCTCTTTTTGGACAGGCCTAACTTTTGGAAAAGGAAAAAAACCTCTATTCTGAGCTTCTTTTTTCATATTAAAACTAGTTTTTGACTGCTTATATTAAAAGTTTTAGTTAATAACATATAGATTATCTTTAATCTGTTATGATTTAAATAATAGGATTAAAGGATTATGATTCAATTGTTGAGATATATTAATTTAAAAGCATAAGATTTAAATATATGTTTTAATTACCACTTTCTGTTTTAATTTGAGTTGTAAGGTAAGTTAAAGGGAAAAGTTATCTCTCCATCTAAAAAAGGGGTTAAAAAATTAATAAAGTGATATGGGGGTATGGAGAATGAAAAATAAAAAGATATTTAACATATTTTTTCGGGAAAAACCGGCGATGATGTTAATAACACTAAGAAATGCTAAAGGTGAAATTTACGCCTCTTCTTTAGCCAAACAAATCGACTGCACTTATTCTCATGTGGTCAAGATCCTTCAGGAAATGGAAAGATCTGAATTAGTTAATTTCGACAAGCAGGGAAGGTTAAAACTGCTCACTCTTACTAAGAATGGTCAGGAAATAGCTGATCATATAGACAATATAAGAAATGTGTTGTAAGGAATGTATTGTAAGGAATGTGTTGTAAGGAATGTATTGTAAGGACTATTGTGAGATAATCAAAAAGATATAATTCAACTTTGATTTTTATTTTTTATTTTCTTTTTGTTCTTTTTCTATTTTTTGTTTTCTTTAGATTAAGTTATTTTAAGATAATCCTCAAGAAAATCTTTTTTAAATCTCTGCCACTCATTTTCCTTGATAGTTGTTCTGATTTTATGCATCAACTCCTGGATAAAATGAAGGTTGTGCATAGTCATTAGCTGTTTAGCCACCCATTCATCTGTTTTGAAGAGATGTCTGATATAAGCTCTGGAATAGTTTTGGCAGGTATAACAATCACATTTCTGGTCAAGTGGATCAAAATCTTGTTCATACTGCTTATTAGACACCCTGATTTTTCCCTGCCAGGTAAAAGCTGTTTCGTGCCGGGCATTCATAGTAGGGAATCTGGAGTCAAAGACGTCCACTCCTAAATCAACTGCTTTGATTAAATCTTCTGGACTGCCAACACCCATAAGATATCTCGGCTTATCAGGAGTAAAAATTTGATTAGAAAGCTTAATCATTTGATACATCTCTTTTTTTGGCTCCCCAATGGCCAGACCGCCAAGAGCATTGCCATCAAAATCAAGCTGGTTAATCTGTTGAGTGGATTTTTTTCTTAAATCAGGAAAAACACCTCCCTGAGCAATACCAAAAAAGAGCTGTTTTGACTGTTTTTTAGATTGGTTTGGATATTCTTCAGCAGTTTTATTGATTTTTTCCAGAGCGCGCTTAGCCCACCAAGCAGTATTTCGCAAACTTCTGGTTACCAGGGACTTATCCTGGCCATAAGCAGGAACATGGTCCAGAACCATGCCAATATCAATATTGAGTTTTCGTTCAATCTCAACCACTTTCTCTGGAGTTAAGAGTTGGGGCTGTCCAGTAAAAGGATTCTTGAAATTAATTCCCTCAGGAATAATGTCTGGTTCAAAGCTTGGCCTTAAAACTTGAAAACCTCCGCTGTCAGTGAAAATAACCGCCTTGGTGCGGCGGCCACTGGTCATATC
>CAZPDB010000081.1:0-1183 GCA_964585285.1 uncultured Methanosarcinales archaeon
TATCTTGTAAAGATTCGTCAGTCCAACTAAATTGTTCATATGCAGGATCAATTATTCCATGGATATTTTCATCTTTTTCTCTTAGAACTTGTTCTACTAATTTTCCCATCCTGCCATACCCAACAATGGCAAAGTTTAGTTTTGTTTTATCGCTCATACATATAGGTATTAAACCTATATTTATAAAGTTTTCTATCTTTACTATTCTGTAGTTTAGAAAATTATTTAATTTTTCAAAGATAACTTTTGAATTTAAAATGGTTTTTGCTTATACTTAAAAAAGCAGAATATTAAGAAATAAGTTTCATTTTCTGTACAAGAAGAAACATTTCATTAAAAAAAATCAAAAGATGGAGCGCATGTCTACTATGCTAAGAAATTGTGCCATTTTGTTTTCAGCTCTGGTAACCCATAACTAACTTGCTTATCTCCATCATTACAAAACCTGCGCTTGAAATGCCTATGATTTTAAGCCAGTCTATTGCTGATAATGAAACAGTGCCAAAGATTATTTGTAATGGTAACCAGTATATTACTGCTAATTGTATGCCCAATGATAAACAAACAGCTCCGAACAGCCACTTATTTGAGAGGGGATTCAAGTGTTTAAGTGAAGGATGAAGGGTTCTGCTGCTCATTACAGCAAACATCTGGAACAGAACTAAAGTTGTGAAAGCTATTGTTTGAGCTTTGCTTAAATTGATTTCTTTGTATTGCATAAACATGAATAATGTTCCCAAACCCATTATCAATCCAAATATGACGATCGATAAGAATAATTTTTTTGTAATAGGTTTCTCTTTTGGATCTCTTGGCGGGCGTTTCATAATTCCTTTTTCGCTTGATTCAAATCCTAACCCAAGAGCAGGGAAATTATCTGTCAATAGGTTCATCATTAGAATCTGAAGAGGTAATAAAGGCAGTGGAAATCTTAATAATATTGCTATTAACACAGAAGTTATTTCACCAGTATTGCAAGACAAGAAAAATTTAGTGGATTTAATCATCTTATTATAAATATTCCTGCCCTCTTCTATTGCTTTTACTATTGTGGCAAAGTTATCATCTGTTAAAGTTGCTTTACTTACTTCTTTGGCAACATCTGTTCCTGTTATGCCCATAGCTATCCCTATGTCAGCTTTTTTAAGAGCAGGAGCATCATTTACCCCATCACCAGTCATTG
>CAZPDB010000081.1:1193-2116 GCA_964585285.1 uncultured Methanosarcinales archaeon
CTGTAAAGCATCAACAACCCTTGATTTTTGGATAGGCAGAGCTCTGGAAATAATTCTGATTTTTTCTATTTTTTTCTCAAGCTCAGACTCACTCATTTTTTCAACATCTTCTCCAGTCAGTACAATATCACCTTCTTTGAATAATCCAATCTGTTCAGCTACTGCTTTGGTTGTTATAGCGTGATCTCCAGTTATTATCATAACCCTTATTCCTGCTTCTTGGCATTGTTCAACAGCTTGTTTAACTTCATCTCTTGGAGGATCAATCATCCCAACAAGACCAGCAAATATTAGATTTTTTTCTATATTATTAATTGTATATTTTTTAGAATCAGGAACTTCTCTATATGCCAGAGCAAGAACTCTCAAAGCTTTTCCAGCAAAAGAATTATTCATCTTAAGAATTTTTTCTTTATCTTTTTTAGTTAGCTTTCTTATTTTGCCATTTTCAATTATTCTATCGCACACTTTTAAAAGAAGATCAGGAGCTCCTTTAACATAGGCCTCTGTTTTTTTATTTATCTTATTTTTAAATATAACTGACATCCTTTTTCTGGCTGAATCAAATGGCAATTCTTCAATAAAAGAAAACTTCTTTTTTAATTTTTTATCTTCAAGTTTTCCTTTTTTCCCCAACACAGTTAAAGAACCTTCTGTAGGATCTCCAATAATCTCAAACCTGCCTTTCTTTTTTACTAATTCAGAATTATTGCACAAATAACCTATTCTCAACAGCAATTCCAGCTGTTTTGGATTGATTTTCTTTTTATCAACAGAAAAATCTCCTTTCGGCTTATAACCAGTCCCACTTACTTTGATTATTTTGTTATCATAAAAAATATTTGTTATTGTCATCTGATTTTTTGTGATAGTTCCTGTCTTGTCAGAACAGATTATTGTGGTTGCGCCTAAACTTTCTGCTG
>CAZPDB010000082.1:0-2076 GCA_964585285.1 uncultured Methanosarcinales archaeon
CTTTTCTCCATCTTCGTTTTTTTCTGTTTCACTTTCTTCCTGTCTCTTTTTTGAATCTCTTTTCTTTCTTTTTCTTTCTCTATTTTCTAAGACCATAAAAATTTTATATGATTATTTTTATAACTGGATTATGAAAAGCCTGGTTAAAATAGGTATTGCTGGTTTAGGCATTGGCAGGGGGCATTTTAAGGAGTTTTCTTCTCTGGAGTCAGCTTTAGTTACAGCAGTTTGTGATATAGATGAGCAAAGACTAGAAGAAGTTATAGAGCAGTATCAAGACTATAATCCCTCTTTGGAGACATATACTTCTTTTGAAGCTATGCTGGAAAAAGCCTCTCTTGATGCAGTTGTTATTGCTCTGCCTAATAAGTTTCATAAACCTTATGCTATCCAAGCTATGAAAAATGGGCAGCATGTGCTGGTGGAAAAACCTATTGCCAAGAATGCTGCTGATGCCAAAAAAATGGTGGAAGTATCAAATAAATTTCAGAAGATTCTTACTGTTGGCCATCACAATCGCTATCGGCCTGAGGTTAAATTGATTAGAAAAATGGTTGAATCTAATGAATTGGGCCGTATCCTTAGGGTCAGTGCTGTTTGGATTAGAAGAGAAGGCACACCAAGTGGATGGTTTGTGGGTAAAGGTTCTGCTGGGGGAGGACCTTTGATTGATATAGGTGGTTCCCACGCGCTTGATTTAGCTTTATGGCTTTCTGGCTTACCAGAAGTTTATACTGTTTCTGGTCATCTCACCAGAGGATTTTATTCTCTCAGGTCTGAACAATCATCTAAAGAACATAATGTTGAAGATTTTAATGAGGCCTTGATAAGAATTAGGGGAGGTTATGTTCATAAAACACAAGAAGCTGTTGTTCATCTAAAAACTTCCTGGGCAGCTCATATCAAAGAAGACCAATTCTATGTTGAAATTTTAGGTTCTCGTAGTGGACTCAGGTATCAAATTATACCTCCCCAAGAGCATCCTATCGGTGTTTTCACTGAAAAACATGGTGCTGAGTGGGATAATTACCCTAAAAAATTTGAATCTACTCCCAGTCTGCAGGAATATTTTGTCCAGACCATTCTTGATCCTAAAAAACCAATTCTCAGTCCGGGTGAGCACGGAGTTTATTTGATGAAAGTCATTGATGCTATTTACAAGTCAGCTCAGCAGAAGAGGGAAGTTAAAACAATTATTAAAATTTAATTTTAAATTTAATCAGAAAGTTCTAAAATTTTAAACGCCGTGGCCCGGACTTTCAATCAGGGATTGCATAACCTTCACTTATCTTGTGCAGTCCCTGGCATTTGAACCGGGAAATCCCGAAGGAAACAAGCTGTCCCTATTCTCATTCAACAATTAATTTGCTTGTCAATGAGAGGTTTCCAGGCTTGCGCAGTACCAGGTTGTGCCACCACGGCATTTGATTGACAGATTAAACACTGACTGCAGCTTAAAATTTTCTAGTCTTAAAATGAAGAGAAAAATTAACTTATAAACTTAACTATTTTTTACTAAATATTTTTTTTACTGCCTTTTCTTTGGCAATCATCAGCAATGCCTGATCTTTTGGACCTATCTTTTTGTATCATAACAGGGAGGTTTATTGATAGTATAGATTTCAATGAGGTGCCGTAATTAAGAGTTAAGCAAGAATTATGCTTTAACCAAAGAGGATTCTTTTTCTTTTGGCTTCTTCAATCATTGTTCTCATTTGTCTGGGTAAATCTTCTATATCTTCTAAAGAAGCATTTTGCTTGTCAGAAGTTTTAACTTCCCATTTTTCATTTATCAAGTCATATCTTACCTCTACTTTCCCGCCAAAAATAAAACCGTATCTCTGAGTGAATTTTTCACTTAGCTTGTTAGCCAGCACAAAAGAGTCCTGCTCTTTTTCCAGAATTGCTTTTATTAATGTTTGGTCTTCTTCCAGTGTTGGCAGTTTAATGTTTTTGAACCTCATACCCTTTTTTTCTCTTACTACTATTTAAATTTTTCACTTATTTGAAAGCAACATTTAAATATAATCAATCTAAAAAAGAAATGAGATGAACCCTAAGATTAAATATCATAAA
>CAZPDB010000083.1:0-1858 GCA_964585285.1 uncultured Methanosarcinales archaeon
GTAAGGAGTAGTTTAATCAAGTTATAAAACTTAATCAGCTGATAAAATCCAGCAAAACCAAAATCAAAACCTAAAACTTTAAAAAGTATTGGTTATTAATTTTTGGAAAAGAGTCAATTAATTAAAGATAAAAACTAATTTTTTATAAAAGAATTGGGAAAATTTTATTTAACAATTCGAGGTGAAAAAAGAATGGAAACAATGCCTCATCAACTAATGGGTTATGACAGGGCTATTACTATGTTTAGTCCTGATGGCAGGCTTCTTCAGGTTGAGTATGCTAAGAAAACAGTTAAGCAGGGTTCAACAGCTCTGGGCATGGTTTGTAGTGATGGTGTTTTACTGATTGCTGATAAGAGAGTTCTTGATCCTTTGATGGTGCCAGAGGGTGTGGAAAAGATTTGGCAGATTGATTCTCATTTAGGGGCTACTGCTTCTGGGATTATCTCTGATGCCCGTGTTTTGATTGATCGGGCCCAATTAATTGCTCAGCAGCATAGGGTTACTTATGATGCGCCTATTGAAGTTATTACTGTGGTCAAGAATGTTTGTGAATTAAAACAGATCACTACCCAGTCTGGAGGTCTAAGACCATTTGGTGTTTCTCTGCTTATTGCTGGTATTGAGGGTGATGGCAAGAAGAGGCTTTTCCTCACTGATCCTACTGGGATTTATTTTGAATATCTGGCTGTGACTATTGGTGATGGTGAAGATGAAGCTACTGAGATTCTGCATAAAGAGTATAAGGAAGGAATGAACTGTGAAGAAGGTATGAAGCTCGGACTCAGAGCTCTTAAGACTGTTTTGGGTAAGGATTTTAAGCCTGGAAGAGTTCAGGCTGCTCTTATCAAGGAAGATGACAAGACTTACAAGGAAATTTCTAAGAAAAAGATTGAAGCTCTTTGCAAGGAAGTCAAGCCAGTAGAAAAAAAGAAGGATGACAAGAGCAAGAGTTAAACAAGCCAAAATTAATTAGGTTAATAAAGGTGAAAAGATGAAAGGCGCTGCTCCTCAAGAGGATGTTTTTAATAAGGAAAAGATTCGTCATCTTAATGTGGCCCGCCTGAAAAAGGGAGGGGAGATTTTTGAGGTTGACATTGATGTTGACAAGGCTCTTCATTATCTGGAAGGGGAAAGTATTAAGATGCATGAGATCCTCAATGCTGAGAATATTTATACTGACACCAAGAAGGGCATGCTTGCTTCAGAGCATCATCTTAAATCTGTTTTTGGCACTACTGATGTTTTTGAGATTGCTAAGGATATTCTTTCTGAGGGAGAAATCCAGCTTGATCAGGAGCACCGCCAGAAGATTCGTCAGAGAAAAAAAAAGAGGGTTATGGCTATTCTTCAGAGAAATGCTGTTGATCCCAGGACTCACCTGCCTATTCCTTTGAAGAGGATTGAGAATGCTTTTGAAGAGGCCAAGATTAAGATTGAGCCGCAGAAAAAACCAGAAGCCCAGCTTAACAGAATACTTGATGATTTGAGGCCTGTTCTGCCTATTAAGTTTGAGATTAAGGAGATTGATATCCTTATCCCATCTAAGTATGCTGGCAAGGCCAGTAATGCTTTGAGGACTATGGGAAAAGTCATTAAAGAAGAGTGGAAGAATGATGGCTCTCTCCGTCTTGTGGTGAATATCCCTGGAGGTTTGGAAGAAGAGTTCTATGAAAAACTTAACCATCTCACTCACGGAGATAATGTGGTTAAGACTAAGAGTAAGGATTGATTTTTTTAAACATTTTCAATAATTTTCATATAACTTTATATACTAAGTGTATTTCTCATATATTTATGGCAAGATTTGAACGTTCAAGAGAAAGAAAAAGTAGAAGAGATTCTAGAGATAGTTATT
>CAZPDB010000084.1:0-1825 GCA_964585285.1 uncultured Methanosarcinales archaeon
GACTACACCTGATATGGTTCCAGCTATGCAGCGGGCAGTGGCTATTGTTACTGATGAAGGAGGTCTTACTTGTCACGCTGCTATTGTCAGCCGCGAGATGGGTATTCCCTGTCTTGTTGGCACTGAAGAAGCCACTCAGGTTCTCAAGGATGGGCAGGTGGTCACTGTTCACGCAACTCATGGTAATGTTTATGAGGGGGAGTGTTTGCCTCAAAAATCTGAGACTGAAGCTGCGCCAACAACAGGGGCAACAGTGGGGAAGATTGTCACTGCCACTTCTATTAAGGCTGTGATGGATTTACCAGAATATGCTGGCAGAATTGCAGATCAGGTTGATGGTGTTGGCTTAATGCGATTAGAGATGGCCATTGCTGAGGGAGGTATGCACCCGGCTGAGTTCATTCGCCAGAACAAGTCTCAGGATTATACTGAATTGTTATACAAGAATATTAAGCAGATGGCTCAGATCATGAAGGGCAAACCTGTCTGGATTCGCACTTCTGATATCAGAACAGATGAATACACTAATCTTCAGGGTGCTGATAAGGAGCCCAAGGAGACTGATCCTATGATTGGCTGGCACGCTATTAGAAGAGCCCTTGATGAACCAGAAATTTTAAAGGCTGAGTTTATGGCTGTTAAGAAATGTTATGATGAAGGTTTGAAAAATGTTGGGGTGATGATCCCTTTTGTTATCAGACCAAGAGAAGTTAGGCAGGCCAAGCAGATTATGCGCGAGATTGGTCTTGAGCCCTGTGAAGATGTTGATTTTGGGGTCATGATTGAGACTCCTGCTTCTTGTTGGACTATCAAAGAGATTTGTCAGGAGGGTATTGATTTTATCAGTTTTGGCACCAACGATTTAACCCAGCTCACTTTAGGTATTGATCGGAATAATGAAAGGATTCAGAAATTATTTGATGAACTTCATCCAGCTGTGCTTGGCGAAATCGCCTTAGTTATTGATACTTGCAAGAGGTTTAATGTCAAGACCAGTATTTGCGGTCAGGCTGGTTCCAGACCAGAGATGGCTGCTTTTCTGGTTAAGCACGGCATTGATTCCATTAGTGTTGCTCCTGATGCTATTCAGACTATCAGGGAGACTGTTGCTCGTACTGAGAAAAGGCTTATGCTTGATGCTGAGCGCGAAGAGATAGAAGAAAGACAAGGGAAAAAAGAAGAGGAGTAAGTAATCAATTATTTTATTTTTTGTTTTTCTAAGATAATTATCTTTTTAGTCAAACTTTTATGAATATAATAATCATAACAACCAATCACCTTTAATCTCAAATCTATTAACAACTTCTTTAAATCCACAAAATCAGGAAAAACCACTACTGCCCTCTTAGTTAAATTCTTCTCTAGCATTTCCAAAAAATCAGCATACAATCTCACCAAATCCTGCTTTTTTGTATTTTTACCATAGGGTAAATCACTCACCGCATATTTCATTTTATGCTTAATTTCTAAGGCATTTCTTAACTCCAGTTTGAATCCTTTAATTCCGTAGTAGTTTAGATTCTTCTCAGCCATTTTAAGCATTTTCTCCATAATATCATATCCGATTGCTTTATACCCAGCCAGTCCTGCCTCAACCAGTATTCCCCCAACCCCGCACATTGGATCATAGATTTTTTCTCCTTTTTTTGCTCCCAGCAGATTAACTAAACATCTGGCTAATCTGGGGTCAAGAGAAACAGGCATCATCCCTGGTTTTTTGTGTGCTTGTCTTTGCTCGAATTTTTCATTGTTTTCCCAGATTATCTGGCCAGCATAGACCATTTTTTGACCAAAGAAAAAACTTAATAGAGTGGTTGGATTTTTG
>CAZPDB010000085.1:0-1601 GCA_964585285.1 uncultured Methanosarcinales archaeon
TTGTTAATAATGGAATAAAACTAGCTGAAATGCTCGCTATCAAACAATCACTCATCGGAATACTTATCATTGGAGTGGGAACAAGCCTGCCCGAGCTGGTTCTTGCCCTGGGAGCAGCACTAAAAGGATCGCCTGGCCTGACATTGGGAAACTTAATTGGAAGCAACATCTTTGATATCCTCATAGTGACAGGAGTTGGAGCAACCATCTCAGGATTAAACATTAGCAGAGATTTGTTATTTTTTGACATTCCCTTTCTTTTATTAGCTTCAGCAGCAGTTTTATTCTTTTTTACCAGAAAAAAAGGCCTGCAAAAAGGAGAGGCTGCAGTAATATTAACCATTTATGTTTTTTATGCCATAGCCAAAATAGCTGGACATTGAACAATTTTAATTGAAGACTTAATTAAACAAATTAACAAATTTAAGAATAACTAAAAATTTTTAATATTAATTTCTCTATTTAGTTGAAATTTTCAATGAAATTAGATTAATTAGTAAAGTCTAAAATTAAATTAGTGTCTAAAATTAAATTAGTTAGATAAACTTAAGAGCAGCAAAGCAAGCACCAAGCAGGCTGGTATGGGGGTTAGTGATAACATAAACTGGAATTGATTTCAAGAGAGCAGACTCTTTAGGAGAAAGATAGAACTCATCAAGAAATTCCCTGCTCTTGAAAATATCCTGGTTCTTCATAGCAATACCTCCAGCAATAAAAAGTCCTCCAAAACAGAGGGTGTCCAGGGAAAAATTTCGGGCGCAGCGGGCAAAAGCCCGAGTAAAAATTCTAAAAGTCTCCTGACAAAGAGCATCCTTTTTCCTATACTGCGCGATTAAAAGTGGTTTGTTCCTGGACTGGTTAATCTCCTGAGCTATTTTCCTGGATTGAGAAACCTGAGAAAACTTTCTTGTTTTAGAAAGAAAAGCATAAATATTCTCCAGACCCTGACCTGAAAGTAAAGATTCGTAATCAACCTCATTGATTTTCCTGGCTTTTTTTATGAAATTAATAAGCTCTAACTCCTGCTGGTTCTGAGCTGGAAAATCAGCATGACCTCCCTCACTGGGGAAAGGCAGATAAAAATTCCTCATCTTATTATGAACAAGAAAACTCTTGCCCAAACCAGTGCCAGCACCAACAACAGCCCGGAGCGAGTGAGATGATTGGCTGGAGCGAAGCTTGACAGTATTAACCCTGAAAATATCACTCTTATTATTAAGATTAAGAAGATTAAGACCATAACCAATAAGTTCAAAATCATTAACCAAAAAAACAGATTTAAGAGGAGTATTTTTTAAAATATCCCTGACATCAATACTCCACCCCAGATTAGTCAGCTGACAAGTTTTTCTGTCAGCAGAAACAGGACCAGCAGCGCCAAGACAAGCCTTATCAATCTTAATCTTATGGTGGTCAAGGGAGTAAGTGAGAAGCTGATTCAAAGCAGGAACAAGAGAAGTCAAAGCAGGGCTGGAAAAAGAAATAGAAAAAAGAAGAGAAGGCTGCTGATCAGACTTAACCCCAGCCACAGCAAGAGTGGTCTGAGTGCCGCCAATATCTGCACCAAGAATAAAAGAAGAATAATTCTTGGTATTAAACCT